>JAKITT010000151.1 GCA_021647945.1 Candidatus Polarisedimenticolaceae bacterium
TTGAGCTCTCTTTTCGAACCGCTTGATTTCATGATATCCCCTTTCAATGTTGCTGATGATGGCGGGCGGGGATCATCATGGCGGCTTTAAAATGACTGAGGAAGATGTAATTCGCTAGACGCTTACAATACATTGAGTCAATAGTTTTTTCTCTGTGCGCTCTGTGACCTCTGTGGTGAAATGTTTTTGTCTTCAGAACTATCCCCCGTTCAGTTTGAATTCATATTACCTTTATAAACTTAAAGATAAGAGATAAATGGCAAATATATTTAAGTCATTTGTTTTTGTAAACAGCAACGCTATGGATAACCATGGTGCTATATATAAAGGTGAATATGATGAATACAAAAACTGCTCCAAGCCATCCCATGATGTATGTAGTTGCCGCAATTGCGCTTGTGATGTGTATTGCACGAATTGTTTAAACATGAAACATAATAAATAGCCCTCTTCCAATGGTTGTGAAGAGGGCTATTATTAAGGTTATAAGGCTCCTTGATCAGGCATTCAGTTTCAATTCAGCTCGTGTCGGTATATTGAGTACATGGCAGCAGAAGTTAGTGAAGGGATTTGAAAATGAGTACTGGAACATTAGCGTTAATCATATTTGTAGTAATAGCACTGCAAGTGGGGGTTTTCGCACTGGTTGCACTCTATCGTCGTAAGCAAGAGCTGAAAGAGATAGGGTCACAAGAGGGTGCCTCTCAAGCTGATGTTGAAAAAAGTCCTGTTTCCCCAGCACTACTGACAGAGAGCGAAACGACTACAGCCTGGAGTGGATTCAGGGAGTTTATTGTCCAACACCGGGTGATGGAGGATAAGGCTGAGTCGATCTGCTCCTTTTATCTAACCCCTGCTGATGGCCAGCCTCTGCCCTCATTCAAGCCTGGCCAGTTTCTTACCTTTAAATTACAGATTAAAGATCCAGTGAGTGGTGAAAGCAAAAACATCGTGCGCTGTTATTCGCTATCGGATAGCCCACAGCTCGATTACTACCGGGTCAGCATTAAACGCGTTCCTGCGCCTGCCGGTCATCCCGGTTTTCAACCTGGCCGCTCCTCCAACTATTTCCACGACCATGTGCAGGAGGGGATGCGGCTGTCAGTCAAAGCGCCATCTGGCCATTTCTATCTAATGGAAAAAGAGCCTCTACCCGTCGTGCTGGTCGGTGGCGGAATTGGTATTACACCAATGGTGAGCATTGCCAATGCCCTTCTGAATAGCGGTAGTTCACGAGAGATCTGGCTCTTCTACGGCGTACGCAATAGTGCTGATCACGCGATGAAAGAACATCTACAGTCACTTCAGCAGGCCCACAAAAACTTTCATCTTCATCTCTGTTACAGCCGACCCATTGAGCAGGATATTGAAGGCAACGACTACCAGCACCGCGGGCATGTTGATATCAATCGACTGCGGTTGATCCTGCCGCTGAAACGACACCAGTTCTATGTCTGCGGCCCCAGGGCGATGATGGAGAGCCTAGTGCCAGCGTTAGAGGAGTGGGGCGTAGCAAATGAAGATATCTACTATGAGTCTTTTGGCCCTGCGACGTTACCTAAACATAAAAAGGCCAAGCCACAAGCCAGTAAGCCGGTGGAGGCGATTACCGTTACCTTCAGTAAGTCGGGTAAAAGTGTAACTTGGAACCCCGATGCAGAGTCACTGTTAGCGCTTGCCGAGGATAATGATATTGATGTCGATTCAGGCTGTCGGGCCGGTAGCTGTGGCAGTTGTCAGACCAAGCTTGAGTCTGGGGGTGTTGAGTACAACCAAGAGCCAGATGCTGATGTTGAAGCAGGCCACTGCTTGCTGTGTATCTCAAAACCTAAAAACAACCTAACACTAACCGCATAGAGGCCGTTATGGAACGTTCACTCATAAGCAAAAAAGTTATGCCGTTTCTGTTGATGTTTATTGCGCTCATTGTCACAACGGCTATCCTGGATGCGGCATTACACCTGCTCGATCTGACGTGGATTGGCCGCTGGCTGGGCATCCCCGGCGTCTTGTTGATCATGCTCTCCTTTCTCTACTCGATGCGCAAACGCAAGAAGATCAGCTTCGGCAAACCGAAGACCCTGCTCAAATTGCATGAGGTTCTCACTTGGACGGGTGCATTGATGGTTCTGGTGCATGCCGGTATACATGTCTACGCCATCCTACCCTGGCTGGCCCTAGTCGCCATGATGGTCAATATCATCAGTGGTATGACTGGCCAATATCTACTGGATCAATCACGTCGATATATCGCAGAGAAGAAGGCGCACCAGGCCGAGCAAGGCCTGGTCGGTGATGAGGCTGAGAGGGCGCTCTTCTGGGACGCTGTTACTTTAGACACGATGAAAAAATGGCGAGCTGTGCACTTTCCGATCACCCTGATGTTTGTGGTACTCGGCACGACTCATATCTTTAGCATCCTCCTATACTGGCAATGGAAATGAAAAATAGAATCGTCAATACCATCGTCCTGGCCAATCTGCTAGTACTCATCCTGCTGGTAATCTTTGTCCCGCAGCTAATGATTGAACCTGGCAAATTGATGGACCCCCATATGGATCTCACCGATGACTGCTTCGCCTGCCACACCCCTTTTATTGGCAGTCGATCCGCCAAATGCATAGCGTGCCATAAGGTAGAAGATATCGGCCTGAAAACCACTAAAGGGGTGACTATTGCCAAAGAGAAGAAAAATACCGCATTCCACCAAGGGCTGATTGATGATGATTGCATTGCCTGCCACAGTGATCACAAAGGTGTGCAATCCTTCCGCCCAATTGGCCAGTTTTCACATCAACTGATTGCGCGTGAAACGCAAGAGCTGTGTGATGGTTGCCATACCAACCCTGGTGATGCGCTGCATCAGAAGATCAAGGGTAACTGTGCACAGTGCCACACCGTTGAGGGTTGGACACCGGCCACTTTGAAACATGATGAGTACTTTCGTTTTGACCGTGACCATGATACCGCCTGTGATACGTGTCATATTAAAGATGATTACAGCAACTACACCTGCTATGGCTGCCATGAACACTCCCGCGCCAACATCCGTGGCGAGCATTGGGAAGAGGGTATCCGCGAGTATGAAAACTGTGTTGAGTGCCATCGTAGTGGCGATGAAGATGAAGCCAAATATATCTGGCGGAATAACCTGATGGGCAAAGAGGGTCAGACAGGCTACCAGCGATATGATCGCCGTAAGCATGACGATGACGATGACGATGACGACGATGATGATTAGTTAAGGAACCTCTGATTAAGTCTGGTTGGAATTAGGCTGAGATGAAATTGTTCCTATTTGTATCGAAGTGAGCTGGAATAGTCACTCTATTGTAGTGATCTTCGGGACGAATCGGGGCAATTTCAGCCAGCCTAAAACAATCATGACTTATTCAGAGGTTCCTTAAATAACTAACCATGAGACTTATCCGCTAAGTGGGGAATTAGGTGAAAACAGTAAGCTTTTGTGTTGAATAAAATAGGAGAGGGGTGTGATGGGACTGTTTGAACGCTACCTCACCCTATGGGTCGCTCTTTGCATTGTAGTGGGTGTAGCATTGGGAAACCTCTTTCCCCCTGCTTTCCAAATCATTGCCAGTTTGGAGTATGCACACGTCAACTTTGTCGTGGCCCTGCTCATCTGGATCATGATCTACCCCATGATGGTGCAGATCGATTTTTCAGCCATCAAAGATGTGGGTAAAAAACCCAAAGGGCTTTTTCTAACCCTCGTTGTGAATTGGCTAATCAAACCCTTCACCATGGCCGCTTTGGGCTGGCTCTTCTTTAAAGTTATCTTCGTCGATTTGGTCGACCCTGAATCTGCCACTGAATATATCGCAGGCATGATCCTGCTCGGTGTCGCACCCTGTACAGCAATGGTGTTTGTCTGGAGCCAGCTCACAAAAGGCGACCCAAACTACACGCTCGTGCAGGTCTCTGTGAATGACATCATCATGGTCTTCGCCTTTGCACCGCTCGCGGCATTTCTGCTGGGTGTAAGCGATATTGATGTGCCATGGGAAACACTGCTGTTATCGGTTGGCCTCTATGTTCTTCTGCCTCTTTTAGCTGGAGCCTTCACCCGCCACCAATTAGAAGCTGGAGGTGATGAACATCGCATTACTACTTTTGTAAGCAGGCTCAAACCCTGGTCTGTGATTGGTCTGCTGGCAACGGTAATACTGCTGTTTGGATTTCAAGCTGAGAAAATCATTGATCAGCCACAAACCATCTTGCTCATCGCAATACCGCTAATGATTCAGACTTACGGCATCTTCCTTATCGCCTACGGTGCAGCAAAAGCATTGCATCTTCCGCATAACATTGCGGCCCCAGCTTGTTTGATTGCCACCTCCAATTTTTTTGAGCTGGCAGTTGCTGTTGCTATCTCGTTATTTGGACTAAATTCAGGGGCCGCACTGGCAACGGTTGTTGGCGTGTTGGTAGAGGTTCCTGTGATGTTGTCATTAGTTGCGATGGTTAATCGCACACATCACTGGTTTGAGGATGAAAATAGATGCAGTACATAAGAATTTGCCGGTCTTGTGAGTGAACATTAAGCCGAAATATAGAACATTGAGACATTATCTGGAAGCGATGACTGCCTGATTTTCAGTTTGAAGTACTCGGTATCTCTGATCCCTCTGGCACGCTTACGGATCATTCCAATACAGACATTCCCAGCTTCGATTCTTGCGCTAGTGAGTCTGTGCTTTGCATAATTGCAAATACCTACACAGTGCCTCCTCAGAGATTTGGCAAACTTTTTTACGTAAAGCATATTTGACTGGTCTGCTATCAGGGACCAACTCCCAAGTTGCTCTGCTTGAAGTGTTGACTGAATGCCTCAGGGCGTGATGCAGACGTTCCTGTCCGGCTGGTCAAATAGCAGAGAGGCCATGAGCAGCCTTTAGATTACATCAGTTTTTTGGTAGGTTGGGCTGAGGAACGAAGCCCAACAATATGGGCAATTATGAAAAGGAGTTTACATGCAATATCGACGTTCTCGGATAAAAGGTGCCCACTATTTCTTTACCGTAAACCTGGCCGATAGGAAATCAGATTTATTGGTAAGGAAAATTGAAGATCTACGTGCAACTTTTGCTGATGTGAAAAAGAGACACCCCTTCTCAATTGTTTCAATAGCAGTAATGCCTGAGCATCTCCATACCATCTGGCGCCTGCCAGAGAATGACGACAACTATCCTCTGCGGTGGTCTTTGGTAAAGGCTGGGTTTTCACGCCGTCAGAACAGTGGTGAAAATATTCGGCAAAGCCGAAGAAAAAAACGTGAGCGAGGGATATGGCAGCGTCGATATTGGGAGCACCTGATCCGAGATGATAAGGATTTGGAGAGACACATCGACTATATACATTACAACCCAGTTAAACATGGGTTGGTACAGCAAGCAGCTGAATGGCCTTACTCAACACTAT
>JAKITT010000029.1 GCA_021647945.1 Candidatus Polarisedimenticolaceae bacterium
GGTGAAAGACGTTGTTTTTTTGGCGCGGTGTATTTTCGAGTGTCAGAAAACACCAACTATATTAGAGTATCCTTATGCTTTGGGCTGTTTTTTTGAGCACGTTATTTTCTATGTGGGGATTTGGGTCATCTGCTCGGCTAGCTTAAAAAGCCATTTTGAAGTATATTGTCGGGTTCCTCTGTCCGCCTAATATGGTGCGGAGAGTGTCTCTATCTAGATTTAGGGGCGCGTCACGCCGAGTGACGAATGTTTATTTAACGATCTTGCCCTCACTAAACGTACTTTTCAGTGGCAAGGTTGATCTCAGTAACAAAATGCTAAGCTGACGAGGGGGAAATGGCCTCTCTTCGGTAATAATTTCGCGAGGTTTGCAATGGGCCAAGGGGCTTTGCCACCGAAGCAGGGGTTATACGATCCTGCTAATGAACATGATGCTTGTGGCGTTGGTTTTGTCGCCAATATTAAAGGGCGTAAAAGTCACAAAATTGTTGAACAGGGCCTAGAGATCCTGGATCGACTCACTCACCGTGGTGCTGTGGGCGCTGATCCGCGTGCCGGTGATGGCGCGGGTATCCTGCTACAGATCCCGCATGATTTTTTCTCTGCGGTTGTTGATTTTGAGCTGCCTGCTGCTGGTGATTACGCCGTTGGCATGATCTTCCTACCGCGGGATGCCGCAAGTTGTGTTGAGTGCGAGGCGGTGATCAATCGTCTGGTTGCTGAAGAGGGCCAGACGCTTATCGGTTGGCGTGATGTGCCGGTTGATAACAGTGGGTTGGGTTACAGCGTACTGCCCACTGAGCCACGCATTAGACAGATCTTTGTCGCGCGGGGTGAAAACTGTGCGGATCAAGATGCCTTTGAGCGCAAATTGTTCGTCATTCGCAAACAGATTGAGAGTATTGTTCGTAAGTCGCAGCTGGAAGGTAGAAGTGACTTTTACTTCAGCTCTTTCTCCTCGCGCACGGTGGTCTATAAAGGGATGCTGCTCTCTGGTCAGGTCGGTGAGTTTTACAATGATCTCGTCGATGAGCGTGTTGTCTCTGCACTGGCGCTAGTACATCAACGATTCTCCACCAACACCTTCCCCACCTGGGACCTTGCCCACCCTTTCCGCATGATTGCGCACAATGGTGAGATTAACACCATGCGTGGTAACGTCAACTGGATGCGCGCGCGTCGCGCCACCATGGCGTCGAAAATTTTGGGTGAGGATCTTGAGAAGGTGTGGCCACTGATCCCAGAGGGTCAGTCCGATTCTGCCTGTTTTGATAATGCACTGGAGCTGCTGGTTGCCGGTGGTTACTCAATGGCGCACGCCATGATGATGCTGGTGCCGGAAGCATGGGCTGGCAATCCATTGATGGATGATGAGCGTCGTGCATTCTATGAATACCACGCAGCGCTGATGGAGCCTTGGGATGGTCCCGCCGCCGTTGCATTTACTGATGGACGTCAGATTGGTGCCACGCTGGATCGTAATGGTCTGCGCCCAGCACGTTACCTGATCACCGATGATGATCTGGTGGTGATGGCCTCTGAGATGGGCGTGTTGCAGATTCCTGAAGAGAGAATTATTAAAAAGTGGCGCTTGCAGCCAGGCAAGATGTTCCTGATCGATCTGGAGCAGGGTCGCATCATCGATGATGAGGAGATCAAACATCAGCTCGCCTCAGCCAAGCCATACCAAAAATGGTTGGATAATAGTCAAATCCTGCTGCGTCAACTGCCCGAAACTGTTTCGCCTATGGCACCCGATGATGAGACGCTGCTTGAGCGTCAGCAGGCGTTTGGTTATACACAGGAAGATATCAAAGTTTTGATGATGCCGATGGCCGCTACTGGCCAGGAAGCGATCGGTTCCATGGGGGCCGATAATCCTATGGCTGTTTTGTCCGATCACGCCAAACCGTTGTCGAACTATTTCAAACAGAACTTTGCTCAGGTCACCAATCCGCCAATCGACCCGATTCGTGAAGAGTCCGTGATGTCATTGGTCTCGTTGATCGGCCCTCGTCCCAACCTATTGGGTCTGGATGAAGTGGGTAGCAACAAACGTCTTGAGGTGGCCCAGCCGGTAATCACCAACACCAGTCTGGCGCGTATACGCTGCATCGGTAATCTGACCAATGGTGCATTTAGTACCTTTACCGTCAGTATTTGCTACGCTGCTGAGTTGGGTGCTGATGGCATGAAGGCTGCGTTAGCGGCAGTCTGTGTTGAAGCAGAGCAGGCGGTGCGTGATGGCTACAATATTCTGATCATCTCTGATCGGATGATGGATGCCGATAATATAGCCATCCCCGTATTGCTAGCCACATCAGCGGTACATCATCACCTGGTTGAGACTGGACTAAGGACCTCCTCTGGTTTGGTTGTTGAGACCGGTGCTGCGCGTGAGGTGCATCACTTTGCCACGTTGGCCGGTTATGGCGCTGAGGTGGTGAACCCCTATCTCGCCTTTGACACCTTGTCGAGCCTACGAGATCAGTTGCCTGAACCAGTGGCGGAAGATGAGGTACATTGGCGTTTCATTAAGGCGGTCGATAAAGGCCTGCTGAAGATCATGTCCAAGATGGGTATCTCCACCTACCAATCTTATTGTGGCGCGCAGATCTTTGATGCGGTGGGCCTCTCTACTGAATTTGTCGAAGAGTATTTCAACGGCACATCAACCATGATTGAGGGCATTGGCCTGCAAGAGGTGGCTGAGGAGACGGTGCGTTGGCACCGCAATGCGTTTGGTGGTGCGGCGATCTATCGTGATGCATTGGCTGCCGGTGGTGACTACGCCTACCGTGTGACCGGTGAACATCATGCCTGGACACCGCAGACCATCGCCAAGCTACAATATGCGACCCGTGCCAATGATCGGAAGAGCTACGCAGAGTACGCCAAAGCGATCAACGAGCAGAGTGAGCGCCTACTTACCCTGCGTGGACTGTTTGAGTTCGACCACTCAAAAGCGGCCGTTGATCTGGATGAGGTGGAATCTGCTAAAGAGATCGTCAAACGTTTTGTAACGGGTGCCATGTCATTTGGCTCCATCTCACAAGAGGCGCACACAACACTCGCCGAAGCGATGAATCGCATCGGTGGGAAATCGAATACCGGTGAGGGCGGTGAGGAGCCAGAGCGTTTCCGGCCATTGGCCGATGGTTCGATGAACCCCCAACGCTCTGCCATTAAGCAGGTGGCATCGGGTCGTTTTGGTGTGACGACTGAGTATCTGGTTAATGCAGACGATATTCAGATCAAAATGGCGCAAGGGGCCAAGCCGGGTGAAGGGGGGCAACTGCCAGGGCATAAAATCAATGCGCAGATCGCTCGAGTGCGCCACTCCACACCAGGGGTCGCGCTAATTTCACCGCCGCCGCATCATGATATCTACTCGATTGAAGATCTGGCTCAGCTGATCCATGATCTGAAAAATGTCAATCCAAAGGCCAGAATCTCCGTCAAGCTGGTCTCTGAGGTGGGAGTAGGAACGGTTGCAGCAGGCGTCTCAAAGGCGCATGCCGATCACATCACCATCTCTGGTTATGATGGTGGTACCGGTGCTTCGCCACTTACCTCGGTTAAGCATGCCGGTGGTCCGTGGGAGTTGGGGCTTGCCGAAACGCATCAGACTTTGGTGTTAAACCAGTTGCGTGGACGCGTCTGTGTGCAGGCCGATGGCGGCATGCGAACCGGCCGCGATGTGGTGATTGCCGCGCTGTTAGGTGCTGATGAGGTTGGTTTTGCTACCGCACCACTGATCGTTGAGGGCTGTGTGATGATGCGTAAGTGTCATCTCAACACGTGCCCGGTGGGCGTTGCCACGCAGGATCCTGAGCTGCGTAAACGTTTTACTGGCAAAGTTGAACATCTGGTCAATTTCTTCTTCTTCATCGCTGAAGAGGTGCGTCAGCTGATGGCAGAACTCGGTTACCGCACCTTTGAAGAGATGGTCGGTCAGTCTGATCGACTCAACATGAGCAAGGCGATCAACCATTGGAAGGCGAAAGGCCTCGATTTCTCACGGGTGCTCTATAAGCCAGAGGCGGCTGAAGGAACCACCGTATTCCATAGCGAAGAGCAGGATCACGGTTTAGATAAGGCGTTGGATCAGACCCTGATCCGATTGGCTGATGCATCACTACAGAACGGTGAAGCGGTACAAATTGAGATTGGTGTAGAGAACTTCAATCGCTCCTTTGGCACCATGCTTTCAGGCCGGGTCGCTGAGAAATATGGTCATGCTGGATTGCCTGACGATACCATTCATATCAAGGCACAAGGCACCGTCGGCCAGTCGTTTGGCGCATGGTTGGCAAAGGGTGTGACGATTGAGTTGGCCGGTGAAGGCAATGATTATGTTGCAAAAGGGCTCTCAGGTGGACGCATAGCGATCTATCCACCACAAGAGTCAGCCATCGGTAAGGCGGAAGAGAATATTATCGTCGGCAACACCGTTCTCTATGGCGCTATCGCGGGTGAGTGTTACTTCCGTGGTGTTGCCGGTGAGCGTTTTGCTGTTCGTAACTCTGGAGCCACAGCTGTTGTCGAAGGAGTGGGCGACCATGGTTGTGAATATATGACGGGTGGTATCGTGGTCTGCTTGGGGTCTACGGGTAGAAACTTTGCGGCGGGTATGTCTGGTGGTATCGCCTATGTACTTGATGAAGAAGGCACTTTCTCAGAGCGCTGCAACATGGCGATGGTCGAGTTGGAGCCAATTACCGCAGAGGATGATGCCCTTGAAGTGATGGAGCATTCGGGTGGTGATCTTGAAGCGCATGGTCGTGTTGATGTCAGCAGTGATATGACATGTGATGATGCGCAGCGTTTGAGACAGCTGATTGCAGATCACAAACGTTACACCGGCAGTAGTGTTGCTCAGAATATCTTGGACAACTGGGCCGACTATCTACCGAAATTTGTCAAGGTGATGCCGGTTGAGTACCGTCGGGCACTGCAGGAGATGCAGAAGCAGCAGGCAGCGAGTGTTGAATCAACAAGAGAGGGGCTCTAAGTATGGGTAAACCAACAGGTTTTATAGAGTATCCGCGTCAGGATTGCACTTACGCCCCCGTCGCAGATCGTTTGACCGACTATGCAGAGTTCGTCATACCGCTAGATGAAGAGACATTGGCTCGACAAGGTGCGCGCTGCATGGATTGCGGTATCCCTTTTTGTCATGAGAGTTGCCCGGTTAATAATGTCATTCCAGATTGGAACGACCTTGTCTATAGAGATGATTGGCAGGCGGCTATTAAAAAGTTACATGCCACCAACAACTTTCCTGAGTTTACAGGCCGAATCTGTCCAGCTCCTTGCGAGGCAGCTTGCACGCTTAACATAGATGACAGTCCGGTGACCATTCGTACCATTGAGTACAGTGTTATTGAGCGCGCTTGGGCGGAAGGGTGGATTAAACCAGAGATTGCCAAACACAAGAGCGGTAAGTGTGTCGCTGTTGTCGGTTCTGGCCCTGCTGGAATGGCTTGTGCTCAGCAGCTGGCAAGAGCGGGCCACAGTGTGGTGCTGTTTGAAAAGCAGGATCGTATTGGCGGCTTGCTGCGCTACGGCATTCCAGATTTTAAGCTGGACAAGCATGTCATTGATCGCCGCATGGCGCAGATGCGTACAGAGGGGGTTGAGTTTCGTACCAATAGCCATATCGGTGTTGATCTCCCTGCTGGTCAGCTGTTATCTGATTTTGATGCGGTGGTGTTGACCGGAGGCTCAGAGCAGCCGCGCGATCTGCCTATTCCTGGGCGCGAGCTGAAAGGTGTCCACTACGCAATGGATTTCCTACGTGGCAATAGTCATCGTGTTCAGGGCGGTGATGGTGCCAAGGTGCCTTTTATCAGCGCTGAAGGTAAACATGTTGTGGTTATTGGCGGCGGTGATACCGGTTCAGATTGCATTGGTACCTCGAGTCGTCATGGTGCAGCATCAGTCACCCAGCTTGAAATTATGCCTAAACCTCCGGAAAAAGAGGATAAGGCACTGACTTGGCCCAACTGGCCAAATAAACTGCGTACCTCCTCCTCCCAGGAGGAGGGGTGTGAGCGCGTGTGGTCTGTTGCTACAAAGTCATTTGTTAGTGATGAACAGGGCAATCTCAAAGCGGTTCGCTGCATTAAGGTCGATTGGCAGCAAGATGATGCTGGTCAGTGGCAGATGAGTGAGGTTGAAGGTTCAGAGTTTGAGCTGAAGGCTGAGCTAATAACGTTAGCGATGGGTTTTCTCCATCCCGTGCATCAGGGCATGCTGGAACAGTTGGGCGTTGAGCTAGATGCGCGCGGCAATGTTGAAGGGGCGGTCGAAGGGTGTGATGCCTATAAAACCAATGTTGACTGCCTGTTTGTGGCCGGCGATATGCGCCGTGGTCAATCTCTGGTGGTTTGGGCTATTAAAGAGGGTCGGCAAGCGGCAAAGGCTGTGGATCTGTTTTTAATGGGTGAAAGTAGTCTGCCGGGATAACGCTTTTTGACGGCGTGTCGGTTCATGTAGCTATGATCTGACACCGTCCAATTGTTAATTTAAGCACCTTGAGGGGACTCCCATGAGGTGCTTTTTTTTGCCTAAAATTTGTTGGTGGAGGCTATCAGCGTCGCCATCGACAAAAAATGAAACCCAGGAATGCTGTTCTTGACAAATGCCGCAAATACTGAAATTAAGGAAAATCCTTCACAAGGTGAGGCTAAAAACAGAGATACCCCTAAAGGAAATGTGGCTTCCTGCCGTCATTTGAGCTTGAAAGACGTGGTAGCAATGTGATTCTAATTACTTGTAATACTTAGAATTAGTTGAGCCGCACAGGTTGGTTTACTAGCAATAGATATAAATAAGTGAATTGGCCAAAATCGTTCAGGTAAGAATATTGGAGGCTACATATGAATAACTTTAAACTCCCTACTATTATGGGAGCCGCTATAGTGGCAACAGCGTTGATAGGTCTGTCTGGGCAGGCGGTGGCTGGAATCTCATCCACCAAACATAACCTCTCTGATACCGGTACTGGGGATATTAACTCAGACAATCCAGAGATTTGTGTCTTCTGCCACACCCCACATAATGCAATCAAGAATAATAATATTCCATTGTGGAACCACACCCTGTCTGTAACTGCAAGTTATGGCGTTTATACGAGCCCAACCTTTGATGGTGCAGATGTTGCGGATGTTGGTGGCATCGTTGAGGCCACAGCAACCGTGACTAACCTATGCCTCTCTTGTCATGATGGTACTGTGGCACTGAATGCAATGAATAACCCAAGTAACAACCATCTTGTCACTACAATGGCTGGTACTGGGTTGGATGTAGGCGGTACTAAAATTGATGGTGCTCGATCTACTAATCTAGGTGCTGATTTGACCAATGATCATCCAGTAAATTTTACCTATGATGATGCGGCAGATACAGGGCTGGTTGCAGCTGGGACATTGACTGATGTACGTCTATTTTCTGGCAAAGTCCAGTGTGCATCTTGTCATGATCCGCATGCCAGTGATCCTGCCACACAGCCATTCCTACGTTTCACTATGGACGGCAGTGGCTTGTGCCTGAAGTGTCATAACAAATAAGTGAATTAAGTTTAGGAGTGAAAAAGGGGGCTTTTGCCCCCTTTTTTGTGCCTGAATTTTTTAGTTATCCGCTCGTCGTAATGGTTGCGACTTGATAGTCTATTTTACATCAGACTTAAACCAACTCAATTTCTGACGTAGTTTTACCACCTCACCGACAATAATGAGTGTGGGTGGCTTGGGTTGCTCCCGCTCGGCAATCGCAACAATGCTCTCCAATGTGCCGGTAAAGACGCGCTGTTGCGGTGTTGTACCCTGTTGTATCAGTGCGATGGGCCAGTCTGCGGGCAGACCATGTGCGATGAGTTGCTCGCAGATGACCGGTAGACTCATTAGCCCCATGTAGAAGACGACGGTCTGATTGAACTGTGCCAGCATATTCCAATTCAGGTTTAGGCTGCCAGACTTTAGATGGCCAGTGACAAAAATTGCCGCCTGCGAGTAGTCACGATGGGTGATGGGGATGCCGCCATAGGAGCCACATCCAGAGGCGGCAGTGATGCCTGGGATAACTTGGAAGGGGATACCCTCTTCGGCCAGCGTATCAATCTCTTCACCGCCACGCCCGAAGATGAATGGGTCGCCGCCCTTCAGACGCACCACCCGTTTGCCCTCTTTAGCTAGGCGCACCAGCAGTTGATTGATATCCTCTTGCTGCATCACATGGTTGTTGTTCTCTTTGCCAACATAGATACGATCAGCATCACGCCGGGTCATATCCAACACCGGCTTGGCAATCAGGCGATCGTAAACCACCACATCGGCCTGCTGCATCAAACGCAGCGCGCGGAAGGTGACCAAGTCGGGGTCACCTGGACCGCCACCTACCAGATAGACCTCACCCATGCTGTCGGAGCTGATGGCACCATCAAGCATCTTCTGCATTAGCTGATCTGCCTCCTCCATATGGCCGGAGAAGACACGCTCGGCAACACCGCCCTGCAACACCTCCTCCCAGAAACGTCGGCGGTCGGTGATGTTGTCAAATTTGGCCTTTACCGCATCACGAAAACGGCCGGAAAGCTCTGCCAAACGGCCATATCCTGTGGGGATGAGTGACTCTAAGCGACCTCGAATGAGGCGAGCCAAGACAGGTGAGGTGCCACCAGTTGAGACGGCAGCGATGACCGGTGAACGATCAATAATCGACGGCATGATAAAGCTGCTCAAGGCGGGTTGGTCAACCACATTGACCGGAATGCGTAGCGCCTTGGCCTGCTCAGAGAGTTGACGGTTGACCTCACTATTATCAGTGGCAGCGATCACTAGATGTACGTCACCTAGATCATCGGCTTGATATTCACGTTCAATATGTTCAATTTTGCCCGCTTGCTTCATCTCACTGAGGGTCAGCCCCAGTTCAGGTGCAATGACGCGGAGGTTTGAGCCCGCCTCAAGTAGTAGGCGCGCCTTGCGGCCTGCCACTTCACCCCCGCCCACCAACAGACAGGGTTTCTGTTTCACATCTAGGAATATTGGCAAAAGATCCATAGTTACTCTCAATATCTAATTTGATGAGGCTATTCTACGTCAGCCCAGATCAAACCTATTTGATTAAGCTCATGGTTTACGGCCGCTCCATGCCATCATGTCAGCGTGCTGTTCAGCCCAGAGCCCTTGGTGCCTATCCCTTGCAATCTGCTCCATTTTGATTAGTTTTGCCTTCAATGTGGCATCTGGCGCGTGCCGACGCAGTGCCACAGCGTAACCATCTGATACCATCCGTGCACTGAGTGTCAGTGGTTGATCTGTGTGGACCTGTGCGGTGATGCGGCCATAGCGATCACGTTGACCCAATGTGCCGATGAGATGCAGTTGATCGCCCGGTTTGACGAGCCGGTGCAGATGCGTCGTGGCGAGTTGACCCAGCATTATCAGCCTCTTCAGTGAGAGCCCCGAGACCTTAAGATCGCGCTTTAGTTTGGCATTCTCCACCACTTCAGGAGCATCAATGCCTGCCAACTGTAGGCGCTCTTGCTTGCCATCAACCTCTACTAGCAGGGTGTCACCATCCTCAATCGTTATGACCACAATAGATTGTGCATAGAGATTGCCGCCAAGCAGCAGAGAGAGCAGGAGAAGAGTGCGGAGAGCATTCGCCATTAGTGGCTTGTTCCGCGTGAGCGTGTCACTTTATTGTGTACATTATATTTGCCGGAGGGTTTGCTCATGGGCAGTCGTTTCACCTCCTTTAGGGTGTTGGCATCATAGACCACGATGGCACCGCCCTCCTTCTCCCAGATGCTAACCAGGGCGTAGCGACCATCCTGGGTAAACTCAACATGTGCCGAGGTTTTGCCTGGTGAGGGGCGGAGTGTTTTCACCACCTCAAGGGTCTCTTTATCAATCACATGCATGACATCTTTGTTGGGGCCGAAAAAGACATCAACCCAGGCGTAGCGACTCTTCTCATGGCTGCGCATAAAGAAACCGGGGCCAAGGGTTTTTATCCGTTTGATCACCTGCCAGCTCTCCATATCGAGCACCGTTACCTCCCCCTCTTTGATGTTTGGCATCGCCATCACTTGGCGTCCTTGATAGGTCCAGCTGATGGCAGAGCTGAGATGGGGCATGCCTGGTAGATCCACCTTGGTCACTGCGCGACCAAGATCGAGATCAAGCACCTGACCTGAGCCGTCACGTGCGGTGCCGATGATTTGTACATAGTCCTGAGTGATAAAAAAATCGTCCAGATAGTCCTTAACCTGCACCCGTCGTATTGCAAATTGCTGTTCCAGGTTGATGTCACCAGAGTCCTCTCGGTAGCCGTGTACCCAGCTGGAGAAACCAAGTGGTGGTTGATCGGCATAACTGATCTCCCACATTTCTGGGATATCTTTTAGTGCAACAAAGAAGCTCTCTCTGGGTGCCGCAGTGTAGACGGCGCTGACGCGTGAGCTGTTGCCGTGTAGATCAACCACGGGAATAACTTTAATCGGTGATAGGTCAACCGCATCCAGAATGGTCAAGCTGTGTGGTAGGTAATTGGCGACAATTACATAACGCCCATCGGCTGAAACGGCCAGATTGCGTGTGTTGATTCCAGCGCGGATCTCAGCCACATACTTCAGATTGTAGATATCGAATTTACTGATCCAGCCATCGCGTGAGGCGAAGTAGACAAAACGGCCATTGGGGCCATATTTAGGTCCACCGTGCAGTGCAAAACGGGTGGGAAAGCGGTGGATTGGTTCAAAGGTGTCACCATCGAGCAGTGTGGCGTGGTGGTCACCTAGCTCAACGACGATGAAGAGATTCCACATATCGGCGGTGAAAATAGGCTTGTCAGCGAGATCCTGCGGTCTGTTGTGAATAAGATGGCTAGCACGCATCTCAGCCAAACCCCAATGGGGTATCTGCTTCAGTGGGGTGTAGACCAGATCAACCAGCGCCTCAATTTCAGCGGCGTTTAGCTTCTCTTGGAATGTGGGCATCTGTGTTGCTGCACGCCCCTCACTGATCACTTTGATGGCCGCTTTTTTGCGGAGTCGTTTTAGATTCTCTGGCAGCAGTGCTGGCCCCATTGCACCAAGACGATCTTTGCTATGGCACTCTGCACAGTGCTTTTGATAGAGCGCATCGGCATCAATGGTCTCAGCGATGGCGGGTGAATTAACGGCCAACAGCGCCAAAAGACCCTGTGTAAATAGTTGTCTAAAGATAGCCACCCTAGGCCAGATCCAGTGCCGCTGTTTCCTTAATACCGATCTCTTGATCAGTCAGATAACAGGCGGGATCTTCAGCCCAGGCATCGCCGGTCAGCTGGAGTGCACGGATTCGGGTGTTACCAGCGCAGATATCAAAATCTTTGCACTCAGCACATCGGCCACCGATTTTGCGGGGTTTCGCCTTTAGGCCCGCCATAATGGGGTCGGAGGTGTCTTGCCAGATATCGGCAAATTTACGCTCTTTGACATTGCCCAGATTGTGGTGCCACCACATAGTGTCGGGGTGTACGTTGCCTAAATTGTCGATATTGGCGACATTGACACCTGAACTATTGCCGCCCCACTGCACCAGTTTAGCGCGGATATGATCATATTGATCAGGAAAATGTTTGGCGATCCAGAGCAGCAGATAGACACCATCAGCATCATTATTACCGGTGACAAACTCGGTCTGTTTACCGGCGCGCACATCCGCCATTGCCCGATCAAAGAGCAGATCCATCGCCCAGCGGGTAGTCTGTAGGAAGACATCGGCCTCACGGTTTTTGTTACCCCGTCCAGCGTAGTTGAGATGTGAGAAGTAGAACTTATCGACCCCTTCATCATCCATCAGCTGCAACATCTGTGGCAGTTCTTTAGCATTGTCCTGGGTCATGGTGAAGCGCAGGCCGGTTTTGATCCCCTCTTCACGGCAGAGGCGCAGGCCATGTATTGAAGCGTCGAACCCCCCCTTCATCTGGCGGAATTCATCATGTGTCTCTTTGATGCCATCAATGCTGATGCCGACATAGTTGAAGCCGACATCACGGATGGCACTGATATTATCTTCGTCTATCAGAGTGCCGTTGGTCGACAGGGCGGTGAAGAAGCCCATCTCTTTGGCGCGATGGGCAATCTCAAAGATGTCGGGACGCAGCAGGGGTTCGCCACCAGAGAGAATCAGCACAGGTACATGGAATGTCTTTAGGTCATTCATCACAGTGAAGATCTGTTGACGATCTAACTCGCCCGGGAAATGGGTGTCGGCAGAGATAGAGTAGCAGTGTTTGCAGGTGAGGTTGCAGCGCCTGATTAGGTTCCAGATCACCACAGGCCCGGGTGGATTGCGCACCGGCCCTAAGGGTTTAGGGTCAACCAGTTCACGCATATATTGTGAGATTCGAAACACTCGCTACACCTCAATTATCTATAATCACGAACAATTTTGTGACTATTAACCACAGAGGACACAGAGTTCACAGAGAAAAAGCTACAAGCTGAATAGCTATCTCTGTGAACTCTGTGTCCTCTGTGGTGCAAAAAAACCTCAAGCAATCCGTAAACCGGTCTTTTTTAAGATCCGACTACTACAGAGCACTTCGTGCGCCCGACAGTCATCACCGAGCAGTTTGGCTATCTGTGCTGTTTTTATATCCACTTCGCTACGATCTTTACCATGCACCATGGCAAAGAGGTTGTAGCTCCACTCTGGTAGGTGGCGTGGTCGATGGTAGGCGTGGCTGACAAAATCGAGATCACCGATCTTTTTGCCATACTCACGCACCTTCTCGTCGGGTACGTCCCATACGGTCATGCCGTTGCCACGAAAGCCGAGTGTGTAGTGATTAGGCACAGCACCAATACGGCGAATACAGCCCAGCTCCAACATGCGTTGCATGCGCTGCTGCACCTCTTTGCTGCTGATTCCCACCTCATCAGCGACCTGCTGATAGGGCTCTGGTACCAATGGCAGGCCCGCTTGGGTCGCTCGTACAATAGCGCGGTCAACCTCATCAAGAGAGATTTCGTCATCAGAGATCGAATCTAAGTCCGACATAAAACTCCTCCTGCTTGGGCATGTTGTAAACATGATAGCCGGTCTCTTCTTCAATCTCGGCTAGCACGGTTGCGATCCGTTCAGGCGTTTCGGTGGCCAGCACAAACCACATATTGAGCTGATGTTCGCGGGCATAATTATGCGCCACTTCGGGATAGGCGTTGACCAGTTCTGCGACCCGCTCAAATTGATTTTCAGGCAACTTCATGGCGCAGAGACTCAGGCCGCCACCGAGTCGTTCGGCATGATACATCGGGCCAAAACGGGAGAGCTGTTTTAGCTCAAGCATTTTCTCTAAGCGTTGCAGAAGATCGGATTCTTCGATGCCAAGCTGCTCAGCCACCACGCGATAGGGGCTATCGCAAATGGGAAAGCCACCCTGCAAAGAGTTGATGATATTGCGGTCGATGGCGTCCATCATTGATAACGCGCCCCGCGCTGTTTGAAACGGCGACCACTGAAGAGCACTTGGTAGTCGATATCTTCAAGCCCTAGTTCCGCTACCATCTTGCTGATACGTGACAAAACACGTTCGCGGCTGAAGCCATGGATCATGCTGAAGAGATTGTAAGGCCATTCTGGCAGTTTGCGTGGCCGCTCGTAACAGAGGGTGACGCAGGGTTGTGAACCGAGAAGTTTGCCGACCAGATTGAGTCTTTCGGTGGGTACATCCCACACCACCATCGCGTTGGCGACGTAACCCAGCTCATGGTGACGTACCACCACGCCAAGACGTTTGATGATGCCGCTCTCACGCATCTCTGTAATGCGCTCAATCACCTCTGATTCAGTCAGGCCAATCTGTTGCCCCACCTCTGCGTAGGGGTGTTCAACCAGTGGCAGGCCGCTCTGGATAGCCGCGACCAATTGGGCATCCTGTTTGCTCAACACCATAGTGGAAAACCCAGGTCGATATGGAAGGGTTTGAGTAGTGGCAGATTTAAAACGGAGAGACCACAATGTTGCTCAATCTCCGTTAGTACGCCCTCTACGGCTGCCTGATCAGAAGCAGTGACAACAAACCAGAGATTGAGTCGATGGTCGCGCTCATAGTTGTGGTTAACCTCTGGGCGCGCACTCACATAGCCAGCAATAATCTCCAACTGTTCACGCGGAACCGCAATGGCAGCTAGGGTGCTATAACCAACACGACGTGGTTTGAAGACGGGTCCTACTCGGCTGATGTAGCCAAGTTTTTGTAGCTTCTTCAGTAGCAGCAACACCTCGCTTTCGCTGCTATCCAGCTGCTTTGCCATATCGGCATAAGGTGTGGGCGAGAGTGGCAGGCCGTGTTGAAACTCATTTAGCAGCCGCTTCTCCAGTGAGGTAAGTAGCGGAAGAATGGGCGCTTCAACCGGTGGTTGAATCGGTAGTGGTATGAATGCTGTCTGACGAAGTTCGGCGATAGCCATGTTACAACCCCAACTGATGTGCACGGGAGGTGAAGAAGATCCCGCTTGGTTTATCTACTGGCAGGCTGCCGGTCTGCTCTAGGGTACGGGTGTCGTAGATCTGAACCTGATCTCTATCCCGTACTGAAATCCACACCTCCTCCCCGCGAGGTGAAAATTCCATATGCAGTGCCCCTTTGCCTGGTTTGAGTGTCTTGATGATCTTTAAACTTTCAGTGTCAATCACCTGAATGACATCGTTATCTGGAAATGCAAAATTGACCCATACCTGACGCCCATCGGGCCGAGCTATAACAAAAACGGGTTGACTATGCACCTTGATGCGGCCCCTCTCTTGCCAGCTATCCTGCTCTACCACCAACACTTCGTGGAGACCGACGGCGGGTAGAAAGGCATTTTTACCGGCCATCGCCCACCCTTCGAGATGGGGCATTTTATAGACGGGCAGTTTCTGCTGACCTTTTCCATAATTGCTTAGAATGCGTTTGATGCCCTTTTCAGGGTGCCAAAGATCAAGCATGGCGAGGCCATCCTCACCAAATAGACCCGCGATGTACCAACGGCCATCGGGGGAGATCAAACCATCGTAGGGCTGCTTGCCAACGTCGGTGAATTTATCAATCTTAGGCTGACTGGGGTCGAGCATATCGACGACCCATATCTCGCCTGTATCAAACAGGCTGTAGACAAAACGCTGATCAGTCGCATCGACCAAACCAACCGTTTTTGAGCCTTTGTTGTTGGCGATTTGGGTGGCGGGAATATTGGCCACCAGCACGAGCGTCTCAGCGGAGAAGATCTTTACCCCGCCCGGTTCGTAGTTGGATACGGCGATCAATGTGCCATCCTGCGAGATGGCGCCACCAATGCTATTGCCACCCTGTACCACCCGTTTGACCAGTTGGCCGCAGAGCAGGTCAACCTTCGATAGGCCGCCATCACGACCAAAGATATAGGCGTAACGGGCATCACGTGAGTAGACGGCAGAGGCGTGAGAGAGATCCCCCAGCCCTTCGACATGAAAGAGCTCGCTGCGTGCCGAGCGATCAATCACCTTGAGGCTGCCAGCGGCGCGCTCAATGATGATGCCGAGATCGCCGGTGCCACGAGTGAGGCATTCAGCGCTGGCTTGACCGTAGGTGAGGAGGAGAGCTATAGAGAGCAGGATGAGTCTCAAGGTGTGACTCCTCTCTTCAATAGTGCTGCAATCCACTGCGCCTCCTGTTCAGAGAGAAAGGGTGCCCACGGTGGCATGGGTGTGCCGGTGCGGCCATGTAAAATGGTGGTGGCTAATGCCTCAACGGAATAGTCTGTGAGTCGATCTGGTTTAAGTGCTGGGCCGAGCCCCCCCTTCAGATGCATGCCATGACATGAGCCACAGTCATGTTTCAGTAGGTGGGTCAGTTCCGCCTGCCGCTCTTTATTGGGTGCTGCATAGAGGTTAAGACTGATTAAGGCACAGCAAATAGCGGTGGTAATCAATCTGATATCAAACACTTACGTCGCCTCCAGATGAGGTAGTTATGAGCCTAATAGAGAAACTATCAGAGATATCCGATATGGGGCTTTGACCTTAGTCAACGTAGGGAGTTTACTACTAAAAAAGAGAGGGCTGGGTTTATTCTGTAATGCTATTTTGCTGTGCGGAATAGCACCTATTTAACGTGTATCACACCGGTCATTTTGGGGTGTGGGCCACAGCGATAGCGGTAGCTGCCCGGTTGCTCAAATACCCTTTCATAGAACTCGCCAGGGAAGAAATAGTCTGGCTCCTCTTCGCCAAGCGGTTCAAACCAAACGGTGTGGTATTGGCGTTTTTCACGGTTGGTCCAGCGAACGGTATCACCCTGTTTAATGGTGATCTCTGGTGGATGAAACTGGTATTTTTTGATATCGATCTCATGCCGTTGGTTGCTGTCGGCTTGAGCAAATGGTGACACTATAAACAGCAGAAGGAGTAGTAGTGAGAGGGGGCGTGGTCGGTTCATTAATGATCCCCTGAATAAAAAATGGAGAGCAGCTTAGACGGGGTCTTAGCTGCTCTCCCTAGTATATAACCTAGATCCTGCAAGTGCTCGTGCGTGCAGGGTGTAAGAGATTAAGGTTATTGGGCGATGGCGTTAATCTCGGTCTCTGCGTTATCAAAGCCAAGACGGTAGCCCAATGAGACATGATGATAACGGGCGTTGCTGTAGTCATCATGTACGGCAAAGCCGATGTTATAGATCTGGTCTTTTGCCAGCGTCAGATCACCTGCTTTAGCAGAGGTGAGCTTGCGCTTTATGACCACTGACCAAGTGCCTGCATCCAATGTGGCGCTGCCCTCAAAACCCTCGCCACCCTTCATGACACGGTCGGCGAGGATGTGACCATCTTCCGTCTTACCGCTGCCCGATTCTATCCGTAGCAGATCCATCATGTGATGAGCGTCCAATTCGGCCTGAATCTCAGCATCATCCTTGCGCTTGTCCCAGCCACCGCGCATCTTGCCACGACGCCCTTTGATCTCGATTTTGGTGCGGCTCTCTTTAATGTACTTGGTCACCTTCTGACCTTCCGGCTGATGCGGCATGGCGTTCAGATCATGATGGCAGGTGCCCCAGCAACCTGCTTGTGCAGCATACTCCACCTCATCGGTAGCGAGCATAACGGCCAGCTTGACGGGGTTCTCCGGGTCCATTTTGCCGCCATCAGAAAATGGGACGGGGTTGTGTTCACCCTCGGGCCACTGAAAACGTAGGAAGAGATTGTCACCATCGTGCGTGGCTTGTACCTGAACAGGAATAGAGCCTCGTTTGCCGGGAATCACAGTGGGTTCTGCGACATTTTCATGTTCACCCCCGACGATACGTGGCCCCATATCCATGGTTTCATTGTCATGACAGTCAAAGCAGCGATCACCCCCTTTGGTGAAGGCACGTGCGCCGCCATGATCTCGACCACTCAGCATCCACTCCATGGAGGCCTGACCCGGGTAAAAGATGTTGATCTCACGGTTAGAGGCTTTACTCCAGTCGATATTCGCATCCACTGTGCCTCCGGCCGCTTTAGGTGCAGCCGCAGATGTTGGTGCGGCTGAAACAGCCTGTGCTTCACGTTTGACTGCATTGATCTCCGCCTCTTCGTTATTGAAACCAAGGCGGTAGCCCAATGAGACATGGTGATAACGGGCGCTGCTGTAGTCATCGTGGATCGCAAAGCCAAGGTTGTAGATCTGGTCTTTGGCTAAGTTCAGATCACCCGCTTTGTTGGAGGTGAGCTTACGCTTCATCTCTACCGTCCAAACACCCGCTTCAAGGGTTGCGAAAGCAGTCAGCCCTTGGCCACCCTCCATCACCCGGTCAGCAAGAATGTAACCATCTTCTGTCTCACCGCTGCCCGATTTAATACGCAGCAGATCCATCATATGACTAGCGTCTAACTCGGCCTGAATCTCAGCATCATCCTTACGTTTGTCCCAGCCACCGCGCATCTTGCCTCGACGCCCTTTGATCTCGATTTTGGTGCGGCTCTCTTTAATGTACTTGGTCACCTTCTGACCTTCCGGCTGATGCGGCATGGCGTTCAGATCATGATGGCAGGTGCCCCAGCAACCCGCTTGAGCGGCATACTCCACCTCATCGGTAGCGAGCATGACGGCCAGCTTGATGGGGTTCTCAGGATCCATCTTGCCGCCATCAACAAAGGGGGCTGGGTGGTGTTCACCCTCAGACCACTGAAAACGCAGGAAGAGATTTTCATCATCAAAGGCAGCCTGTACCTGAACGGGGAAAGCGCCGCGTTTACCAGGAATTACAGTGGGTTCTGCGACATTTTCATGTTCACCACCGACGATACGTGCCCCCATATCCATGGTCTCATTATCATGACAGTCAAAGCAGCGATCACCGCCCTTGGTGAAGGCGCGTGCACCGCCATGATCTCTACCGCTCAGCACCCACTCCATTGAGGCCTGACCTGGGTAGAAGATGTTGATCTCACGTGCAGGTACATCACTCCAATCGATACCTACGCCTGTTGCTCCGGTCGCTTGCACGGCCTGACCATCACCTTGGTTCTTGAAGGCGGCCAATGCATCAGCGACGGCCTGTTTTATACGGGCATTTTCAGCCTCTTTCGCGGCCACCTTGGCAGCACGCTCACGCTCTTTGGTGGCCTGCTTCTCCGCCTTCTCTTTGGTTTCTATCTCTTCAGCCTCTCTTAGGCCAGCAAGATACATCTCTGGCACTTCACGTATAAAGGCAGGGTTGGGGGCTTCGAGGGCTTCAAGCTCCTCATCATCTAGCTGATCACGCACATGTTTGTGTGCGATACCTTTGTGACAGTCGATACAGGTCTGTCCTGTCTTGAAGGCATTTAGATGCTGTTTACGCGCCCGAGGTTTCTGAAATTTCGGGTTCATGTTGTTGAAGTGGTGGCAGTTGCGGCACTCACGAGAGTCGGTGCTCTTCATGGTGGCCCAAACTCGTTTGGCGAGCTGTAGACGCTTGCCATCAAACTTCTCTGGTGTGTCGACAGTGCCCAATATTTTATGGAACACCTCACCGCTGGCCTGAACCTTGCGGATCATCTTGTGGATCCAGGGGTCGGGTACATGGCAGTCAGAACAAGTGGCTTGAACGCCCGTTCGATTAGAAAAATGAATGGTTGGCTTGTACTCCTGGTAGACATTCTCCTCCATCTCGTGGCAGCCGATACAAAATTCTAGGGTGTTAGTCGCCTCCATAGTGGCGTTAAAACTGCCCCAAAATAGAACGCCTACCATGAAGAAAATAATGGCACTGCCAACGGTTCCACCCAGAATGACTCTGCGTGAAAAGAAGTCTGGTTTTCGTCTAATAACTGTCATTTGACTGCTCCCACCTAACCCTGATGTTTTATGCAAAATAAAGCGTCACTACATTATTTTAATTAGTAACTATCTATCTGTGAACTTCTCAAATTGTCCCTGAAACCGGTCACTACAGGCGAAAAACAGGCGTTTACAATAGTGTGTAAATGACTTTAATTGATGCTGGAATAGCGGTTTTCAGGGGTAATCTGCGGACGTTATAAAAAAGGCGGGCATGAACTGAGTCATGCCCGCCTTTATCATAGAACAACGTCTATACGGACAATCAGGTTACGTGATTGACGCGATTGTGAACGTTGAACTTGCCGGTAGGTGCATAGAGACCTTTAACGCGTGCTTTCTCTTTAAGAGTTTTTGCGTCGAAGATGATGATCTCACCATTAGGCTCCAGGCTATCCTTACGATTCCAAACAGAGGTCCAAACTTCGGTACCATCGGCGTTGAACTCCATATGGACGGCAGCGTAACCCTCTTTCTCGGTCAGACGAATAGTCTTGACGATTTTGCGGGTCTTCTTGCTGATGACCTGAATAGACTGTTGAACCTCTGGCTCTGGAGTCTTGGTCTGGTCAACCCAGTAGTAGTCGCTCTTTGGATGGGTCCGGATGAATACACCTGGGCCATCGGTTTCGACTTCGTAGCAGATCTTCCAAGCTTGATCGGCGTGACCTTTTGGATCATTACCCCAAACGGTGACTTTGCCGACACCCAGATGAGTCGTGCCACTGACTGGACCACACTTAGGGTCGATCCAGTTAGCACCAGGACCTGGATGCGGAAGCTTATCAACATCGATCATCGCTTCAAGCTTACGAGTCTCGGAATCGACAACAACCATTTTGTTGGATGCGTTAGCAGCGATCTGGAAGTAACGGCCTGTTGGATCAAAGAAACCATCATGCAGGAACTTGGCTGAATCGATTTTGTCGATACGCAGATTGTCGAGGTCAGAGTAATCAACCTGCCACATCTGACCTAGCTCTTTCATCGCTACCAGCCAGCTTGTTGCATTAGGTGTATCGTAAATAGCCGCTACACGAGACTCGTTTACATACTCACCGTCAACATTAACGCCGCGTGAAGAGACCACTTTAATTGGATTCATTGTGGCAGCATCAACAATTACAAAGTGTGGAGGCCAGTAACCGCCACCAATGATGTATTTGCCATCGCCAGAGACCGCGACATCGCGGGCATCATAAGCGACCTGAACTTCAGCAATGCGCATCTTATCAGGTGTCTGCCAGAGATCGATTTTGGTCAGTTTGCCATCACGACCCATGGTGAACCAGAAGCGGCCAGGATCTTTCGATTGTAGTACATTGGAGTGCTCGGTTGTCTTAAGTACGTGTACCGCATAACCGGTTTCGATATGAGCAACAATCTCTTTAGTATCACCATCAATCACAGCCACTTTACCGGCATCACGCTCGATAACTAGGAAGAAGTTTTCCCAGTTACGGTTGTGCAGTGGTTTGGTAGGATAATCTTTAGGCTGAACATAAACGACATGACGCTCTTTCATCAGCTCCAGTGACATCTCAGGTGGAACCGGTGGCTCCATCTGAATGTATGTAGACAAAAGACTGATCTCTTCTTTGGTGAAGATATCGTCAAAGTTATTCATACCACCTTCTGTTCCATAGGTGATAATCTTCTCAAGACGTTTTTGACCTAACTTGATCGTGCCTTTAGACTTCTTCTTTGCATTAGGCTTTGGCTCCAGGTTTTTACCCGTTGCACCTTTACGCAATACGCCATGACAACCTGCGCAACGTTGGAAGTAGAGAGAGTTCGCTCTTTCAAAATCTGCATCTGAAAGTGTTGGCCCTGCGGCCGCAACACTCATCGATACACTGCTAAGAGCTATGCCTACAGCTAAGCCCAGTGTTGTTAAACTAAAACTAATTTTTTTCATCTACCCAGTCCCCATTGATTTAATTCTAAGCAGAAAACAGATAATTACGATGCCCGTATGAGTCATCGTAACCATTCGCAGCTAACATTGCCTTGCTTCGGTAACTTGGGTCATTGATCTACGTCAAGTAGGTGTTTTGCTCTTGCATATTAGGGTTTCCCCATATTGACCTACGTCAAATCCATTGGATAAGTAATGGTTCAAGATGCCACTAACGTTAATTACATTCCCACATCCAAGCACTCTTTCGCCTTATAATCAGAATCATTGGTGCTAGTCGAGAGATGCTCTGGAACTAGCGATAGGTTAATTTGTGTGATGAGAACTATGAAGCTGCTTCTACAGGCCATGGCATTCGGTATTTTATTGATTGCTGTCATCCTTACATTTGGTTCATTTGGGGTTTTTCACCCCGTTCCTTGGTTTCTGTTTGCTGCATTGATAGGCATTCCTGTCATCAATAATAAGATGGAAGAGCGCCGTTATATCACCTGGAAGGCAAAATATAATACCGGCATCAAAGATGTTGATACTGAACATATGGCGCTGATAAATCTGATCAACAGACTTCAGTTAGCTGTTCGTTACCATCAGGGTGAGTGTTTTGAGCAGGAGGCTCTGGAAGAGCTGGTTGAATACACGGCTACACACTTCAGGCGAGAAGAGAAGCTGATGTTGGCGCACGACTATCCCGCGTATAAATATCACAAAGAGCTGCATGATGAGATGACCCGCGATGTGATGACGCATGTTGCACGATTTAAGGATGAGGGGCATACCGCGCTTGTGGATCTTGCCCCTATTATTGCCAAGTGGTTGACCAACCATATTTGCGTAGAAGACCAGGCCTTTGCAGAATACTATCTTGAAAAAGAGCAGAATAAAGAGACCGAACAGCAAAAAGTGACCGCTTAAGCGTTTTCCTGTCGGTTACTTCCCACAGTACCGTTCGGTTTTTTATCCTCAATCCTTCTGCCCATCGTGACTGATGGGCAGTTGTCACGCCGTAATCTAGCTCTGTCGCTGTTTAAGTGTTCACTTTGGACGGCAGCGGTGTCCTATTATTTTCCCTCCGTTTGACCTTTTGCTTGCTTGGCAGGTTCCTCTATGTTGAAGACCAAATGTAATGTCGACATGCGGGCTGCTGGAGTGTCCTGAAATAGGTTCTCTTTGTGCCAACTTATTTCAGGGCGGGACATAGAAAATAAAAAAGCCCATAACGCAGAGCGTTATGGGCTTTTCAGATATGGTGGGCCATGTAGGATTTGAACCTACGACCAATGGATTAAGAGTCCACTGCTCTACCAGCTGAGCTAATGGCCCTGCTCGTTTTAAAATGGGGTGGATGATGGGGCTCGAACCCACGACCACCGGAATCACAATCCGGGGCTCTACCAACTGAGCTACACCCACCACTAAAGTGGCACGCCCGGCAGGATTCGAACCTGCTACCCTCGGCTTAGAAGGCCGATGCTCTATCCAAATGAGCTACGGGCGCATTATTCGATCTATCTACCGTGCGGAAAATGGTCGGGGTGGAGAGATTCGAACTCCCGACCCACTGCTCCCAAAGCAGTTGCGCTACCAGGCTGCGCTACACCCCGTTATTTGCTCTACACGTCTTCGATTAACTGATATGTTTTGCGAAGAGGCCGAATAATACTGACCTTGATAGCTAAGGTCAATCGTTTAGTGTCTCTAATTTCGTTACAAAGCGCTTCATTCGCGATATCATTCGCGACCTTCAAAAACTCTCTGTGGAAACAACGGCATGACTGCAAACATTCTTGATGGCAAAGCGATAGCGGCTGAACTTCGGCAAACGATTAAAGTAAAGGTGGCTGAGCGTGTCGCTTCTGGTGAGCGTGCCCCTGGCTTGGCTGTGGTGTTGGTAGGCCAAGACCCCGCATCTGAGGTCTATGTGCGTAACAAGCGCCGCTCATGTGAGGAGGTGGGTTTTTACTCTGAGTCACATGATCTCTCTGCTGATGCCAGCCAAGAGAGTCTGCTGGCTCTGATTGATACGCTGAATGCAAAGGATGAGATTGATGGCATTCTGGTACAGCTACCACTGCCAGACCATATCGATGAAGAGGCGGTGATTGAGCGTATTTTGCCGACTAAAGATGTTGATGGTTTTCACCCTTACAATGTGGGTCGCCTGACCTTGAAGATGCCTATTCTGCGTCCGTGTACACCTAAGGGTGTGATGACCATGCTAAAGAAGACCGGCCAGAAACTGGAGGGAATGGATGCGGTGATCATTGGCCAGTCTAATATTGTAGGGCGCCCGATGGCGATGGAGTTGCTGGCTGAGCGCTGCACTATCACCATTTGCCACAGCCGCACTAAAGACCTGGAGCAGAAAGTTCGTAATGCCGATGTGGTGGTGGCTGCGGTGGGGCGTGCCAACTTTGTGCCGGGTGAGTGGATTAAAAAGGGTGCAATTGTGATCGATGTCGGAATTAACCGCCTTGATACCGGTAAACTGGCAGGTGATGTGGACTTTGAGGGTTGTAAAGAAAATGCCAGCTGGATTACACCTGTGCCGGGTGGCGTTGGGCCGATGACTATCGCTACACTGCTTGAGAATACGCTGCAGGCGGCTGAGTTGCATAGTGAGGTTGCGGAGTAGAGTTTCTGATCTATTGTCTATTTATAAGATGCACTTGAAAGTGCACCTACAGGCTGGGTAGATCTGGCGAAGTAATAAGCGCAAAATAAAGGGTCGTATCTGCAAAGATACGACCCTTTATTTTTATGTAGGTTCGGCTTTAGCCGGAGATGTTCGCCTTACAGAAATTGTTCCCAATAATTCCACTGCATTCGCTCCATCCATGGAGGTCAAGGCGAACCTACAGGTGCCGATTAGCTATCGAGTGACTGATAGTAGTCCATTAGGATCTGCGCCACTTCTGGACGTGAGAACTCTTTCGGTGGCGCAATGCCTTTGCCGAGCATCTCACGCACTTTGGTGCCGGAGAGCAGTACAAAATCCTCTTTGCTGTGATCAGGCGCTTCACGCATCATCACCACCTTGTTGAGCTTCTTTGAGTAGGCGGTGTGGTCAGCCATGAAGATCTCGATATCGAGCGCCCCCTTGGGCACCATCTCCTCAAACACGCTTTGAGCATCAAAGGCACCGTAGTAGTCGCCAACACCGGCATGGTCACGGCCAACGATGAAGTAGGTGGCCCCCATATTCTGGCGGAAGTAGGCGTGCAGTACCGCTTCACGTGGTCCGGCGTAGAGCATGTCGAAGCCGTAACCGGTGATCATGGCGCTGTTGGGCGGGAAGTAGAGTTCAACCATCTTACGGATTGATGCGTCGCGTACGGGGGCCGGAATATCACCTTTCTTCAGTTTGCCCAGCAACATGTGGATGACGAGGCCGTCACACTCCAAACGATCCATCGCCATGTGACAGAGCTCTTCATGTGCAAGATGCATCGGATTGCGTGTCTGGAAGGCGACGACTTTTTTCCAGCCGTGTTCGGTGATCTCATTACGGATCTCAACGGCGGTACGGAAGGTATCTGGGAAATCATCCTGGAAGTAGCTGAAGTGCAGCACCTGAATGGGGCCGGAGATGGCAAAACGCCCTTGGTTATTAAAGGTGTTGACGCCAGGGTGGTTGCTATCATCGGTGCGGTAGACCTGCTGGGTCATCTGCGCCATCTGCTCATCGCTCACCTCTTCAATCGCTTCGACATCCATCACCGCCAAGACTGGGTTGCCTTCCATGTTTGGATCACGCAGTGCGATACGGCTGGCACCACTGATGGCATCAATGTTATCGAGCAGGCAGAGCACGGGCACTGGGAAGAAGCTGCCATCGGTCAGGGTGAGTTTCTCAGCGGCACCGGCGGCATCGGCTAGGTTCATAAAACCCTTTAGCGGATTGAAGTAACCGGCCCCCATCATCACGGCATTACCCGCCGCTTGAGAACTAATGATCACTGACGGCAGGCTTTCGGCTTCATGCATCAGTTTGTGATGCGCATCGGTATCGTAGACAAAGAGGGGGTTCAGGGTTTCGGAACCGACAGGCTTGATCATTTTAATTTTCTCCAGTTGAGCATGGCATTTCAGAGTGGCAGCGTAAAAGCAGGGCAGTATATCACAAGGTGATTTGCTGCAAATATCGGCAGCGCTCTCCCTTGAAGCGGCTGGATCGCCACTCTCTGGGGAGTGAGTGAAGTGGTTATGCTACTTATATAGATAGCCTATTTATCACGTGATCTACCTCATTAGAAATATATGATATTCCCTAATAACGTCGGGTATTTGACCTATATCAATGTTCGCAGTTGTCATACCCCTCAGTATCGCCCTTCGTGAAACTAATATTTTTGGCACGGAGGGGTCATGGCGCAGACTTTTACAAAAACAATGGCGCGGAACATCTTTTATGGTGGCACCGCATTTTTCTTTCTACTACTTATTGCATTGACGTTCGATACGTTGGGAACACTGCCTGAGCGGGATAACCGCGCGGCGCTGGACTCACCTGTTGGTTCACAGATCAAACGGGGCAAATACCTCTTCGAGACCAATGATTGCATTGGCTGTCACACGCTGCTCGGTGAGGGCGCCTATTTCGCTCCTGAACTGGGCAACGTCTATGTCCGATTCGGCAACTCTAAAGATGCCATCATCGGCTTTATCAAGAGCCGCCCAGCAAACGGCATTCCAGGCCGTCGCAGTATGCCGCAGTTTGGCTTCTCAGATGAGGATCTGGATGCACTGGCGGAGTTCTTGAAGTATGTCTCTGAAATCAATACGGCTGGCTGGCCGCCAAACATTCAGGGTTAAGGGGGAGAAGAACCAATGAAATATCAATCTCAAGGCGTCGCTAAGCTCTACTTTATCGCCGCTATCGCACTCTTTGTTACACAGATTCTGTTTGGCCTGATTATGGGTCTACAGTATGTGATCGGTGACTTTCTGTTCCCGACCATTCCGTTTAATGCTGCGCGTATGGTGCATACCAATACACTGATCGTCTGGTTGATCATGGCGTTTATGGGGGCTGCTTACTATCTGATTCCTGAAGAGGCAGAGACCGAGCTGCATTCACCGCTACTAGCGACCATTATGTTCTGGGTCTTCCTAGCCGCCGCTGGCCTGACCGTTGTTGGTTACCTGGTAGTGCCTTACGCTACCTTGGCGGCAGTGACCGGTAATGAGTACTTCCCGACCATGGGTCGAGAGTTCTTAGAACAACCGACAATAACCAAGATCGGCATTGTAATTGTGGTGTTGGCCTTCTTGTTCAACATCGGCATGACCATCCTTAAAGGTCGTAAGACCGTTATCAACCTGATCATGCTGATCGGCATGGTGGGCTTGGCTGTTTTCTTCCTCTTTGCCTTCTACGTGCCTGATAACCTCGTACTGGATAAGTTTTTCTGGTGGTGGACTGTGCATATGTGGGTTGAGGGTGTTTGGGAGCTGATTCTTGGCTCTATCCTCGCCTTTGTTCTGATTAAAGTGACCGGTGTTGATCGTGAAGTGATTGAGAAATGGCTCTACATCATCATCGCCATGTCATTGATCACCGGCATCATCGGTATGGGTCATCACTACTTCTGGATCGGTACCCCTGAGTACTGGCAGTGGTGGGGTTCAGTCTTCTCTGCTCTGGAGCCTATCCCTTTCTTCATGATGACGGTATTTGCCTTCAACATGGTTAACCAGCGTCGTCGTAACCACCCTAACAAAGTGGCTACTTTGTGGGCGCTGGGTACTGCGGTAATGGCCTTCTTGGGTGCTGGCGTCTGGGGTTTCCTCCACACCTTGGCTCCGGTCAACTTCTACACTCACGGTTCACAGATCACCGCCGCCCATGGTCACATGGCCTTCTACGGTGCTTATGTGATGATCAACCTGACTATCATCTCTTATGCGATGCCGCTGATTCGGGGGCGTAATGCTGCCAATCCACCGAAGGCACAAATGTTGGAGATGTGGGCTTTCTGGTTGATGACCGTATCAATGGTTTTCATCACTCTGTTCTTGACCGGCGCAGGCATCCTGCAGGTCTACATGCAGCGGATGGGCGAGAATCCTGAGTCATTCATGGCTGTTCAGGACAATATCTCACTCTTCTACTGGTTGCGTGAGGGGGCTGGACTGGTCTTCTTTATTGGCTTGATCGTCTATGTGGCTAGCTTCTTTGTGGGTCATGATGAGCCGGAAGCTGCTGAATAATAAATTTTAAAGCTCATGGTAACTTTGGCCGGCCTTTGCGCCGGCCTTTTTTATGCTGCAATATAAACAATCTTCTTAGATAGTGAGAGCGCTATGCTACGTTTCACTCAACTGCTTCTCTGTGTGAGCCTGCTTTTAGGTGCCTCTACAGTAAGCAGTGACAGCATAAAATTTGAGTTGCCGCCTGAGTCACTGGCCCAATGGTATAAACCGCTTAATAAGCGACAGGTGTGGCTGCATACCATGTTTCGTCTGCGTCGTGAGATGCAGGCGGTTGAAGAGTATGTCGCTGCGGGTGATCGGGTGCATGTTGAGAAGTGGGCTCATCGCCTGATAGAGGATTACAACAGCATTGCAACGATGGTTCCGGAGTGGCGTGATGAGCTGGAACCAATATGGGTTGAAAAGCTACAACATGCAGCCACAACGGGTGATTTTGAGATGGTTACTCTGTCACTAAAAAAACTGAACCACAGCTGCCGTGCATGTCATGATAGTTATCAAGCGCAGAGCGTATTGCTCTACCGGGTGCCCGATTATCAGGCGCTTAAAGTGAGTGATGGTGAGCAAGGTGAGCTGAGTTATGCCGATCTTATGGATCAGCTTTCATTGACTATTAATCGCATCAAAATCGCCATAGAAGATCGGCAATGGCAGGCGGCGCAGCGTGCCTCTGCACAGTTTGAACAGCGGCTCGGCCTGTTGCAGCAGAGCTGTAGTGCGTGCCATAAAGAGCCGCAGCCTGAAGAGCGAATTCTGGGTGAGAAGAGTCAGCAACTGCTACGGTCGCTTAGTCAGCAGATTGAGCAGCAAGCGGCTAAACCAGCGGCGTCGATGTTGGGTAAAGCGGCGGTTGCGATCTGTGCCCGATGTCATGGCGTACACCGCACATTGGGTGATCTGAAGCATCTATTTGAACAGTAGTGATCTGCTTTTCCTTAAGGAGGCTCTGATTAAGTCATGACTGTTTTAGACTGGCTGAAACTGCCCCGATTCATCCCGAAGATCGCTACAATAGAGTGACTATTCCAGCTCACTTCGATACAAATCGGAACAGTTTCATCTCAGCCTAATTCCAACCAGACTTAATCAGAGTCTCCTTAACGGAGGAAGCCATGTTTGGCCAGGAAATCCTCTGTGACTCCTGATGATATGGTGGGTTCGGCCGCCTTATCCCCCAGCAGTAACCGCTCTAAATAACGCGCGATAAGATCGACCTCAAGATTGACCCTGTCACCAACCTGATAGGCCGCCATGATGGTTTTGTTGAGGGTGTGTGGCACGATGTTGAGTTCAAACTTGACCCCATCAACGCTATTGACCGTTAGGCTGGTGCCATCAATGGTGATGGAGCCTTTATGGGCGATATAGCGCGCCAGATCGGCAGGTGCTTCGATCTGGAAACGGATCGAACGGGCATCTGCGGTGCGTTTCAATATTGAGCCAATACCATCGACATGCCCGCTGACCATATGGCCGCCAAGGGGGGTGTTGAGGGTGAGTGCTTTCTCCAGATTGAGTCGGCCGCCGTTGGTCAATGATGACAGTGTGGTGAGTGATAGGGTCTCGCGTGAGAGATCGGCGGCGAAGCCCTGGCCCATTAATTCGATCACCGTCAGGCAGACGCCATTTACTGCGATGCTGTCACCCAGAGCGACATTGCTCATCTCAAGATCGGCGCTGTTGATGGTGAGTCGATAGTCGCCACCACGTGGCTCAATGCTTGCTAAAGTGCCAACAGCTTGGATGATTCCGGTGAACATATCGGTCGGTCTCTATATTAAATAGGTGGTTTGAGTGTGGCAGTAATGCGTAGATCAGGCCCCAGGCGGCGCATATCGCTCACCTCTAAATTGATCCGCTGAGACATCTGCTCCAATCCGGGTAAGTTAAATAGGCCGCGACTACCGTCGCCCATCAGATGGAAGGCCATATAGATGACCAGTTCATCAATCAGGCCAGCGGCTAGAAAGCGCCCGGCAAGGGTGGGGCCTGCCTCAATCAACACTTCATTGATCTCGCGCTCGGCCAGGTAACGCAGCACTTTTTTGGCTTCAACTTGGCCGGCTGGGCCGGGTAGCTGTATGAGTGTGGCACCCGCTGATTCCAGCTTAGCGATGGCTGTTGCATCGCCGTTGGTATATGCGATGACGGTCTCACCCGGTAGGCTGAGCATTTTTGCTGTTGGCGGGGTGCGTAGATTAGAGTCCATCACTACGCGTAGCGGTTGGATAATATCTTGCTCAGTGACGACCCCTCGCAGTGCTTCAGCTGCAATACGCACGTTCATTGATGGATCGTCATTTAGCACTGTCTCAATACCGGTGATGATGGCTGAGCTTTTGGCGCGTAATTGTTGTACATCAAGCCGGGCGGCATTGGAGGTAATCCACTTGCTCTCGCCGTCGGCCATGGCTGTTCGGCCATCAAGGCTCATCGCCAGTTTGCAGCGAACGAAGGGGAGACCGCTGGTCATGCGTTTGATAAAGCCGGGGTTGAGCTGCTCCGCCTCTGCTTGCAGTAGGCCGGATTTGGTCTTGATGCCCGCTTTTTGCAGCTGAGCCAAGCCCTGACCGGCTACTTTAGGGTTGGGGTCGAGCATCCCCACAACCACGTGTGTCACGCCTGCTTCAATTAGTGCATCGCTACAGGGCGGGGTGCGACCATGATGGCAGCAGGGCTCAAGCGTGACATAGGCCGTGGCCCCTTTGGCCTGCGCCCCCGCCTCGGTCAGTGCGATACGTTCGGCATGGGGTTCGCCCGCTTGGTAGTGAAACCCTTCGCCAATGATCTCGCCGGCTTTGACTAGCAGGCAGCCAACACGTGGATTGGGGGCGGTTGTATAGAGCCCGTTACGTGCCAACTGGATGGCGCGGGCCATGAAACGCGAGTCATCAGCTGCGCTCACTTATCTTTCCGGTTGTGATCAAGTAGATTCATCTGTTTACGCTTCTCTTCCGGCGTCAATTGGCTTTCGAGGCGTTCAATCTCTTCGCGAAAGGCGTTCACATCTTCAAATTTTCGATAGACTGAAGCGAAGCGTACATAAGCGACTTGATCCAGGCTGCGTAGCTCATCCATGACCCACTCACCAATCTGTTGGGAGTCAATTTCGCGTTCACCACACGCCAGTGCGCGACGACGAATATGGTTCAATGCGTCATCGATCTGCTCGGTGCTGACCGGTCGTTTCTCCAGTGCGCGCATCATGCCTGTCTCTAGCCGTCGGCCATCAAATGGCTCTCGGCTGCCGTCCTGTTTAATGACGCGCGGTAGGTTTAGCTCCGCCTTTTCATAGGTGGTGAAACGCTCTTTGCAGGAGCTGCACTGGCGTCGCCGGCGCACCTGATCGCCCTCGCCGAAAAGGCGAGAGTCGATCACCTTGGTATCCTGTGCTCCGCAGAAGGGGCAGCGCATCTGAGCTTTTCTTAGTGCGCGTAGACGGGGAAGTTCTGACAGAGGTTGTGAGCCAGATTTTTAACCCGACCAATGACACCTTCATCGCCACGACTGTCGATGATATCGCACATCCAGTTAGCCAGATCACGTGCCTCTTGCTCATTAAAGCCACGTGTAGTGATGGCTGGGGTGCCGACGCGGATGCCGCTGGTAACAAAGGGTGATTGTGGATCGTTGGGTACCGCATTCATGTTGACGGTGATGTTGGCTTTGCCAAGCCAGCTATCAACCTCTTTGCCGGTGAGGCCCGCTTCGATGAAGCTGACCAGGAAGAGGTGATCATCGGTTCCACCGGAGACCACGTCATAACCACGGCCGATAAAGACCTGTGCCATCGCTTGGGCGTTTTTGATCACCTGCTGCTGGTAAACTTTGAATTCAGGCTCCATCGCCTCTTTGAAGGCGACCGCTTTGGCGGCGATAACATGCATCAAGGGGCCGCCCTGAATGCCTGGAAAGATTGCTGAGTTGAGTTTCTTCTCGATCTCCGGGTTGGATTTTGCCAGGATCAGTCCGCCACGTGGACCACGCAGGGTCTTGTGGGTGGTGGTGGTCACCACATCGGCGATCTGTAGCGGGCTGGGGTAGAGGCCCACTGCAATTAGACCGGCCACATGCGCCATATCAACAAACAGGTAGGCACCCACTTCGTCGGCGATATCACGGAAACGCTGCCAATCAACCACGCGAGAGTAGGCGGAAAAACCAGCGATGATCATCTTTGGTTTATGTTCACGCGCCAGTGATTCGACTTGATCGTAATCGATCTCGCCTGTTGCTGGGTTAAGGCCGTACTGCACGGCGTTATAGGTTCTGCCAGAGAAGTTGGGTTTGGCTCCATGTGTCAGATGTCCGCCGTGGGCTAGGCTCATGCCGAGAATGGTGTCACCCGGCTGACAGAGTGCCAGGTAGATAGCCGCGTTGGCCTGTGAACCTGAGTGTGGTTGCACATTGGCGTAGTCAGCACCGAATAGCTCTTTGGCGCGATCAATGGCCAACTGCTCAGCGGTATCGACATGTTCACAGCCACCGTAGTAGCGTTTGCCTGGGTAACCCTCGGCATATTTATTGGTCAGCACACTGCCTTGAGCCTGCATCACACGAGGGCTGGTGTAGTTTTCTGAGGCGATTAGCTCAATGTGCGCCTCCTGGCGATTGACCTCTGACTGGATGGAAGCCCACAGCTCATCGTCATAACCACTGATCTGCATATCTTTGTTGAACATGGCTTCTACTCTCCGCCAGTTGAAAAACCGCTAATTTTAACAGAGATATTTGGTGGCGTCGCCAATGTTCAGTGGTCGTGAAGGGGTAAAATTGGTCTCTTCTAGCACTAATAAAGAGTCACCACCCTATTTTTTCATCTCTCTATATGTATAATTGATCCGAGTAGGGGCCTATTGGGCGGAGCTAGGAAATTTCAGCGCTTTACTGATGCCGGTCAGGCCAAATATAAAAATATAATTATAGGAGATCACTTATTAGATCTCCAGGAGCGCTCGAATTGAAAGCGATTCAATCCCTGGTAATTTTAATCACGCTTGCTGTAGTCGGCCTGTTGCTGACTTCTCCAGCTTACTCCGCTGATTTGACGCTGGGTGAGGCGATCAATAAAGCGGGGCGGCAGCGAATGCTCTCTCAGCGAATCGTCAAAGCTTACGCCATGATGGGGCAGGATATCGGCTACCGGAAGGCTAAAAAGCAGCTGCGAATTTCCAGTGCGCTATTTGAGTTCCAGTTGGGTGAGCTAAAAAGCCTCAACGTAAATAGTGATATTGATGACGCCTTGAAGTTGGTTGAGAGGCAGTGGGAGGAGGTTAAAGCCATCATAGCCAACAAGCCAAAACGAATTCATGTTGCTCAACTGAGATCTAAGAGCGAAGCGTTGTTGCACAGTGCGCATCAGGTCGTTGTGTTGCTGGAGAGTGCCTCAAATGACAAAGCGGGGCAGGTAGTCAAGATGGCTGTCAGGCAGCGCAT
>JAKITT010000003.1 GCA_021647945.1 Candidatus Polarisedimenticolaceae bacterium
CCTCATAAAGGCCGTAAGGTTTGTCCTCATTAATACGAGACAGATTAGAGCGTGAGAGTTTAGCGCTGCCGAGGTGATAAAGGCGATGCATCTGTGCAGAGATATTCTCAACAATATCACGCAAGCTATTTCGGCCTGATAATTGTGCCATAGAGAGGCTCACGAACTGCGACCAACGGGATGCCGTTCGGAAAGAGCGGCCTGAATGATGCTGTTTTGCAAGGGTCTCAAATTCATGTCTCGGCACAAGTTTTAGTATTTGTGAGAAGATCGTATTACAATGAGCCATGGTCTGGTTTTCCTTGTTGGTTCAGCAAGTTATAAGCAAACTCATTGTACCAAAATCAGGGGGGATCAGGCCTCTTTACTTACTAGTTAACGGGACAGCAGTGAAATAATATCTAATGTTAGTCACAGATATTTAAAATCTGCAAAATAGTAAGCGCCGAAATATGGAATTATTATTACAAATGATCTTGAACTTGTTTTGATTAGCCGCTTTTCTATCGGCAGTGAATCAAGCATTGCTTTTCTTTTGCTTCTTACCTCCTCACTTTTCCCAATGAGATAGTAAAACAATCCCTTACTAGTGGGATAGAGGAACATTGCAAAGAAAAGATAATCCAATTTTATGTACTTTCTTCTCGCCTAACCAACGTTATCTGCTTTTGCCGTGTCAGCAGGCGCTGAGCTAACTTCCACTTTAGAGCCAGCATTTGCCATATATTGGCCGCCTCTTTGACTTGAATCGATTTGAAGAGCGTCAATAATCCCCACAATGAAACAGTAATGGCCGCCTCATCATAGTGCGCTTCATGGCCCTCTTTATAGAGCTGTATGTCGATTTTGCTGTGGCAACCCAACAGCATCTGCCAAAAGGGTACAGGGCGTATCTTGCCCACCAAACGGAGATCAAGCCTATCCACTTCTGTAGAGAGTTCAAATACCGGACCTTCCGCCTCATTGGTTGAGAGAGTGATCTTGCCCGTGGCAGCAGATTGCTTCTGACAAACCCCATCTAGCGTTATATTGGCAAATAGGGTCAATGGCAGATTGTAGTGCGTAAATGTCGCGGCATTAACACCATACGCCTCTGCTCTGAGATGAAATTCAAGCGTTGTTTGGTTTTTTGTGATCGCAGTGAAACTTTTGCGCATCACCAATGTGGTGGCCGGCTCCTTCATCATGGTCGCTTGCCAATCTAGCTTTACACCCGCTTCATCGCGGTTATGCAAATACTCTTTTGCCTGCTGATAGCCCATATCCACCAGCTCTTGAGCAGTGATCGCCCCACAGTAGAGATCAGGGTCAAGAGGAATGGGATATGGCGGTTTGATCACATGTAGCTTGATAGGTTTTTTCTGTCCATAGGGCGAATCACCACGCGCTATTCGCTCATTCAACGCCAAAATTCGATCATACTCCTCTAGTAGTGCTCCATTGGCACTGAGTTCAATCATATGTACATATTGAAGAAACGAGTTCTCTTTAAAGTCATGGCTGTTGCCGATACACCAGACTAGCCACAGCTCTTCAGCTCCCCGTTTAACCGCCTCCATTAGATTGGCGTCTTTAATCCAGACGCTATCTGTGTACATGTCGCCATCAATCTCAATCGCGGGCATAAAGATGGGCAGTGAGATACCCGCAATCAGATGAGGCAGGGTGACGTCGGTATGGGCAATGGCCAAATTTTGCTTAGTAGAGTGGTTACAGACATTGAAGGTCGCTTCACAGCCATGCGCTCGATTTATTTTACTAACATCAATGCCAAGGTGCGGAAACACCTTATCAATAATGCCATCTGCATCGCCCATCGCTTTTAGCTTGTGCGGTTTGAAATAGTTGACCAACGGCAAAAATGAGACGAAATCACCCATATTGAGGGTACTCCAACGTCGGCACATCTCAGTCGGTGTCACTCCAGAAAAGAGCATGGCGGTATTCATGGTGCCGCCAGAGGTGCCATCAACATGGCTGTAACTCAGCCCCTCCTCTTCAAGGGCACGCAGAACTCCCGCTTGGTAGGCGACACGCATGCCGCCTCCCGCCAGAATCAGCGCGCGTTTCGACGTCGAATCATTGGACTGTTGGTTGAGTAACATGGTGATAGACCGATAGGTGGTTATTTTTGATCGTTAACCAGAAGGCAAACATTACGAAAAATGAGAGCAGATCAAAACCGGCCACAGCCAATGCAAGCGAGCTGAAGAGGCCATTGCTGACGCCGATTGCAACAGCAAATGCCGCGCCTAATTTCTGAAATGTGCACCACAGGATAGCGGTAGGCGACTGCGACTCGGTACTCAGTGCATGTACCACCAAGCCACCAAATAACACCATAAACATACCGATAATGGCAAATGAGTGATTACCACCAGCGCTCTGTTCACTGTCACTGATAATGCTTAATACTAGGTCAGGTTTTATCATCTGGCCAAGACCACTAAAAATAGTGATGACACCAATAAAAAAAACCATTTTTAGTAGGAGTTGATTGCTGTTCATAGTCATTTTTTTATCGTCCATTTAATCAGATAATTTCTCAAGCAAGTCACCTTTACTGAAAAAATAATAGAGAATTATCAACCACATAGCAGTCATAATGAGCGCTCTCAAGTCATTGTAAAACATCCAACTTTCAAGCTGACTCTTTAAAGCGGCGGCTTGCAGCGTGGAGGTTTCAATATTGGCCATAATGCTCTCATTAATAGGGCGTATTAAAAAATAGCCCACCATCATCATCAGCAGCAAACTGGCGTAGGCAAGAATGGCAGGCCAGCGCTGTTTTGTTTGCCACTCCATGTAGACCATCACCAACCCCGCAATTAACATCAACGGCACCACGATGGTAAAAAAATCGGTCGCTGCATTGACCGGCACCATAAAATGGCCCTGCACTGACGCTGGGGTGATGCTTGCCCAACTGGGGTAGAAGATAAAATGGAGTGACCAGAGCAGGCCAACATAGATGGATGTCCCCCAAAAATAGTAGCCGTGGTTCACTGCCAGTAATCTGTTTTTCATACCTTCCCCTGTTGCTCTCTTTAATCTTTAATAAGGGGTATCCACTCCATTGGCCTAATATGGCCGTAGATGCACATTCATCTGCACGTTCGGCTGGTCGCATAAATGCGACCCTACACGAGCATAAAGTGCCTGGAGTGGATACCCCCTTATCTTTATTAGGCTAATTCAGCTTTGCTAGCTGCTTCTATCTCACTAGCTTTTTTATCTGTCTGCTCCGCTGTTTTAGCGGATTGTGCAATGATAATTTGGGTGGCACGTTCAGATATTGCAGTAATCGTCCGCGATGGGTTTAAACCGAGCGCTCTAGGTATCACCGAGCCATCCATCACATATAAACCGGGGTAGTGAAACACTTCACACTTATGATCAACCACGCCATCATTCTCATTGGTGCCCATATTGCAGCCACCCAGCGGGTGCGGGGTAATAATGTTCTTAAACAAGGTCCAGGTGGGTGGAACCAGTGGAATAGCGTTGGTCACCTCAGAGAGTTTGCGATGCAAGCTCGCCATTGCTGCATAGACTCCTTCTGAACGGCGATAATCCCAATCCATCTTCAAGCAACGTTTCCATGGCGCATACCAATATCGCCCCAGATACATACGCCCATCAGGAACATCCTGTGCTTGACCAAACCAAACCATAACGGGTTTGAATGGATCTCTATTACGAATATTCTTTGCAAAGGCCTGTATTAGTGGATATTTGCGGGTAGCAAAGAATTTAAACAGCGGGTTTTTTAACTTCTCTTCGAGATAGTTACCCAGCACATCTGGTATGCCACCATCCTCTACAAAGAGCCTTCTACCCTCAAATTTTCCATCCAATAGATCAATTGAGCTGGAGATGGTTGGGCCTTGGGTCGGTGATACATCTCGTCCATCCTGATGTATCGCAGGTGTTACAAAATCACCATTAGCACTCCAGCCTAAGCCAAGCCTGCGACTGATATGGGGCAGTGTTTGATGCTCATCTCGACTTCTGAGTAACAACTCTGTTGAGCCTAATGAACCCGCAGCAAGAATCACTTTTTGGGCGGTAAAGCTGCCGGGAGTCTTCTCACCATCAACCAGTTGATCATAAAAAACCCGGTAACCCGCTGAGGTGGGTTCAATATGAGAGACAACGTGTAGTGGTTTAATCTCTGCACCATGGCTCTCGGCGACGGCGAGATAGTTAAGATCTAACGTATTTTTAGCTTTAACTTGGCAGCCAATGTCGCAATTTGCACAGTGGACACAGGTGCCCTGCTCTTGCCCTTGATCATTGACCCACTTGACCGATTTATTGTCGTTGAATGGATCATTTTGGTCGTAACTCCACTCAGCATTGAAGGTGACCGCCAGATCAACTTTCTCATGCCGATCGGCATAACCAAGGCGCTCTGCCGCATCACGCATCACTCGAAAACGTTCTGGCAGCTGATTATCTGGAATCGTCTGCACATTGAGCATCTTGCCGACAATATCGTAGTAGGGTTTTAGTTCATCATAGGTGATCTCCACTGGCCACCCATGCTCAAAAACCTTCGGTTTGGCTTCAATGGAGACGCTGGCATAGATTAATGAGCCGCCCCCCACACCCGCACACTGAGCAACCGTCATATCACCGAAAAAGCGGACATCTATCCAGCCGTTTTGGTTCTCTGGTTCATCAACATCCCATGTCCAGGCATCACCGATCTCACGCGGGTAATCCTCTGGCAGCCAACGGCGTCCACGCTCCAACACCAGCACCTTTTTGCCCGCCTCACTCAATCGACAAGCACTGGCAGCACCGCCAAAGCCACTGCCAATAACAATGACGTCATATTGATTTTCCATACGCTTATCCAGTTGATTTCGTGTTAATGGTGATAGGTGTCTCTATGAGATGGGCATACTCTTGAACGGTTCTGGCAGATGTTGATACAAACCATGTTTCACCATCCTTCGCCCCCTCATTTAGCTTCCACTTTTCATCAACCGTTTTAATACCCATGGGGTAGAGCGTAAGTTGCCCGTCACTGTTGATATGGAAGCGGATAAAGTTTTTATAGTCTGCAATAGCATTGCTGGAAAAGGCCGCCTCTGCATGATAGTTAAATAGATAGTTGGTGAGGTATAGATAGACCCCCATCAACATGCCTGCAAAAATGCCTGTAAATAGCGTGATCTCAATGGCAAGCAGCAACGGATGCCAGGGTGAGGTCAATGCCACACCTAAGCCGATATTCACTTTTGTATAGAACACCAGAAGAGTAAGCATCAAACCAAATTGAAGCAGGCCATGTGTAGTGCCTACAATCAGCTGGCCCGCTAGCATTTTGTTTTTATTTTTATCAGGAAATGGTTGACAAAAAGCAGTCAAACTACCGATGTAGACCATAAGACAGAGTGCACTCAATGGGCTATCCAACATCTGGCAAAGGTAGCTGCCAAATGCAGTAAAAGGCATCAACAAACCAATATCAATTTGACTTAACTCGGCTAAAAAATCATAGCCTAAACTAAGACTCTCACTCTGAATCACCCAGCATGAAACAGCTGCAATCAGGCCAAACATTAGGCTCATCTTGTAGTTTTTGTAGAAAAACAGAAAGTTGCCTAGTAACAACGATTTTGAAGTTGCCTTATCTGGAAAAACTGCACCATCACTCATTGAATAGGTCGATGTGCTCTCTTCTTCCTTAACATCAATTTCATCAGGCAACGCATGTGTGCCATGAAGAAAAGCCCCCCCTCCACCTGCGGTCACATATTGCCTGCTATCATCCGCATTGGAGTATCGGGCGTAGTGATGCAGATCGCCCGCAATGTTGACGTAGATGGTGGCCCCTTTGCAACGGATGCGCTTCTCTATGAAGGTGATATTTTCGCTCTCAGACTTTCCCGTCAAACTATCCATCAGCCAAGAGGGTGTTGCAGAGGCGAAAATAACCCTATCACCCGACTCAAAATTGGCAATAATTTCATCAAAATAGTCGACTTGCGGCTTATCTAAATCTGAACCTAACTGAATATCAACGGCGAAGAGCCACCAACGATGAGGAAGTTGAAGCGCAAAATAGCTTCTGGACTGTTCTGTTTTCCAGCCGCCAATCCAACGCTCTTGACAGAAGAGACGAGTAAAACTGGTTAAACCATCATACCAATCATGGTTACCGGGCAACGCAAACAGACGGGGTGCCTTCTTTTCATGCTCAACCCAGGGCAGCGCTGAACGATAGGGACCTTCGGTACGATCACGATAGGCATCTCTGCTCGCAACTGGATAGACCTCATCACCGCCCATGACCAATAGGCTGCCACGCTTAGTATCGTAGCTCTTTTTGTCTCCATCCGTGACGGTGAGGGTTGGCTCAGCAAGCAGCTTGGCGACGGTGTAGGTTGAATCCCAACCATCACCCAAGTCCGCCACATAATCGAACCAGATCTCCTCTCCGCCAGAGTAGTCGAACTGCTTTGGCTTTTTTAGTGCGGCTTGCAGTTCACGTTTGTCGGCATACTGACCAAACAGAAAAGAGATGACTACTCGCGCAGCGATCATGATTAAATTGCTCGGTATAAACCAACTTACCATTAGCATTTTATAGTTAAAGCCTAACGCCTCATGCGATTCATCTTTGGGTATTGATGGTGCCTGAGAGGTCGTTTGACACTGTTTATCTTGATCCACAGTTTTTCCTTAACTCAATGGTGTAGTAGCGCTCTATCTAATCGACAGATTGAACCTCAATTTCATTTATGGTCACGGCTCTTTAGGGCCATAAACATCCCATAACTCGCCCATGAAGAAACGGCCAAACTTACTCAACGCTTTGTATGATTCCACTGTAGATTCAGCGTTGATAGTCCTAAAGGTGCCCGTCATTACTATGAGATCAGTCACTCCGAGTGACAAGATACCAGCACCAACCTGTTTGCCTCTTGCATTAGTACCTTCATAGAGACGAGTAAATAGTGTGGTGGTATCGGACCAGAGATCAAACCCAGGATCATCTCTTACCTCTTTACGACCGGCAAGATAGTACGCTTGGCCATTGTGGGTGAATCCAAACTCATAGACCATATATTTCATCTCTGGGCAATCGGTGGGGCTAAATAGATTGAAGACACCGCTTGTAGACACTATACCTTTACCAAACGGGGTGAAATCGATCACTCCTGTAATAGTTCCACAATGCTCAGGATCGCCAATAAAACGTTCCATATCCTCAATTCTTATAGTGGCGTGCATCGCTAAAATATTGCCGGTTGCTCGCCCTTTTTTTGCCCCTTCTACAGGGTCATCTTCACCCCGTACGAAACCGCCTGCCATGGTCTCTGAAAAGGTAACACCCGCTGAGCCAGAAACTCCACTGACCTCATCCATCTCACTCTCTTCAACAACCGGGGGTGGTGGCCAATCTTCACCATAGCCCAGTGGGTGGGTGGTCTCCAGCCCCTCCGGCGTCTCAGCTACCTTCTCTTTTGAGGTCAAAAACCAAGACTCAAGATGGTCATCTAAATTGCCTTCAAAAGAGGGCAAAAAGGTGGTGATCATTGGGTTTTTTGCGATATCAAGATCCTTAAGCCACGCTACACGGGGGTGATCACCAATAATCAACTGCGCCTGCGCCGCATTCTTGCTGCCAAAGGTAAAACCCAATTTGGCCTTAACGTAGACATATGACTTCACCAGCATGCCGCGAAAGGCACAGTAGTTAACTGCCCCAATATTGACGGGTAGCCACGCCATTCCAGGTTTTGGGATCACCACTTTAACCGCAAGCTCACCATCGAGATCGTACTGCGCACTCACCGTCTCTTGCTTGATAATAAAATTGAGGCTCTGTTGATGTTTAGGCATACCCCATATCCCACGGCCGCCCTTAACAGAGATCTCTGAGCTGACCGGCAGGTCAATAACACACTGCCCCATATTGAATGTTTTCATGAATATGGCCGGCAGCAGACGAGGTGCCGGTTTTGGTCCATGGGTACAAGCGATTGAGATGCTGTACTCAATATATTTGCCTATATCGGTGTTGCGATAGTCGATAACGGCCAGCACCAACACAGCACGGCCATTGAGTAGACGCAGCGGATGCAGCTCATCGCTCACCATGTATCTGTTGGCCTTGTCGGCATCAATCGAGTAGAGGGAGATAAAGGCGGGTGAGTCTGTACTATTAACTGGCAACACATATGAAATGCCATCAACCTGCGCATGACGCCCGGCCAATCGCTTGATTCGTTTTTTTGCACTGTCAAAAAATAGCATGGGCTATATGTCCTCTTTAGGGATGCGGTATAAAAATGGTGGCTTCACTTCTCAAGCTCAGCCAGCATGCGTGGAAAGACGTCATTGACGGCGTTTTTCCCCATAAACATGCAGAGATGGCCATAGTTCTCTACGATGTTGATGGTGTGAAAATTGGGTCGTAATTTATTAAAATATTCGAATGTATTTTGCTGGCTCACCGGCAAAAAGCAGACATTATCTTTGCCGGAAAAAAAAGCAAATCGCGCCTCAGTTTTTGGTGTCACTTCAGCAAAATCGGTGGGGAAATTCGGGCGATTATCGATGGCCAGTAGATGCCCTCTGTTGATGCTTCTACTCATTTGGGTAAAGAACTGCATCGGCAAAAAACCGAACTCATCACTCAGCCACTGATGGGTCTCTCGGTTAAGATTTTCATGTCGCCACAACGTGGGGTGGCCTGAGCCATAGATAAAGCTGGTATGTTTGCACACCGTGTTGTCACACTCATGATGGGTCAGTTCAACCAATAACTTGGTTGCCCAAGCGATAAAGCTCTTGGGTTTTTTGGCCCATTGTGGGTTCATATAGGGTGTTAAAAACGCGACCAATTTTGGCAATATATTGATTTTTATTTTAGAGAAGGTGGTCACGACGGGGTGCAGAGAGACCGCATTGCTAATGATCATATCGACTTGCGGTACTAACCCCGCCACCGCAGACATCATAAAGCTGGTTGAACCTTGGCAGTGGATGATCGCTTTAATCGACGTAGCACCCGTCATCTCCACCACCTTCTCCACCGCTTTAGGGTGGTCAAAGATGGCGGCTTGATCCAGAGTCCAGGGGTTGGGTGCTACATCCATACTGGCGCGCCAATTCTCCAGCCAAACGTCATAACCATGACTCGACAAATATTCAACAATATTGGTCTCAACCGGGGCTAAAAAAATATTGGCACGTACACCCGCACCATGCACCAGCAACACCGGGCCTTTCGTCGGTTTTTTATCACTAATTGCATGAAGAAGATTGAGTTGCATGCCATCACCGGCGGTGAACTCAACTACATCAAAGGTGATAGATCCCTCACTCATATTGATACTCCCTCTAGTGAAACCTCTTCACATCGCTACAAGCCAGAATTCAGAGCGCAGAAAAGCGATGTCTGCCCATGTCTCATAGGATTTAAAGTAGGACATAGTAATAGCATCTGTTTCAATAAAACAGAGTGGATTTGATCGCTAACTCACATGAAACAGACTAAATCACAGATTTACCCTGCCTGCTTGTAGATACATTCCTAAGCGGACTAATGGTATGGTCTGGCTCTTCTTAAAATCAAAGCGTGGAGCAAACAATGCAAGCGGCAAAAATCATCGATCACATCACTGGTTGGCTCGACAGTTATGTGGAGAGGTCAGGCGTTAACGGCTTCGTCATCGGTGTCTCTGGCGGTATCGACTCAGCGGTGACATCCATGCTCGGAGCACGTACCGGACGCCCGCTTCTCTGCGTTGAGATGCCCATTCACCAACACAGTAGTCAAGTGACTCGCGCTCAACGTCATATTGAATGTCTAAAGAGAGAGTTCCCTAATGTCAGTTCAGTTGAAGTGTCATTGACCAATGTTTTTGATAGTCTGGTGAGTGCCTTCTCTGCCGATGCTGAGAGAGAGTCGCACGATATGCCACTGGTCAATACACGCGCACGCCTGCGCATGACCACACTCTATTACTATGCAGCACACCATGGTCACCTCGTTCTTGGCACGGGCAACCAAGTCGAAGATTTTGGTATCGGTTTCTATACCAAGTATGGTGATGGTGGGGTCGATCTCAGCCCCATTGCCGATCTAAACAAAACAGAGGTATTTGCACTGGGGCGTGAACTCGGTGTGAGCGAAGAGATCCTACAAGCCGCACCCACTGATGGCCTGTGGGATGATGATCGCACAGATGAGGATCAGATCGGTGCCAGTTATCCAGAGTTGGAGTGGGCCATGGGTTTTAATGGTGATGCTGCTGGGTTAGATGCTCGTCAGAAAGAGGTGCTGGCCATCTACCGTCGCCTCAACCGTGCTAACCAGCACAAGATGGAACCCATTCCCGTCTGCACGATCGACAAGAGCCTCAAAGCACTGCCTAATAATAGGCCCTGATTACAAGGAGCGGTTATGACAGAGGTAGTAAAAGAGTTAAAAACGAAGATGGATAAAGCGGAGGCCGATGGTCACCAAGTGATCGGCATCCATTTAACCGCAGAGATGAGCAAAGCGATCCGTTGGGAGCTGCATCAGATGTACGGCACTGACTATGGTGAGCCAACACTCCTCTTCGGGGCAGAAGTGCTTTCAGTCGATGCTGATGAGTTGGAGCTGGTATTTTAAGTTGTTCTCTCACTTCATGGCGCGCTTAGGCAGCTATTGTTCTAAAGGGGTATCCACTTCATTGGCCTACTATGTGTAGGTGCACATTCATGTGCACCTACAGCCTATTTAAAAAATAGGATTACTGATTTTTCTCATGGTGTTTTGAGTAGTAGTAGATGACGAGATTTTTTGCACCAAACATGATTGAGATAAATACGAGTCCAATCAAAGACTCGCTTGAATGGGCTGTTTGAAAGAGGCCTTAAGGAGCCATATTCAGCGTGCTATGCAAGCAACTCTTGCTGCACCAAATCAAACACCTGCTGTGGGTGAATCACCTGTAGGCAGACATTGTCATGACAGGGGGTTTTACGGTGGTTAGCTGCACTGACACAGGGTGAACAGGCAAGACCCGCATAGATGGGCGTGCTGTTGCCAAGAGAGCCATAGAGCTGGGGTGTCTCAGGCCCAAAGATGACGAAGGTTTTCATATCTGTGATCGATGAGAAGTGGCCTGGACCGGAGTCATTACTCACCATCAGGCTAGATTGGGTGTAGAGCGCAGGCAGTTCGGCAAAGGCGACACAACCAGCAAAGTTGGTACAACGATCACTCTTCACCTGCGCTTTTAACCCCTCCGCCTCGGCTCGTTCAGCAGGTGCGCCGGTGATCAGAATCACCACATCCTCGTGTGCCTCCAGAATCATGCGCATCAGCTGAACATAACGATCTGGCATCCAGCGACGCTGCGGTAGGAGGTCACTGGCGTTGGGGTTGATCAATACAATGCGCGATTCAACAGGATCAAACGCCGGGTAGACAAGCTTGATCTTCTCTCGTACCGAAGCCAGCTGCATCTCACTCACATCTGCCTTGGCCAATTTGATCTCATCATCTGAGATGAGGCTCTTTGAGTAGGGCAACTCCTCTTTTTTTGCCAGTGCCGTATTGACCAGTGCGATGAAACTTTTAGCGATATGTTGATGAGGATTGTAGGCGACGCGCCGGGTCAGCATCTCCCCTCGATAGAGTCCTTCATTATGGAAGCTATGGTAACCAATGCGTCGTTTTGCCCCACTGAGACCGGTCAGTAGCGCGGTGTATCGTGAGAAGAGTTCGAGATCAATCACCGTATCAATGTTCTGTTTTCGGCTCCAGAGCAGGAAACGAAAGGTATCAAGCGCAAGCGGCACTAAACCAGTGATGCTAATGGTGAAGATATTGGCTTCCGGCACAGTGTTGAGGAGCTTGAGACTGCCCACATTTGAGTCAAAGATGAGGAAGTAGATCTCCGCACCGGAGCGCTTCATCTTACGCATGGCTGGATCGACAATAATCGCACTCCCCATCTCAGAGAGTTCAATAAAAAGCACCTTTTTTGGCTCGCCACCTTGGTCTTTTGAGATGAAGGGTGAGAGCAGGCGCAACAGCCATGTCATGAGAAAGCAGAGTGGCACACCCGCTAGATAGTCAATGCGCCGCATAGTATCGATTTTCACTCAGCTCTCCATCTTATGGTGGGTGTTGGCGGTTAAGTAGACGTAGAGTCCAGGCAGTGAGGCGATCACCAGCACCAAACCATAGAGCAGTGACATTGAAAGCACCACTGTTTTATCGGCACCGACCAGACCAAACAGCCCAATCATTGCCCCCTCTCGCACTCCCCAGCCCGCCAATGAAATAGGGATCAGGGTGAGCAGAACCACCGGTGGCACAATCACCAAGAAGGTGAGTAAGCCCTCCTCCATACCGACACTGTGGCCGATAAAAAATATCGCTATCATCGATAACAGGTGGATAGCCGTGGCCAATCCGCCTTGAATGAACCACTCGCCTAATCGACTGAAAATAGAGTTAAGTTCAGATGAGATCGCCACAACAAAGGTGGTGATACGCCACCGTTTTAGGACGTTGAGGCGGTGGATGAAATTGAGCAGCACAAAACCGCTAATGCCCGCAGCAACAATCAGGTTGATCAGCCAGAAGATCTCTTGTGGCAGTAGATCAGGGTTGAGTAGATTGGCAAACAGGTTAACCAACAACAGGCCGGTCAGGCCCAGCAGTCGGTCAATAAAGACGCCACGAAAGGCATCACGTTTGCGCCCCCCCAATTTGGCGATATCTAACACCCGGATGGCATCGCCACCAATACTGGTCGGTAGACCTTGGTTAAAGAAGAAACCTTTAAAGTAGCTGCGCAGGTAGAAGAGGGTCTTCTCTCTTAGCCCCAGCAGATGGGAGACACGGCACCAGCGTAACCCCGCCAGCAGGGTGCTGGCCAATTGAAACAGGATGCCCAAAATCAACAGATAGATATCGAGGCCGATGATGGTCTCAGAGACCGCATCGAAGTCGACATTTCTGAATATAAGGAAGAAGATAAAACCGGTGATAATGAGACGAACCAAAGCACCAATCCAACGTTTTTCAGAGGAGGATTGCGTCGTTTCACCAAAGGCGTTGATGGTCTGTAGCGGCTGATGACCGGCCGAGCTGAAGAGGTGTCTTAACCCCGGAAAGGCGAGTGGCAAAATGGCCAGTGCCAACACCACCTCAAGTGGCCGAGCATCGGGATAGTCACCCCAATCACGAAATAGCAGTGTCAGCACCACGCCCAGGAGCACTAATGCAAATGGGCGCTGCACACTGAGGCGGAGACCCCAACTTAGCTTGTCAGCCAGGAATAGGCCTGCGATGGCTGAGAACCAACCGGTCGCCATGCCAGCCAACACATCCTGTGGCCAATGCACACCCACAGCGATACGAGAGAGCCCCACCAATAGCGCACCAATGATAACGGCTGCTTTGACCTTTGAAGAGACCCAACACTGCATACTGATCAACCCAGCGAGGGTAAAGGCCGCCGTTGTATGGCCCGATGGGAAGGAGTACCAGCCATGCGATTCACCAATAAGAATCATCTGCCCGGCATCCAATACAGTGGGCGGACGTGGCATATTGAGAAAATCTTTAATCCCTTGGGAGAGCAGCGTGGCGATGATGGCACAGAGAATCAACTGCCAGAGCAATCGTGGGTGGCGGCCAACGAGAGGCAGCACCAATGCAAATAGCACCAACATATCGCCGAAGGTGGTGATCCAGCTCCAAACCATCGGGCCGGTGTAGAGACTAAGGCTATTGAGCTGCAAGAAGAGCGGTTGATTGAGGCCAGTGACAAACAGCAGCAGCAGTGCCGCCAATGTTGTTGTTGGTAGCAACCAGGTCCAAGCATGCTGCCACGGGTAGTGTCCGTTGATAGCGCTATTCATATCAGTTTTTCAAACCCTGACAGCGATAGTAATCAAAACGGTTAACCATGGTGCCTCGCAGCTCCTTTTCAAACGAACCAGCCGGCTCACACGACTCAAATTGTTGTTGCAAGGCCTCTGCCTTTTTTCTGGTCAAATTGGTAATGATAAGAATGCCGCTGTCGCCTGTGGCGAGTGGGCCATTCCACAAGTCAAATTGGTCATACCTTGTATCCAATACTGCAACATTGTGTGGCCGTGCATACCACATAATGCGGCTACCTTGGCTCCAATTACCGACAAAGATACGCGTTTCAACACCTCTATCATGGGCCATCTGTAGATTCAGCTCTGCTGCCTTGGCCGCTGCTTCATCCCAGCCGTGTAGATCATAGAGCGGGTGATGGTTCTCTTCAAATGGGATCCACGGAGAGTAGAGTTCAGCGTGCAGTGCCAGTGAGAGAAGCAGTGTGTATCCGGCAAAAATGGTGGTTAAAACACGCAGCCATTTACGTTGCCACTGCGATAGCAACCAACCAGCGGCAAGTGGTGTTAGAAACGCCCAGCCCAGTAGCGTCCAGTGCGGCAGCCCCATATCAAAGCCTGCCCCCCAACCAAACAGCAGCAGAATCGGCAGGGCAAATGCGAGCAGATATTGGTGACCAATGGTACGAATCTGGCTCAATGCCCAAAACAGCCCCACCAGACCGAATAGATAGATCGCCGGGCCATAGGTGAAGAGTTGCAGCGCCTGACTCTTTAGGAAGCGAGCCAACAACCAGGGTTCATCCTCTGGTACGCCATGATCAAGCTGGTAGAGAAAGGAGATCCAGTCGTGCGACCAGTTCCAACCGATAATTGGCAAGATCAATATAAGCGTCAGTAAAACTGCTTGCCAGATCCCACGCCGAATCAATACCGAACAGCGCCAACGAATGAAGAGCAGCAGCACGACACTGACCACCAGTGTGATCGCTGTATATTTGGCGAGCGCAGCCAGCCCCATAAAGAGACCCAGCAGCAACCATTTGCGACGACTCTCACCATCCTCTAGTAATGGGTGCAGCAGTAGTGCAACCATCAGGCCGGCAGGTAGCAGTAGGGTATCGGGCAGCAGTGTTAATGATATCAACTGAAAGATAACGGCGGACTGCAACAGAATCACCGATAGCGGGGCTAATAGCGGTGAAGCCTCTGGATAGAGTCGCTTTACTAGGCGATAGAGCAGAAAACAGGAGAGCAGCGAACAGAGCATGCCCCAAAGACGTAGCGCCCAGGGATCCTCCGAGAGCCTTAAAGCGATCGCTTGTAACCAACCGATCAACGGTGGGTGGTCAAAGTAGCTCCAATCCAAATAGAGCCCATAGAGGGCATAGTGCGCCTCATCAACCCCAAGCTCAAAACGATCTATCACCAGCAGATTTAACAGCAGTATGGCCACTACAAAGGCAGAGGCAATCCACCCTAACGGGAGGCGCGGTGTTGAGCGTGCGGGAGAGGCTAAGAGAGGATCGTTCACTAATTACAGCTAATCGGCATTGTTATGGGGTGCGGCATTATACCGAAACGCCTCCCTTAAGGTAGGGAGGACGTTAATCATTCGATAAAATTATGTTATCCAACTGGATAGTAGATAGAGAAGGTTCATCCATAAAAAAGAAGACCACTTTGGAAATTTGTTCCATATTCATAGAACGCTTGGAGGGAGCCTGTTTGACCTGTTGTAAGTCAATGCGAAATTGATTCCACCCAGGTTTGAATTGCAATGTAGTATTGAACCGATCGTTGTGGCGCATACCATCCTCATCATGCGCCCTATCGTTAGCACGAAAATGCAATTTCCACGCTTGATGACTGCTATTGTACATTTCAAATTGCAGAGTGGAGTAGCCACGCCAATCACTCACTCTTGGAGTGAAAGTAACTCCTGGGTATTGCCCTACTGATCGGAGGTGGACTTGCAAACGATTTGATCCGTCTTGAATAATCTCCAATGGGAATTTACTACTCCATCTTAATCGTTCAAAAGGCATTTCAAAATCAGCCACAATGGGGTGTCGTTTGTATGCAACAAGCGTATCTACTGCTATCGAAAAAAGTGGGGTGAGCGACCAGGATAAAAGCAGAATAAGCAGCCCTCGTACCCCCCATCGGGCACCTTGGCTTAGCAACATTCTGAGCTGGCAAAAGTAGAGCGCCAACAGAGACCCCACCAGATTATTAAACACATCATCCATGGAGGCCTGTCGGCCCACTTTCAGTTGCACCATCTCAATCACCCCACTGAGCAATAGCGTGATTAACAGTGCAGCTATTAAGCGGATGCTTAATGACGAAACGCGCCGCTGAAGGTGCGGGAAAAGCGATGTGATCAGCAGAAAAAAGTAGCCCATATGGCCAAGATTCCAGATCTCCGTCTGATAATCACTAAATTGCCCGGTGAAACCGGGAATAAAAAGCAGTATCGTTGCCAAGAACAGTAGAATATTCGACCAATAATGTTGCAATTTTTCCATTTAGACTCAAGATTTCGTGGTGACAGACCGACTTACTAATAGTAACGGATGATTTGGGTTCAATTAAAATGCACACAAGATGGCTTATTCTGCTATTGCTACCACTCTCCGCTTGGGGTGCCGGGAATCGGGTCTATATGACCGATATCCACAATTCAGAGTGGCGTTTCAGCGGCGATAAGCTCTATTGCGAAATGAGCCATGAGATCAAAGACTACGGTGTGGCACACTTTGTACAGAAGGCAGGAGGCTATTTGAGTCTCTATGTCGATGTCAAAAGAGCGGCCATCAAAAAGAGCTCTGCTAAAATCTTGGAGACCATGCCCGCTTGGGTTCCCGGTAACCCTGATCCATTCACTGAACTGATCAAAACGGCAAAAGGGTCACAACCATTCAAGCTTGATCATCAGCAATCTGCCTGGATGCTCAATACACTTGAAAGTGGGCGTTTTGGCAGTTTCACCTACCAAGACTGGGACACCTCAAGACACCAAGTTCGTGTCTCACTTAATACGGTCAACTTCCGTGAAGCCTTTGGCGAGTTTCGTACCTGTACCAACACACTGTTAAGTTACACTTTTAATGATATCCGCCAGTTAGACATCCACTTTAAAAGCGATGCCCACACGCTGACTAAGAAGTATCGTAAAAGCCTGGATCGCATCACCGAGTATCTAAAACTATCTTCAGAAACCGTTAACATCAAGATCTATGGACATACTGACAGCATCCACAGCCGTCGCTACAACCACTTCCTCTCACAACGGCGTGCCAACTCAGTCTACAATTATCTGGTCAAAAGTGGTGTACCGAAAAGCCGGTTAAAGAAACGGGTCTATGGTGAGCGAAAACCACTCGCCAGCAATCGCACACTTGCGGGACGCGCCAAAAATCGTCGTGTCGAGTTGCTGCTCGAACTGGGTTAAATTTCCTAGCGCCAAGCGGTAGGAACCACCTCCACCGTTTGCTCATCACTAGCAACCCAGATAATCGCATCCTGAATGGTCACCTGGAAGCGCATCGTGCGCTCTGCCATCTGCGCCAGCTCCTCAACCACCTCATCAGAGAGGTTGATCACCGTTAGGTTACTGAATCGGGTCAATTTGTGTTCAATCTGTTGCCACCAAACCGTCGCACTGCGCGCGCTATAGGTGTAGATAACCACATGATCCGCATGATGGCAGGCCTGCCGGATTCGTTTCTCATCAGGCTGGCCAAGATCTATCCACAACTCAACTTCACCGCTCAAACTCTTTTGCCACAGATCGGGCTCTTCACCCGCGCTCAACCCCTTGGTGAACTCAAGCCGCTCATCGGCATACATGGCAAAAGCTAATAGACGCACCATCATGCGCCTATCGGTCTCCGATGGATGGCGAGCCAGGGTCAGATGGTAGTTGTGGTAGTGGTTACGATCCAGGTCGGTGATCTGTAACTCAGCTTTGAATATCGTTGCTTTTATGGCCATAAAGTAAAACTTTCTTGGTAATCATTGGTTTATATTGATCTATTTACCTGGCGCATCAACTTCAGAGCCAGCTTTTCAGTAGGAGATATCTACTCAACCAATCGAATACCATCCTTCTCAATGGTGATGATCTTCTTCTTATAGAGGCCACCAATCGCCTTCTTAAAGGCCCCTTTACTCATACCAAACAGCTTGGAGATCAACTCGGGGTCAGATTTGTCATGCACGGCAGCAAAACCGTTCTGACGCTCTAAGTAGTTCAGGATGATCTTGGCATACTTATCACGCGTCTCCTGGCCACCCTGTAGGCTCAGATCGATCCGCCCATCGGGCCGGAGATATTTGATAAACCCCTTTTTGTACTGACCAAAACTGAGACGCTGGAAGACATCATCCTTGTACAACACGCCCCAATGGCTGTGGTTAATGATCGCCTTATAACCAAGATCAGTCGTATTGGCGATAATCAAATCAACCACCTGCTGTGGCTTAAAGTCATGCGGCTTCTCATCATCAAGGAACTTGTTGATCTTAGATGAGGCGACAATTCGGTCATCAATTTTATCAATGTAGAGGTAGACCAAGTATGAATGCCCTACTTCCATAGGCAAATGTTGCTCAGCAAACGGCACCAACACATCCTTCTCCAAACCCCAATCCAAAAAGGCCCCCACCTCTGTGGTCGCCACCACCTTTAGATAGGCAAACTCCCCCACCTGGGCCTTAACTTTTTTTGTGGTGGCAATAGGGCGATCTTCTGAATCAAGATAGAGAAAGACATCAATCGAGTCACCGATGGCCAGTTCCTGTGGCGCTTGTTTACGTGGTAACAACACCTCACCAAGCTCATCTGCATCCAAGTAAAAACCAAATTCAACCGCTTTTACTACTTCAAGCTTGTAACGCTTACCAATCTGAATCATCACTCTAGTCTCATCACACACGAAATATTATGGAGCGATTAGTATAGCTTTTTACAGGGGGACACTTCACTCAGAAATAAAAGAGCGCTTTCTATGCTTAAGCGTAAAGCTCTCATGAACGTCGATTTGATGTATTCATTAGTACTTGAATCCAAGAATCACATAGAGGAACCATCACCGCAAAAACAATCCAGATGGTGGCGCCAAATTTACCTTTATCATCCCTAAATAGGAGGCGGTGCTAAAGGCATTAGCCAGCCAAAACCCTCGAGCAACGGGCGAGATCATCTGCCGTATCAACACCATGCCCTGGCACCACTTTAGCTTCAGTAAGGTGGATTTTTCCACCCTGCCAAAGGATACGTAGCTGTTCCAGTGATTCTGCCATTTCGATGGGCGCGGGGGGCCATGCAACAAACTGAGCCAAAGCATCCGCCCGGTAGGCATAAAGGCCGATATGTCGAGAAAAGGCTGTATCTTCAGGCAGAGTCAGGGATTGTGATGCGAACTCGTCTCGATGCCAAGGCATGGGTGCCCGACTGAAGTAGAGGGCATAACCCGCAGCATCACACACCACTTTGACCACATGAGGGTCAAACAACATTTTACGATCATCGATTGGGGCAAACAGCGTTGTCACCATCGCCGTCTCATAGTTGGCCATATCGATCGCTACCTGATCAATCAGTTCAGCCGGCATACAAGGTTCATCGCCCTGTAGATTAACGACAATCGTATCATCAGCCCAGCCGCTCACTCGAACCACTTCAGCGATCCGATCAGAGCCACTTAGGTGATCAGAGGAGGTGATACAGGCCACACCACCAAACGCCTCAACAGCTCTCTTTATACGCGTATCATCCGTGGCCACTATCACCTGATCTGCCCCACTGGCCAACGCGCGCTCATAGACATGCTGAATCATCGGCTTACCTGCCAGATCAAGCAGCGGTTTGCCCGGCAATCGCATTGAGGCGTATCGCGCAGGAATGACGACCTTAAAACTCATGGTTTAACCTCAGGCAGGAATCTCTTCGGTCGAATCGAGCTTACGCGCCTCATCTTCAATCATGACGGGGATATCTTCACGAATAGGAAAGGCTAACCGGTCGGCACGACAGATCAACTCTTTCGCCTTTTTATCATGGTAGAGCGGGCTCTTACAGAGTGGACAGGCCAGTATATCAAGTAGTTTTTTATCCACGTTAATCCTTGTTTTTCAGTTTGTTAACACACATTTGCAGATGTTGTGTGAAGTCATCATTAAAGTTTGCTGCCACCACCAGATACCAACTATCTGGTGGTGGCATCGTTTTACATTTTACCGCATCTTTCTCTGTCATCAGTAGCGGATTATCAGTGGCCTCCAGATCTGCCGCTGAAAAGCGATGGTGATCTGGGAAAACACGTCTGACCACCTCAATACCTGCCTCTTTTAAGGTGGTAAAAAAGCGCGCTGGATTGCCAATTCCGGCCACTGCAGTCACCGTTTTTCCTGCAAAATAGGCAAGCGGCAGGCGCTGACTTGGATCACTCAAGCTAACCACTTCAGAGGGTGTGATTTGCATCAGATACTCCCCCTGTTTTGCCTCCCCACCATTACAGACCACGAGGTCAACACTTTGTAATCTAGCAACCCCTTCACGTAGGGGCCCGGCTGGCAACAGAAAACCATTTCCAGATCGACGCTCTCCATCCACTACCGCAATCTCAATATCTCTCTGCAACGCATAGTGTTGCAGCCCATCATCCGAGACAATGATGTCACACCCCTGCTGTTCAAGCAGCTTAACCGAGTCTATACGTTTCGGCCCCGCAACCACCGGGCAGTCTGTTCGTTGCGCCAGTAAAACCGCCTCATCGCCCACTAAGCGCGCATCACTCTTTGCTGTCACCTGTTGTGGCCAACCGCTGGCCTCACCTTGGTAACCACGGTTGATGATGCCTGGATTGAAACCTTGATCACGAAGAAATTGGCAGAGCCACACCACCAATGGCGTCTTACCCGTGCCACCGACACTAATATTGCCAACAATGATAATGGGGATAGAGGAGCGATAACTCTTCAGCAGACCTAGGCGGAAGAGTGTTCGGCGCAGAGAACTGAGTAGGAAAAAGAGTGCGGAGAGGGGTAGCAGCAGCCAAACCAGAGGATGGTGACTATACCAATAGTGCTCCAACCCTTTTGACTTCACAGCCGCAACTACTTACCGGTCGGTTTATGTGCAACAAAGGTCATATTGACCAGACCCAGTTGGCTCGCCGCATCCATCACCGACATGACCGCTTGATAGGGACTTTGTGCATCGGCATTGATCAATACGGGAATTTTACGATCATCACCCACCGCTTTGCTGATGGCAATCTTCAGTGTCGCCACTTGAGTATTGATCACCTCTTGCTGATTGACAAAGAAACGTCCCTCTCGATCAACCGTGATATCCAGCACCCGCTTATCAATGACCAGCTCTTCACCACCCGCTTCAGGCAGCTCAATGGTGATCTGGCTCTCACGCTCAAACGTAGTTGAGACCATAAAGAAGATTAGCAGTAGAAACACCACATCGATCAGCGGTGTCAGGTTCAACTCAGGCGCGACTCTTTTATTTGGCTGTAGATTCATGACAGAGACCGGGGCGGCTAGCCTTCCGTATCCTTCTCACGACGCCCTTGAACCACCTCAACCATCTTCAGCGCCTGCTCCTCCATACCGAGCACAAGGTTTTCCACCACACCGATAAAATAACGATGCGCCATCAGTGCTGGAATCGCCACTGAGAGGCCTGTCGCAGTGGTGATTAGCGCTTCTGAAATGCCCCCGGCCAGCACCGCAGGATCACCTACACCTGCGGTCATAATGGCGGTAAAAACCTTGATCATGCCGATAACCGTGCCCAACAGACCAAGCAACGGCGTAATGGCTGCGATAGTTCCCAGTGTATTCAGGTAGCGTTCCAAGCCCAAAACGACCTGTCGGCCCACCTCTTCGATCGACTCCTTCATCACCTCACGGGAGTGGTTTCGGTTAACGAGGCCTGCTGCCAACAGTCGACCCAGTGGTGAGTTCCCTCGCAGCTTGGCCAGAGTGGCATCATTCATCTGCCCTTCATTATGTATCTGCCACACCTGCTCAACCAGATTGTCCGGCATCACTCGCTGCCGCTTCAACGCCCAGAGCCGCTCAAAGATTATCGCCAGCGATGCAATGGAGCACGCAATGATCGGCAGCATCAACCAGCCGCCCGCTTGTACCAGTTCTAACACTGTACTATCAACCTACAAGGAAAAAGTTGCGCCAATCATACTTGATCTGTTGGCACTGCAACAAGGTAGCAGTGACCTGCCAAGCCCCAGAGAGAAACACGGGTTGGCATACAACATATAGGCGCTGTTACTAAGGAGGTCATTCTCCTTAGTATCTACAAGAAAAATTCAAAGAAGACAGCATAGAACACGCTGGCAACAATCAGACTGCTAAACATAGCGGGTAGGCCAATCCGTAGCCACATTATAGGGGTAATTCTAGCCTCAGGAAGCCCACACTTCTCCGACTCTGCAACAACAATAAGGTTTGCAGTCGCACCAATATGAGTGCCATTACCACCCAGGCCGACACCAATGGCCAGCGCCCACCACAGTGGCGTGATATTGATCCCATGGCTTTCCAGACTGACAATAATGGGGATCATCGCCACGGTAAAAGGGATGTTATCTACTGCGGCACTCAACACTGCAGCTCCCCACATGAGTATCAGAGATGCCATTAGCAACTTCCCAGGCTGTTGCGCTACAACCGCCAACTCTTGGCCAACTAGATGCAGTAAGCCAGAGGCTTCGACCCCCCCCACAATAATAAATAGCCCAGCAAAAAAGAGCAGCACAGACCAGTTAACTTCACCAAAAAGAGCATCTATCTTCGGCTGGATCAGCACCAGGGCCAGCGCCAGACCAATAAATGCAGCAAAAGCGGGGTAGAGATGAAGATGGTGGTGAATAAAAAAGAGAGTGACAATCAGACCGAGTGACATGAGTATTTTCCATAACTCTGTTGAATCGGTGATCGCCTTGTTCTCATCAAGATCGATTGATTGCTGGGCACTTTGACCTAACTGATGTCTGAATAGCAGCAGAAGCAAGCCGATAGTAGCGACCCAGGTCAGCAGAATAATAGGCCCCATATGTAGCAAGAAGCTGGTGAAATCAATTCCACTGACACTACCGATCATAAGGTTGGGTGGATCACCCACCAAGGTTGAGGCCCCGCCAATATTGGAGAGGATAGCCTCCGCCATCAGGTAGGGCATGGGGTTCAGCTTCAGAATACGGGTAATAAGGATAGTCAGTGGAGCAAAGATAATAACGGTGGTGACATTATCCAACACCATGCTGATCAGGCTTACCGCCAGTGAGATATAGATCAGTAGTAACCGGGCATCACCACGAGCAAGCTTGGCCATACGAATGGCGGTATACTCAAATGCCCCCGTCGGGCGCAGCATACCGACCATCATCATCATGCCCGCAAGTAGCAGTAACGTATTACCATCAATCGCCGTTATCGCCGCCTCTTGTGTGTAGAAGCCCATGGACATACCGATCATAATCATCACCACCGAGCCGATAATTGCGACACTGGTTCGGTGCATCGCCTCAGTGAATATCAGTATATAAGAGACAACAAGAACGGCAGCCGCCGCCGCCATATCTGCACTCAAACTCAGTTCAACAGGTGCCACTAAAGAGGCTCTCCTGATGTTTAAGCATCAGCGCTGCGATACCCATTCGGGTCACCACGCCTATGTAGGTATGGCCATCCATGAGGAAAATATAGCTAGAATTGGTCTGTTCCATAATCGCCAGCGCTTTATCCACCGGTGATTCGGGTGACACACAAGCACTGTTTTTAAGGATTAAGCTCTCAACGGGAAGATTAAGCACCGCACAAATTTCAACTGCAGGCATGGTGGCATGATGAATCTCATCACCCAGCAGATGGGCCAGTTCAATCATGTAATCCGGGACGCAGGTGGACTTCAAAATATGGCGAATCGAAAACCGCCCCTCTATCGCCCCCTCTTTACCCATATAGGGAACACCAGGTACACCGGCTGAGACACACGCCTCAAAGGCCTGACCAATACTCATGCCATGTTTGGCAACCCCAGTAGGTACAACAATATCAAGTAGTTTCATTTGCGAGAACATTTATCAGCTGATTTTTTTAATGATTAAATTTCATACTTCCTCAATAAAATAATAGTCTGAATAATCAATATTATCCTCTTTTATTCTGCTGGTAATGGGCTTAAGAATTAGCTAGCCAGAAAATTGAAACAGGCAGTACAATGCCATTTTAGTGGTTCTATAACAGAGTGTTAAAATGAATCTAGATGATGATATAAAAGGACCGGCGGTAAAGTTTCCGCCCCCTTTGATTTTCCTTACCCTGCTGCTTGGCACCTATGGAATCGAACAGCTTTTACCACTCCATATTGGCCGTTCACTGGCCCTGGACCTCTTCAGTATGGGCATCACTCTTTTCGGTTTTGGCATCATTATCCATGTTGGCTTGATGTTCAGACGAGCAAAAACCTGCATTGAGCCTTGGAGACCAACATCAACCATCATCACTAACGGCATCTACGCCTACTCACGAAATCCCATCTATGCTGGCTTATGTTTTGTGCAGATAGGTCTTGGGCTCTATCTTAACAGCTTCTGGGTAGTGTTCAGTTTCTTACCCTCTGCCACACTGGTCTACTACGTCGCTATCAGGAAGGAGGAGATCTACCTAGAGTGCAAATTTGGTGATAAATACCTGCACTATAAAAAAGGTGTTCGACGCTGGCTGTAGCGGTATTTCCCTAAGGTGGGAGTCACCTGCACCTATCCATAACGTAGGCGCAGGCTACTTAGTGCACTATCGCGGGGCGTAGGTTCTTGAGACATCAAAAAACCACAGCATACTCTGCAGGTTGTTAAACAGCTCAGAGCCGGGTTGATCAAGATAGAGCAGATGCCAGGTAGACAACCCCATCACCATACCATGCTCTCCATTTGAACCATCCCACGCATTAAAAGCGATCGGGATAATGCTGCCCGGAGAAAATTTCACATCGTGGCGGCCATCGGTGGCTAGCGGTCGAATCATCACCATCCGCCAGCGACCCTCTGACCAGCGCGCCCTGCTTCGCACCTGCTGGTCTGCATCCTGTCGCCGCTGAATAGGTCGCTGAATACCTTGTAAAACAGCCTCTTCTACACGATCTGCTCGGTCTGATTGCCACAGCCACTGCATCACTGGCCTGTTCGGACTCCCTAAAAAAGGAGGCATAACACGCCCCATCTTGGCGTTGAGCGGAAATTGCAGTGCGATCGCATCACGGAAGATGCCCGGCTCTCGGGGGATCTCACCAAACACCTTTACATATTGATCCTGAAACTGCTTTACCTCTCGGTTAGGGTGATGCACCCTATCTTCAGCGGGGTCATCCCATTCAATCAAAAAACCGATCTCATTGTCATTGTAGAGGGCACGCACCTCTAGCATGGTGACGGCATTGTTGACCCAGGCGGGCTGCAATATTGTCTGCCCTTGTAGGAAGATCGGGGTCGCGGCTACCGTACGCCATATCTCCGCATCAAGATCGAGTGGAATAGGTGCAGTCGTTGGCTCCACTTTGAAGATCATATCCTGCTTAAAGCCATCCTCTGCCTGCGAAACCAGATAGTTGGCCAGATGCCAACGATCATCGCCTGTGATGCTATCTTCATACGATGGCATCGCTGTGCCATTAAGCCCAGCGATGAAACGATAGATGATATTTTCTGCATTTGAGCCACCTTTGAAATTCCAGCGGTAGCGTAGATTGGGCACACGAGTGGGGTGGCCCCAATCATTTTTTAGATTGGTACGGCCATCACCACGCAGCTGATTGCCGTGACACTCCCAACATTTATTTCTCTGGAATAGCTGCTCTCCCTTAGCGATGCTCTCAGGTGAACTTGCCACTTTTGCAGTAAGAATGATGACCGATTTTTCTGCTGCCAACTCCGGGTCAGAAAAATCCTCTGCAAAGGTTTTGATGTAGTAGATCAGCGCCCAACGCAGCTCCTCTGGCAGCCCTTGCCAACTGGGCATGGCAGTGCCAGGGATACCACGGGTAATGGTACGAAAGAGATCATCATCCGTCGGCAGCGCACCGGTAGCGGTGGTGCGGAACTTAAACATCCCCATGGTGAAATCACGTGGACGTGGATCAAGAAACTTAGCCACTGAACCATGACCATCCCCCTTTTCACCATGACAACGAGCACAACGCATCCGGTACTGGTGTTCGCCTTCGGCAATGACACGTTGGGTAACTGGGGGCTTTCCATCAATAGCGGAGTATTCAGCCAATAGAGCGGTAGAAAAGAGTGGTAGAAACATCAACAATAGCGCCATTTTTCGGGGATTATTGATCATTTCAATATCCGATCTCCTGCTCTTGATCACGCCAGCTGGTATAGATCTCGACCGGCCACAGTGATTGCAGCCAAGCGATGGCCGCATCAATCTCCTCAGCAGTGAGCTTCCCTTCAAAAGGGGGCATTGTGCCACCGAGCGGCGCACCACCTTCGCGTACCATTTTTCGTAGCAGAGATAGTGAGTGGTGCCATGTGTGACCACTCCCATCCAACGGAGGAGGAGGATAGTGACCCTCCGCATCAGCTGTCTGCCATGTAAACATTCCACCCGCACTTTCGCCATGACAGTCACGGCAGTATTGACTGTAAATTTCCTTGCCTTGAGAGACCTGTTCCATGCTGTACCAGCGCTCTTGAGCAGGAGACATCTCACCAATGGCAAACCAAGTAACAACCACTAGCAATGCAGCAATAACAATGGGTAATAGGATTTTTTTCATATTTGACTTCTTAGTTAGAGAACCTCTGATTAAGTCTGGTTGCATTTAGGCTGAAATAAAACTGTCCCGATTTGTTTCGAAGTGAGCGGTAATAGCTGTTCTATTACAGCGATTTTCGAAGCGAGTCTGGGTAGTTTCAGCCAGTCTAAAATAATCATGACTTATTCAGAGTTTCTTTGGTTAATACCGACATGCCGCTGTTGTCGGCGGATGTAGGCGGATGTAGGCGATAATGTATCTCATCTCTTCAGGTGAAACATCAGGTTGTGGTGGCATATCACCAAATTTCCAATGGTGCCATTTCACATCACCGCTCGCAGCCAAAATGAAATGAGAGATCGGTATGATGGCTAGGACGGTAGGTCTTATCGATCAATACTGCCCTGCCCCTGCGCCCCATAACAGAGGCTACAGCTATGTTGAAACAGTGTGCTCCCGGTTCTATCAACGAATACCATTTTCACGTTGTAACCAACGTACAAAAGCGATGATTTTCTCTACATCTCGCGATGTCGTCCCTGCAACGGGAGGCATATCACCAAACGTCCAGTGGTGCTGTTTCACCCCCTTTAGTACAGCATTATAAAAAGCTGCATCACTGTGATGTGAAGGTACATAAAATAGATGCATCAGGGGTGGCCCCTGCTCACTGCCACCCCCCCACTGGCCGTGACAACTGGCACACATCTTCTGAAACTTCTTGTTACCAGCCTCATATTTAAACGGAACCTTTGGGGTTTTGACGGCCGAAATCATGTTGCTATCGCCCATTTTATGTCCTGGCATCATGGTTGAAGCAGGTGCAGTTACTTGGCGGCTCTCCCCCTCTTGGCTACTGCATGCCGCAAGCAGTAGTATCAGCACTACAACTACAACTGTTCTAAATATTGGGTCTTTTTTTCTCTGATTACTGATCATATAAACTCTCACCTGTGTATATTTTTATTGAGGTTAATATCTCCATCATCATGGAGGGGGCTTTTGTTCGCAGAGTAGCTCACATCTTGTACTGAGTAAATATGGTTACGGACTGCAAAAGAGCAGTACTTTTTCCAGATGACAAGAGAGAACTAAAGCAAGCAATAATAGATGGACGGGGTAATATTCCAATCAAAACCAAACACTCCATAATAAACATTTCAACATGCGGATAAAGCCATGTCATAGACGCATTAGCGCTTAAAAATGTTAACTATAGTGTTGTTTGGGCGGTCTTGGTGGAGGGGTGTAGCGCAGAGAGATAAGTTTGCGAGGAGGGTAATCAGAGAAACCCTCTCTTACAGCAACCGTTGGTTGTTGGTAAGAAAAAATAAGAAAAGATAGTTGCATACATGTTGAGCAATTAATCATGCAGCTACTGCTCTCTTGGCATGCATCACAATCGGCCACCTGCAGGCCAACAACATCTGGTACCACCAGAGAACAGACCGAACTATCTTGACTCATTGAGGTGCTATGAGCCGGTGGACTATCAATTTGAGAGGCCGCAATAACCGGACTACCCGATGCAATAAGCATCAGGTGAAATAGAGCAACTATCAGTAGCCATGAGAGGGCTTTTCTATTTCTGTGACAGATCATTCTCTGTTCGAGAGGATGGCAGTGAAAAAGTTCAGTGTTAAATGGCTGGGATAGCTACATGGAAGAAAGACGTCTTAGCGTTTTTATATCAACCGAGCAGATGACAATTGCTAACGTGCACCATGCTGATTAAAGTAGTTCTCTACTTTAAAGATCTGTTCACGAGCGGCTTGGAAATTGATACTTCCCTCAACGGCCTCTAAATGTGCACCTAATCCATATTGCATCGGTGTCTGCTGACCCAATACATACGATGCTTTACGTGCATCAATCCAGCTACCGGTTTTATAATCATTGACCCAGATTTCTGTGGAGAGGGCATCTTTCCACGCCTGCCCCTCTAACCAAATCACTGCACAGCCGATATCATCAAACATATGAACTTCTGAAGGGGCATTGGCAGGTTTATACCGTACTTGTGCCGCATGAAATTTATCACTCAAGATCATATTGCAGCGTTTGCAGTGATCATGCTCCCACTCTACATTTATTGGCCCTGTTCCTGGATCACCTGAGCAAGCCACAAGAAGCAACAACACCAAGGGCCATATTAAACATAGGGAGTTTTTCATCTGTATGCCTGCATTTATCCGTCAGAAACATGGACTAGCTATCCAGTCTCGCCTCTTTTAATGATTATGCTGTGAGACCCCAGTACCAACAGCATCTCTAAGTTGCTGTCTAATACGCGCCTGATAGGCTTCAAATAGCTCTTCTGTGATCTCTGAAAAAGCAACCACTGTGCCACCAAACTCTTTTGCAAAGGCGTCAGCATCCGTCCGCTTGCTATAGCTGACCAATGTGGGCCCCATTGCGCCAAATTTTTTGCTATCCATCACGTAAAAAGCACTCTCTACATCAACCCAACGATCATCGTAGCTACCCCATTCACGTTGACCAAAATCTTGAACAAAGGCCTGTTTGATCTTCATTTTGTAATTTGGATCATATAGTGTGGAAAAGAGGCCTTTGATGTCACAAAAAAAGTGGTGCTGGCCATCCTTGAAAATAGCTTGTCCCTTAGGGCCTGGGTGGTCGGCTAGGATCATTCCATCAATCAGGCAGACGGCACTTCTAGTCAAATCTTCAGGTAACCCAGCACTCTCTTCTGTGTCGTTATCGCTACAGCCACTTATAAATATAAGTAGTAGCAGCAGCACCGATAGCGTTTTTAATAAAGAGTTTGGCATCATTTAGTCCTATTTTCCAAGGCGACGAAGACGCCAGCCAGCGATCATTACTGGCACCACCGTCCAAGCAAAAAAAGCACCGATAAGTGCTGCTGTAGGAGGTATCTGCCCCATCAGGCCCAATTGCTGAATCATCGTTTGATCCATAATCAGATCAATAGAGAGCAGACGATAGAGTGCTGTGGGGTTGAGATAGAAGAGCAGATTGACCATATCCATCGGCACATTGCCCTCAGTAGAGACCAGCAGACCAATAACACCCAGATCAAACAGAACAACAAAAAGCAGCCAGATACCGATGGCGATGGCGATCAACCGACTACGTTCCAAAATCAGCACAGAGAACATCAATGCGATTGAGTTGAAGACGATGCCAATCCAAACGGAGGTGACAAGAAGAACTGTCCAAGCTTGTAGGGTATGACCACTGGCAATTGAGATAATCGCAGGGGCTGTTAATCCAACAATCAATGTACTGGCAAGAACCATAAATAGCCCTAGCCACTTGCCATAAAGAAGCAATAGGGAGTTGAATGGGTAGCTCCGCAACAGGTCAAGGGTGCCTCTCTCGTACTCACCTGCAATGCCATCATAACTAAGCAGCAGGCCAAGCAAAGGCACAAGGTAGATGACCAAATTGATCAAGCTAAAGAGTGTGCTCTGCTCCTGACCAACGCCAACCGAGCCAGTGAAACCAAAACCAACAAAGGTGATAAGCAGTGAGAAGATAGCAAAGGCGAGCCCAACGGCAACGATCCAACCATTTCGTAAATGGTCGACAAACTCTTTCCGAGCAATGGCAAACAGGATGGTAAATGTAGACATCATAATAGGCTATTAGGTAATCTCTAGGCCGCTATTCAGCTGTAGAAACAGCTCTTCTAGGCCAGGGTCGTTTACAATTAGGTTGCTAATCAATGCATCAGCAGAGAGCAATGATAACAGCAGTGCTTGTTTATGCGATGGATGACAAGTCAGAACAAATGAGTCGGTATGCTCACTGTAGATTTTTTCGGTTGTATGCAGCTGAAGCAGCTCATCAAGACGAACCACGTCAAAGTTCGCCCCTTTATGGAACTTGATGATGCTGGATAGCTCGGCATCACGTATCAACGTTTCAACCGTTCCATTGGCACTGATCACACCATCTTTTAGCAGTGCCAGCGCATCTGATCGTGACTCTATCTCAGCTAAGAGGTGGCTCGACATCAAGATTGCCACACCCTCGTTTTTGAGTCGTCCTAATATCTGATAAAACTCATGGATGCCCGATGGATCAAGCCCGTTAGTCGGCTCATCAAGCAGCAGAAGTTTAGGTTTTCCAAGAAGCGCTTGAGCAAGGCCAAGTCGCTGTTTCATCCCTTTGGAGTAGGTTTTAACTCGATACTGAGCCGCCTGTGCCAAACCAACAATCTTCAGTACCTCTAGCACTTTTGAGCGGCCCTCCTGCTTTAGAACAGCAAAGTAGTGCAAGGTCTCTAACCCGGTTAAATTGGGGTAAAAAGCGGTCGTCTCAGGCAGATAGCCAAAGATCGATTTTTGGGCAATAGAGCGGTTTGACGTCGCACTCTCACCATTGATCAAGACCTCACCGCTATCGGGAATTAAGAGGCCAAGGATCACTTTCATCAAAGTTGTTTTACCTTGGCCATTATTACCAACCAGTGCCACCAATTCGCCGGGTGCAATTTGCAGATCAATCGACTTCAGGACTTTTTTTCCTGGAAAATTCTTACTAACATTTGAGAGAGAGAGCACAGGCGTGGTGCCTTCAGTCTCTTTACTCAGGTCAGCGTTTGATGCAGCTTGTGATAATGACATCTTTACAGGCACGCCTTTTCTGGTGCAATGATTTGTGAGGGCGTTGCAGTAGTTGGATGCATCGCTGGTTTTTTATCGATAACGCTGGCAGTACGCAACACAGGAAAACGGGTTTCAAGTGCCTGGAGCAGCTGTATAACGGGGCTGAGAGCAAGAAGACGCATCTTTGGGTGGCGATGCATTAATCCATCAATCTGGTTTGAGGCGTAGTAAATCTTGTCACCAACATTGTCTTCATCGTAGTCCCAACCGAGATAATCGCTCCAATAATTCCCCCTCTCCTCATCGTTCCAATAGAGCGAAAAGCGCCAGGTAAAAAGCACCTGCACAGCATTCGAAATGAAATTATTACCCAATACGGTGGTGTCTTCAGCCCCTGCCATGACGGCTATGCCAACATTGTTATTCTCAATCCAATTGTTACGGATATCATTAAAGTCGGAGTCGTTGACGTAGATCCCTTTATTGTTGCCGTAAGCGATATTATCGCTTATTTTTGAGTCGAAAATCGCACGGAGCATCATGCCGTGATCACGGTTGTTGATGACAGCGTTATTACTGATAACCAGCTTCTTTGAGTACATCATCGCCTGGCCCACATTAGAGTTACAGACGACATTGCCGGTAATGGTATTCATATGGTTATACATATAGTGAATGCCAAAACGCGTTGAATCCATCACATTATCTTGAATGGTTGATTCGTTGGTATTTGAGAGATATATGCCGTCACGCCCACCAAAGACGCGGTTACCTTTAATCAGGCCGCCAACAACATTCCAGATATGGATACCGTTACCACGATCAGAAACAAGCGTCTTCATATAACCTGAAACGCTATTATTAATCACCTGCGGACGAGCGCTACCATTGACCCAAATACCAAAAGAGCACTGCTCTAACCGGTTACCCTCAATTTTCACATCAGCAGAGAGGGTGGTGACGTAGATGCATGCATCTGGATTTTCAATCACATCACCACTGTGGCGCACCTCTAAGCCCGACACCATCACATCAGGACTATCCACCCTGATAACCGTGCCCTCACCAGAACCATCAATGACTGACCCTTTATCTGGGCTGCCAATAAGAGTGAGCGGTTTATTTAGAGTGATATTCTCCTTATATAAACCTGGCGCAAGGTAGATCACATCGCCCGCTGTAGAACCCTCAATTGCCTCACCAATAGTTGGGTAAGCCTCACTTGGTACTTGCAAATCAGCTGCCGATAGAGATAGCGAAACGAGAGACAACACCGCAGCGCCAATCCAGCGCCGCGGGTAGGTCATTTTCAGTGGGATTATCTCAGCTTTTTCAGTTAGGCATGATATTGGAAGTGGGAGGATCAACTACTACTCTCTCCACTGCCGCCCGTTTTAGATGGGCATTTGTGTGCTTGGATCACTTTAAGGTCGCTCTCGCTTATCCTATTCAGCTTACCTTTATTAAGATAAACAAGGGGGGGGCAGACCTTTTCATCATAATAGGACTGCTCACATTCGAAGCAAGAGTAGCACTCATAGCGATCAACTTCACCATCGCGATTGATCGATAGTGAATCACACTTCACCTCACAGACGTTACAACTACCACAAAAATCATAGCGTTTGATGCGATCAATCTGGAAGTAACTCCCTATAGAGAGGAGTGCGCCAAGTGGGCAGATGTATCGGCAGAAAAAACGGAAGATAAATATGCTGATGCCGAATAGTGCGAACCAATAGACGATGAAAAACCACTCGCGAGAGAAGATGCCTACCAACCATGTCGTCTTAAATGGCTCCACCTCAGCCAACAGCTCAGCGGTCTCTGTTGAGAAGAACGCAATCCCGATCAAAACAAAAAGGATGATATAACGCACCTTCTTCAGCACATTGTGAACATTTGGTGGGAAATCGTAGCTATATTTCTTTGGTAGCACCGCTCTAGAAATACGGTTTGTCAGCTCAAGAACAGCACCATAAGGGCAGATCCAGCCGCAAAACCAGCCACGCCCAAACCAAATAAGGCTAATCGCAATGGCACACCAGAAGATAAACTGGATAGGGTCTGAGAGGTATAAGTCGAGCTGAAATCCATCCTCAAAACTATGCAGGAGTGGAAAAACATGAGTCAGCGATGGTGGCGATTTTAGTATAAAACCAATAATCACGATGGAGAGCACAAGAATCGTAATGTGCACGGCATCCAAGCGTTTAGCTGAAGTCAGAAAGAGTCTGCGTTTTGCGAACAACAGTGCAGTAAAGGCCAAAAAGAGAGATAGAAGAATCACTTCGCCTATTTTCATTCTCCAGATCTTTTCAATCATGCTTGGTCCACGATCTTTTTTGATAACCTTCAGGTCAAAATAGCGCTCGGGAAATTGATACTTTTCGCTGTAAGTTTTAAATATCTTCGATGTCGCCGTCTCACCCGTCAAATGGCTCGCAATGAAGGTAAAGTTCCACTCTTGCGATGAATCAAAGGCATCATCTCTTAAAAAGAAGAGGCCACTCTCTTTAAAGTCAGGTGCTCCTTCAATTTTAATGCCGTAGAGATGCTCATAGACAAGGTCGCGGAAAACATATTTATTAAAACCCTGTTCAAAATAGAATCGCTCAAATATACCACCACGAACAAAACCGGAGCCTTTATAGCTATCCTTGCCATTGGCGACAACAATGAAAATTTTGCCATTTTCACCGGCACTCTTCTTCGCCCACTTATAGTTTCGCTCACCCAACATGTTAATACCGATGACAGGCTGAGTAATATCGGCATAATAGATGTCAAGCCACGCTTCATCTTTGTCTGCACCAGGAACAAGATCAGCCGTTGGTATGTAAAGGTGTCCGATGCTCCCTTCTGCAACCAGCTCATCCCAGGTTTTAGGCTGGTATTCTGCATGCCAAGTGACAATCCGTGTGTCATCAGGAGGCAAAATACCAAGCGCCTGCGCCACCATTCGACTGGTGGCAATCAGCGTTTGATCCATCACCTGAGCCGTCACGGTTGCTCCTGTAATCATATCGATTGGAACATTTCCATCAGCAGTTAAAACTGTTTTTTGGGTTGAGTCAGCTCCTACGTGCGCAGCACCCTGACTTAGCGCGCCACCAGAGGTGATCTCAAAGGTATCTGATATGTGTTTACCTATGTACTGTGCCAAAAAAACTTCAAGCACAGATTCTGGAATACCAACCAGCAAAATAGGTTCACTGTGATGAACAATCTCAGCACTCAGAATATAACCTTTGGTATCAATGGCAGCGAGCGTCACCATTGGTTTGCCTGAGTAGGCTGGGATATCAACTAAATCTGTTGAGAGAAAAAGGTAAGCAAAGACTTTGCCTCCTTTCAACGCCTCAATAACGGGTAGAGAGATGCTCTTCGCTTGCTGGAAACTATCAGCTTCTGGCAGAACATGGCTACACGCATAAATATCGCAAAAGGGTTTCCCCTCTTTAAGAGTCAGGCCGTTGTTTGCTCCACTCAGCGTGCTGAATAGCAGAATAAAAGTGAACAGCAGATTTAGCAGTATTTGTTTTGACATATGTGCGGGATCAATTGTAGTAACAAAAAGACTATATTAGTTATGTCTGATATAGCAAGCCAAACTAATACAAAGAGATATTATATCTCACATCTTTGGGCGTCAGGCCCATTCAGTAACGCAGAGTATAGCAGTATAAGCCCTCATCTTCGGATGAAGATGAGGGCTTATACTGTTCGCGATTAGAGGGCCGGCCAATTCAGTGGGGTAAACCTCAAAAAATCGGCCGGTATCTAAGTAACCTTAAGAGACGATCATTCTACCGCGCATTTCTAGATGAAGTGCATGACAGAACCATGGGCAGTAGTACCAGAAAACACCTTTCTTATCAGCTTTGAAAGTGAAAGAGACGATTTCCTGTGGAGAAACACCAACATTAATATCATGCTGAGTGATACAGATACCATGACAGAGATCTTCAACCGCATCCATATTGGCCAACACAATAGTGACGGTGTTGCCGTGCTTGATGTTAATTTTGCTCAAAGAGAACTGAGGAGCAACACTGGTCATGAAGACGTAGGTGTGGTCTCCTTTTTCGATCACTTTAGACTCAGAGCCAATTTTTACGCCCAGTTTCTTAGCCAGTGCATGCTCGTCATCAAAACGTGGATCATTCATGTCCCAAACTTTCTTAGGACGGATCAGATCACGTGAAACGATCAGCGCATCATGAGGCTCAGGAGAAGCACTGCCTTCATGAACCATTCTCATTTTGTCGCCAGAGATGTTGAACAGCTGCTCATTCTCAGGGCGGAAAGGACCAACAGGCAGGAAGCGATCTTTAGAGAACTTACAAAGAGCAATCATCCAGTTACCATCAGCATCTTTGGTCTCACTCATAGAGGCATTGATGTGACCGATCTGGTAGTGGACGTCAACTTTCTGGATTACAGGGTTTTTGCCAGCAATCGCTTTAGCAAGATTCCACTTAGTAACCTGTGAATCAAGGAAGATTGAGGTGTAAGCATTGCCTTTGTTATCAAAAGCAGTGTGCAATGGACCCAGGCCAACTTCAGGTTCTGCAATTACGCAATCACGTGGTTTGATTTTACCAGCGAATGCTGCATCAACTTTAGCCAGTTCGATAACTGAAACAGTTGGTGACAACTTGCCAGAACAAACAGCATATTTACCAGTTGGATCGACATTAACGCCATGCGGACTCTTAGGAACTGGAATGTAGAGAGTGTACTCTGAGTTACCACGACCATCTAGAACAGGAACCTTTGAATCACCAAGGTTGATGCCTTTGCCAGCTTTGATTGCAGCTTCAATGCGCTCTAGGTTAAAAACAACCAACCAATCACGATCGTTGCCCATCATCTCTGGAAGCGTTACACCCTCTTCAGAGTTGTAACAACAAGCCATTGAGTATTTGCCTTCATAATCAGTCGCACAGAGATCAAGGTTGCCATCAACCTGGATCTGCCAACGAACTTCCATTTTCTCGGCATCAACACAGGTGTGCAGACAGCCATACTTAGAAGGATCTTCTACGTCACGACCATCATTGATTAGCGGGATACGGAATTCAGAGTTAAGGTAAACCGCATTGATTTTGTTACGTGATGGGAAGATACCATGAGTACCCTGAGCATTAGGGATATCAATGATGCTATCAGTCACCATCATATCCAAACGGACACGAGCAAGACGCGCTTGAGCTTTGTCATTTACAAAGCCATATTTGCCGTCGTAGGTGCCATCGGTGTATGAAAGATGGAAGTGATGGGTGTCACCTGAAAGTTTACCTTTCAGCATCTTTTTACTGACGTTGGTAGTGCCCCAACCGTAAGCAGCATCAAAGTTAAAAACAGGGATACGCTTCAGTTCACGACCAGAAGGAATACCTATAACCCGAACCTCACCAGACTGACCGCCTGACCAGAAACCGTAGTACTCATCTAGTTCACCAGGAGCAACATGCTCTTTAGGCCCTTTACCTGAAGAAGCCTGCGCCACAGATGATGTTCCAAACGGCAGCATTCCCATTGAAACCGCACCAGCACCAGCCAGTCCTGTTGCAGCAGTTTTAAAAAAACCGCGGCGTGATGGCTCTACTACTTCGCCAGTTATTACTTCTTCATTATGGTCGATTTTCTTATCGCTCATTGTAACCTCTATATATTTTAGTAACGGGGTGTCTTTAAATTCTAAAAACTGTATCGCCTACTCATTACGTTCAAACTCAAGCAGCTCCATATATGGGGGCTTTTTAGGAACTGCGACAATTCGTCACATTCTCAACCCAGCTAAGAACACATAGAATGTTACTACACCTGACTATGGCCAAACTTGATCTAAATCAATATAAAATTAGACAGCATTCCTCTACAAAAAAAGAGGTCACAGAGGTGTGCCATCAACCTCATTTAAGAAGCCAAAAGCACAACGTCAAGCGAGATCTTTGATCTCAATCATACAAAACGGGACACCCCAGTCACCCTTTTGCAATCGATCTTCGACAGCCTATTATGCCCCGGACGTCGTGACGCCGCGTTCGAATGCCTACTATCGTATCTCCTCTGGCACTCGCGCACGACGGGTTACGGTGCACCCTCACAGCTACCGGGGCTAACCGCCCTCGTTTTACACGCCATGGCGGTCAACGATAGTTGATTACATTCAACCATGTGTATGAAATGCAAACTTAACTAACGCTAACGCTGATTTGCATTCCAACTCCATCCAAATGGTTACAGCCATCTCCACACTTGCCTTAGCACTTCACACAGTTAGCCTTATAAAGGCAGCACACATCAAGAAGCTTCAATAACTCAAATGTCAGCCAGTCACATAATCAACACATGACTTGCCGCGCAGCACTAAGACAAAGCAGAATCAATCAAACCCCATGTATGAAATAGAGTCGTTATGTATGATTGATTTAGCCATTGGGCCAACTTCCGCACCCGGAGAACACGGCTCACTGAGCCCAATAAACGCCTATTTTAGCATATCAATTTGAAGCAACAGCAAAAGACTGAGATCATTGCTGGCAAACATGCCACCAATTAAGTTGTACTAAAAAGATGACGACAGAACTTGAGACACTTATTTCATCTACCCGGGTTGCAGCCATAGTCATCATTGGATTTGCTATCTTATTCTCTATGTTTGGTCACAGGCGGAGTACGACCTACTCATTACTGAGCTTCTTACTCCTCATTACTATATTTTTTGCTACTCGCGCCTATTTAAAAGAGTTTTTCCCATTCACCGACAAAATTGAGTCATTTGCCACCCTATCGGTATTGATTGTGGTCTGCGCCATGATCTATCGAGAGAAAATTGCTAACAAAGAGTTCACCACCTTATTGGTACTGGCCTTCTCCTCTCTGGCTGCAACACTCATTTTTGAAGATAAGCTGCATTATCCAACGGCCTATCTTAGAACCATCTGGTACCCATTACATGTGCCTCTTTCATTCGCTGCCTATGCGCTCTGGTTCTTAGCGGGCATTGATGCGCTCTATTCAACCAGGAAATTAAAGTCAATCGACCCAGCATTGGCCGACAGACCTCTGATTACCGAACTCAACCGCAACGGTTTTATTCTATTCAGCTTTGCCATGCTCTTTGGTGGCATTTGGGGATATCTGGCTTGGGGCGCTTACTTTATGTGGGATTCAAAACTACTCTGGTCCGTTATTCTCTGGCTCTACTACGGCAACCTGCTGCATATCGATGCACTACCTCGGTTTCGGCATTGGAAAGTACCGCTCTATACCATCGGTATGGCCTTAATTTTGATCACCTTTATTGGCACCGGTTTCTTCACACGCTCAATCCATAAATTCTGAACATGCTCTATTCACTGATTAAGTTAGTCGGCCACCGAGATCTTGGATTCATCCTTGGTCTTGTTGTGGTATTCAACCTCGCCATCGGTAGTTTGGTGATGAATATCTACACCGACCTCTACCCCCCCTTCTTCCCTTTTGATCTGAACTACTTCTTCGATCCAGTCAGAATTGAACACAGCTGGCTCTATGCACTCATCATCACCTTTACACTCTATGGCATAAATCTCAGCGCCTGCCTGATCGAATCTGCCGTTGAACTCATTCAATCCAAAAGCCAGCGACTTCACAGAACAGCAGCGCTACTTATTCATCTCGCTCTACTGCTCACCATGGGCGCTCATCTAGTTGATGGCTTTTACGGCCAAACCCAGCATGGGGTTATCTCACAGGAGGGGGTACTTATCCCTGGCATAGGATTGGTGAGAACGGAGTACATTGAAAACATCCAACACCCCGATGGGAGTCTGAAAGATACTAAGGTGGGTCTCAAGATCGAACGCGCTAATGGCGAGAAAATCAACCAAACGATCGCCTACAATGAACCCGCCATCTTCGACAATGGCGAGTGGGAGATTATTATTCAAAGTGGCGAAAATAAGGTACGTGGATTTATCATCAAAAGTGACAACAGCGGCCAGGAGATCTCCCTCACCACCGAAATAGCTAAACAAGTAGGCTCTGGCAGCGTCACCTTACAAGGTATGATCAACACACAGATGGGGCCTTTTGCCCAACTCACATGGCAAGCAGAAGATGGTACAACAGAGACAAAAATCATCGCATTAACAACCACTGCTGGTCGCCACAGCTCACTGACATTGGGCCAAGAGGTGTTTCAATTTAAGGAACTCACCTACCGCCCCATGGCCGCAGTAATGGTGCGCTATAACCCTGCCATTCTGCTTATTGCCTTAGCACTGTTTATCTCCACAATCGGTTTGATTATGCTAAAACCCGTCTGGTGGAGAAGGGAACATTAATGATCTACAGATATCTTTCCCCTTTAATAATAGTGAAGCACTCCATTGTCTAACATCCTAAAAGATGAGCTGCTGCTAACCGCTCCGCCCCTCCTTATTGGCGCTCTCGTTGGTTGGTTGGCGAATGACATTGCTCTAGGCATTGCGGCCACACTGCTAACTTTTTCAGCACGGCATTTCCATCAGCTTATTTTGCTAAATAAATTGATTAGCAACGGCAAAGAGGTGCAAAAGCCCTACCCAACCGGCCTATGGGGGAAGATATATCGGGAAAAAAGCCTTCAACAGAAACAAAACAACAAGCTCAAACAGAATTTAAAGCAGTTTGTCACTAACTTCCAAGAGGCCAGCACGGCTATATCGGACGCCCTGATCACGCTTGACCAGGAAAATAGAATCAGTTGGGCCAACCCCGCAGCAGAAACTCTGCTCAACATTCACTGGCCTAGTGACAGCGGTCAATTACTGACCGATAAGGTCGATTACCTATTCCTTGAGACCTACCTGCAACAGTCCGATTTCAGTCGACCATTAGAGTTCTCACTGCCAAATAACCAAAATGCCATCATCTCTCTACAGGTGACCTCTTTTGGTAAAATGGAACGACAGCACCTAGTGGTTGTGCGTGAGATCACTCAACTATTCCACCTCAACCAAGCCCGGCGAAATTTCGTCTCTAGCGTCTCCCATGAACTAAAGACCCCACTCACCGTCCTCGTCGGTTTTCTCGAAGCGCTGAATGATGCAGAAACCCTAGCGCACCAAGATCGCCCACTTGAACTAATGCAGCAACAAGCGGCGAGAATGCAGCTATTGGTGGATGATCTACTGATACTTTCAAGATTAGAGATCGAGAGCAAAACCATTGATGAGGAGCCACTCGCTATCGGTACGCTGATTACTGAGGTGATCGAAGAGGCAAAACTTCTTAGCGATGCACAGAGACACCAATTTAAACTAAAGATCGACGAGTCGCTCTCACTACATGGTAATCGACAAGAGATTCGCAGTAGCTTCTCCAACCTGCTAACCAATGCAGTAAAATACTCATCACCCAACAGCACCATATCGATCATTTGGGCGAAGAACAGCGTCGGCCCATATTTTTCTGTGTCAGACCAGGGCGACGGCATTGCAGAGCGTCACCTCTCCCGCCTAACAGAGCGTTTTTATCGAGTCGACACGGGGCGATCTCGCGAATCAGGAGGTACCGGGCTTGGGCTGGCTATCGTTAAACATGCACTCTATCGTCACGATGCCGAACTAAAAATAAGCAGTAAAATCGGCGTAGGCAGCACTTTCTGCTGTCAATTTCACCATTCTCGAGCCATCTATTGAACGGTAGATCTGAATAGTTAGTAGCTCTGTAAAACAGAGTGTTGCTTAGCCTAAGATAAGAGAGGAGATTAATTAGCGAGCGTAAAAAAAGTAGAGAGCGAACGCCTCTACGCACCTGGCATAAGAAAGGTGCGAATAGCACAGCAGAAAAGATAAGGGTTAACCTTACCTTAAGCAGCACAGCAAACGATCAATCCTCGCAGATATCGCAACGCGTGCGGGAGGCATCGACCCGTTCACGCAGCTCTTTACCCGGTTTGAAGTGCGGTACATGTTTGCCTGCAAGGGCCACCGAATCTCCCGTTTTTGGGTTTCTTCCAAAACGAGGTGGACGATAGTGAAGGGAAAAACTCCCAAAACCACGAATTTCGATGCGTTCGCCAGAGGCCAGTGACTGCCCCATCTGCTCAATCATGCACTTTACAGCCAACTCAACATCACGATGTGCGAGATGACTTTGTCGTTTTGCAATAATTTCAATCAGCTCAGACTTTGTCATTCTTAAATATATTCCCGAACCTAGAACAATAAAACAAACTAGTTTGAGCTGTCAGGGCTGATCTAAAAGGAGATCAGCCCTGAACAACTTAAACCATTAAGAGCTTACTCGCCCTTTCCTTCCATCTGCTGCTTCAACAGGTCACCCAAAGTAGGCTTGCTGCTGGCTGCATCACGGGCGTAACCCTTCATTGCAGCGCTCTCTTCATCAACATCTTTCGCTTTGATAGAGAGTGAAATGCTACGGTTCTTACGATCAACACCCAAGAACTTAGCCTCTAACTTCTGACCCTCTTTCAAAATGGTACGTGCATCCTCTACACGATCACGAGAGAGTTCAGAAGCACGTAGATAACCATCAATACCGTCAGCCAGATTAACGACGGCACCCTTAGCATCAACCTCAGTAACAACACCATTTACGATGCTGCCTTTACCATGACTAGCGACATACATTGAGAATGGATCTTTCGCCAGCTGTTTAACACCGAGAGAGATACGCTCACGCTCAGGATCGACAGAGAGAACCACCGTCTCAACTTCATCACCCTTCTTGAAATCACGGATGGCATCTTCGCCACCTTCGTCCCAAGTGATATCTGACATATGAACCAGACCATCAATGCCACCGTCTAGACCGATAAAGATACCGAAATCGGTGATTGATTTGATCTTACCAGAGACATGATCACCTTTGTTATGGGTCTCACCAAACTCTTCCCAAGGGTTAGGACGAACCTGTTTCATACCGAGAGAGACGCGACGACGTTCTTCATCGATATCAAGAACCATTACTTCAACTTCATCACCCAACTGAACCAGCTTGTTAGGGTGAATATTCTTGTTGGTCCAATCCATCTCAGAGACATGAACCAGACCCTCTACACCCTCTTCGATCTCAACAAAGCAACCGTAGTCAGCGATGTTGGTGATCTTACCAAACAGACGTGTGTGCTCTGGGTAACGACGAGCCAGGTTGCTCCATGGATCATCGCCCATCTGTTTCAGGCCGAGTGATACACGGCTGCGCTCTTTATCAAACTTGAGGACGCGTACGCTAACTTCGTCACCGATCTCAACCACTTCTGAAGGGTGTTTAACACGCTTCCAGGCCATGTCGGTGATGTGCAGCAGGCCATCGATACCACCCAAGTCGACGAATGCGCCGTAATCGGTGAGGTTTTTGACGATGCCTTTGATCTCCATCCCTTCCTGGAGAGACTCCAGCAGCGCTTCGCGCTCTGCGCTGTACTCAGACTCGACAACAGCACGACGTGAAACAACCACGTTGTTGCGACGACGATCCAGCTTAATAACTTTGAATTCGAGATCCTTGCCTTCCAGGTACGCGGTATCGCGAACTGGACGAACGTCAACCAGTGAACCCGGCAGGAATGCACGGATATCGCCCAGCTCAACAGTGAAACCACCTTTGACCTTGCCATTGATACGACCAACAACGGTCTCTTCAGCTTCAAATGCTTTCTCAAGCACTTGCCATGCTTGGTTACGTTTCGCCTTCTCACGTGAGAGACGGGTCGCACCGAAACCATCTTCTACGGCATCTAGAGCAACTTCTACTTGGTCACCCAGTTCAACCTCCAGCTCACCAGCCAGATTAAGGAACTGCTCTCTAGGGATGATGCCTTCTGATTTTAAACCAGCATTAACGATCACGGTATCGCTCGTAATCTCGATCACAGTGCCAATAACAATTGCGCCCGTATTGAGCTGCATGTTGGCCATGCTCTCTTCAAATAATTCTGCAAAACTCTCGGTCATGGGATTGGATTTCCTGAAGCCAGGGCTTCTACAAGACGATATGGGATGTCGTCAGGTTAAATAGTTAAATTTAGTCGTGAACACCTGTTCATCGACCCTCTTGTTTCACCTGCTGTTGAAATAATAGTCAACCGCAGAGCGTTTCTCTAGAGCCTTTTTCCAGCCTCTTGTAAGACTAAATTCAGCACCTCTTCAATAGAAAGTGATGTTGAGTCAAGCACTAGCGCCCCCTCGGCTGCCACCAGGGGAGCAACACTGCGGTTCATGTCGCGCTGATCGCGCTCCTTAATCTCCACAGTGAGCTCGCGGACATTAACATCTAACCCCTTCTCTTTCAACTGCTTATAGCGTCTTTTCGCCCGTTCTTCAGCACTTGCCGTGAGAAAAACCTTCAGCATCGCATCAGGAAAGACAACACTCCCCATATCACGGCCATCTGCCACTAAACCTGGAGGCTTGGCATAATCGTGCTGCCAAGCAAGCAGTGCGGCTCTAACCTGTGGAATTGCCGCTACTTTTGAGGCGTTATTGCCTGCCGTCTCAGTGCGGATAGTATCGGTGACATCATCCCCCTCAAGCAGCACACGCTCACCGACAAACTCAACCGACATCGTCTCGGCAATCTCTACAACCCGTGCCACCTCATCATATCCAATCCCTTGGCGGTTTACGGCTAGACCTAACAAGCGGTATAAGGCACCGCTATCTAGGAAGTGCCAACCAAAATGGTTGGCCAGCCGTTGGCTGATGGTGCCTTTACCCGACCCACTTGGGCCATCAATAGTGATTATTTTTGTCATCTAAATATATACCGCATATAGAAATGTCCAACTCAGCAAGCCGTATGCCGCCGTTGAAATCTGGGCGATATACTAGCCTCTTCTTATAGTGAGCGCTTATCAAATTTATCGACTTGCAAGAAAACCGTAAATGCCTTGCCTCTGGTTGTTACTATTATTTATGAGCAGAGCCACCTAGCAGGCGACTCCTCCACGCGCCATGAGGGAGGCGCTAAACTCTCTTACGCTGTGAATTGACGATCAGCAAGCCGATCAGAAAGAAGAACAGGGCGAAACCTGCTGGCATGCCATAGACTTTGCCAGCATCCAACTCTGGAGGCAGCATCAACCAGTACCATGTGCTTAGAGTGTGGCGCGCACGGACTTCACCGTTACTGCCATCCCAGTTGGCAAATGAGACGGGGATGAACTGACCTTCATCGAAATTGACATCACCACTAGCACCACCTTTACGTGAGCGGGTCATCAGCACTTGCCATTGGCCCTCTTTCCAGCCTGCGGTGCTCTTCAGGCTTCGATCCTTCAAACGTGGCTCAAGTTTATTGTTAGGGCCGGTGGCATCCAACAAAGTCGTTGACTCACGTTTTTCAGGCTCGATGCTTCCGGCGTTCCAATACCAGATGGTGGTGTTACGCTTGGCATCGCCGTGTCTGAAGAGTGGCTTCTCAACGGGCCGCACCTCATAGGCGTTCTCTTTTGGGAACTGAATCGCCATCGCATCAGCATGCATATCGAGGTTTTCATCTTGCAGCTCGGTGAAGTAGTCGATACCCGGGCGACTCTCGGTACGATCACCGTATGAGAGTAAGAAGGCGATATCCTTGTCGTTATAGAGCACACGCACGGTGATGGCATCATTGAGCGGTGTGAAGAGACGATCCTCTTTGATGATGTTGGGCACCATCGGCAGGGTAACCGCTGGCGCTTGCGCCCAACGCTCATCTTCCAGCGATGTTGGCAAACTACCCGTCAACTTCATGCCGGTAACAACGGGGCCATCGACAGGTTGTACGGTGGTGTCACGCAGGCTGTAGACAAAGTTGGCGATATGCCAGCGATCATCCAAACTCACTGGGTCGGTATTGCCCTCTTCTACCGCACGATGTGCTGGCATTGGGGTGCCTGGGATACCAATTGAGAGACGAGAATAGATGCTCTTGATCGTCTCATCACGCTCGCCTTCACCCTTGGCTGTCGATTGAGTCGCTCGCCACGTCCAAGGTTTAGTCAAATCTCGTGGCCAGATGCGGAAGCCCCAATCATTTTCCAGCTTTTTGCCAGAGAGAATGTTGCCGCGGCCCTCTCGGCCATGACACTCTTTACAGGATTTGAGGAAGGCTTCACGCCCCTTCTCAACCGACTCATCGGAGTAGGCGATCTGCCCCGTTAGCGGTTCATTATCAGAGACGACATTGAAGTCAGTTTTGGTGTAACGCCCCTCATCATCAAACAGATCATCATCGGCATCTTCTGGTGCCCAAGCCCAAGTGAGATCAAAGCTTTTCAGAATAGGTAGCAGACTATTGATCTGCTCATCACTCATCGCCGATTCCCAACCTGGCATGCCGGTTCCTGGCAGACCAAACTTGATGGTGTTGAAGAGATCCTTATCCAATGGAAGCTGAGTGCCAGGTGAGGTTTTATACTTAAAGAGCGCAAGGCTAAAGTCACGCGGTTTAGGATACATGCGCTCGGCAGCAATACCATCACCCATACCAAATTCACCATGACACACTTCACAACGGAACTTATAGAGCGCCAAGCCTTTAATATTTTTACGTTTGGCTAGCACCTCATCCTTCATTCCGGTGACTATTTTTGAGACTTCAGGGTCCCAAATACGGGGCACCTGACCGTTATAGTCAAAGATAAAGGTGATCACATTCCAGACATCATTCTCACTCAACATCTCATGCCAAACCGGCATCGCTGAGTTCCAAGGTGTGCCCTCTTTCGGTAGACCAGGGCCACCCGTGGTGATACGCCAGAAGAGGAATGACTCCTGCAACTGCGGGATGATGGTGGGATCAAGAAAGTTGATCGGCTGTGGATTAAAACCCTCCGCGTAGTGCCCCTTGCCATTCAGCAGATCACCGTGACAGTAGAAGCAGTTTTCATAGTAGACATCACGGCCCGCTAGTACGGCTGAATCATACTTCTGCCAAGCCGACTCTTTGTCCGTTGCCATGGTCGCTAGAATATCATCACGTATCGGGTTCTCTAGTGAACCAAGATCAAACTTTTTGTTGTAGACCTTAAGTGTTGATGGCGGTGCAGGATGCACCTGACGCAGCTCAACTGGCGCTTCATTACTCGGCTTAACCAGACCATAAACTGTGTAACTGATGATGGCGGGGATCAGGATTAAGAAACCCCAACGAGCTACCGTTTTATCATCATCACGCAGCACGGCAAAAATGGGCTGTTTAAACTCCGCCCAACGCTCATCTTCAAACGAGTAGTAGAGCAGCACACCGATCACGACGATGATCATGTACTGCACCAACAAGGTCAAAGGGAGCAGCGGTGGAAAGGCGTTATCAAGCACTACATAGGAGATAATAACGACCAGTATCGCCTGCCAAAACACAGGTATTTTTAAATTTTTCACTATCTCTGCTCCAGCAACAGGTCGATGATCATCTTCAACTCCTTCACGGTCATCTTCTCCGCAAAGTCAGCCGGCATAACGCCTGGAGTAAAGCCTTCAGCAATCGCTGCGGCTGGATCGGTAATGCTTAGGCTGATCTGCTCGGCGCTCTGGCGTGAGCCGATGCCATCTAATGCAGGGCCAACAGAAGACTCGGTACCCAACATGGAGTGACACGCCTGACAGCCATACTTTTTGATCGCATCTTCTGCCGTAGCAGCCGGTGCTGGTGCACTACCTGCTGCGGGCGCAGCCTCAACAGGTGGAGCCTCTGTTGGTAGTTCAACCGTTACATCATTGCCATCCTTAAACTGTAAGAAGGCGATGATGGCATTGATCTCAATCTCAGAGAGTTCAATCGGCGCTTTGTTAACTGCGGGCATCGGTGATTCGGTATCATTGCTGCCTTTTTTACCGAAGCTGGCCACCACGAAGGCACCCGGGTCTACCATCGACTCATGTAGGTACTCTTCGATATTGGTCGCTTTGCCTTTATAACGCTCATCCTCCAAGTGTTTTTCTGCTGCTCCACCAACATTCATCACCAATAGATCAGGCGCACGCCCCATTGCGTTATGACAAAGAGTACAGGTTCCCTTTCCACTAAATAGCGCCTCGCCCAGAGCGATATAACTCTCCATCGTCAATGCACCGAGATCAACCTTCTGCTCAACCGGCGCCTCACCCTCTACCTGTGGCAGCAGGTTAGCTACCAGAGTGAAGATGAGGATCATGCCAAGGCTGAAGCCTAGTGTTTTGCCCAGTACATTCATGCTGCACCCCCATCAACACTGGCGACTGGTTTCGCCTGTTTGGTGGCACTTAGATTGGCAATCCAGAACATAAACAGCACCATAACCAGGAACAACACGGTAACAAGGGTGATCATATTACCGGCGTAGCCAATGGTGGGGATGAAGTTGTCAGGTGAGTTATCTTTCATCACCGTATAGACATGCCAATGGGTCTTCACTGAAGAGCGGACATAACCCATCAAACCCATCAACCAAGTGAAAGCGACCGGCAGTGCAAAGAGTGCATACTGCGCCCGATCTGGCACCTTACCCCAGTAGGAGGGCAGTGTTTTAGCCCCTTTAAATAGGAAGGCATCCAGCGTGATACCCACCACAATCACCACCAGTGTTGAGCAGACCTGCATCACTGATGAACCCACTTTGTAGACGGTGTTGGTGAAGTAACCGTAGTAGACACCGGCAAAGATCACATTAGCCACCGCGACAACATAGATCGCCACCATTAACGCATTGCCAAAGGGTGCCCAGGAGACCGTAGCCACCTTGTCTGATCGGCGATAGAGCTGAAACGACAAGAAGGTGACAATCAGCATCAAATTCACCGCGATATTCTTCGCTGGCATGATGCCCAAAGGCCCGAGTAGGTGGTGATGACTGCCACCCAACGCCGCAATCTCAGTTGCCGATAGGATCAACGTATGCGGTGTCACCCAGACCAAGAAACAGGTCACCAAGACAAAAGCGATCACTTTGATCAGCGGTTTGTAGCGCTCCGAGCCTTCGGTACGCGACATACCTGCCCAGAGATAGTAGTTGGCTGCCAATAGAATGGTGCCGATCAGCACCGCCTGAACGATAAACAACCACGCCAAAATACCCCCCATCGCGGTGATACCCATCTGCTGCGAGTAGGCGTAGATCTCTGCCATCAGCCAGTAACCGGCAAACGGCAACGGAAGGAATGAGAGGATGGCGATAAAGTTGGAGGTGTAACCCATCCAGTCATAGTGAGCCCGCTCTTCTGGGTCACGTGTACTGAGAAATTTAAAGGCGGCATAAGCCCCCACCACCGCACCACCGAAGGCGATATTGGCGATAAAACGATGCAGATTGATCGGGTTCCAGAGCGGCCCCTTCATCACCTCCCAGATATTGCCGACCACCTGCCCCACTTCATTAACCCCAGAGGGAGCCATCATAAAGGTGGCCCAAGAGTTAGCCATCACCATGATGGTCATACCCGCCGCATTCAGCAGCAGGCCCAGAGTAAGGTGCAACCATTTCAGGTTGCCGTAACGCATCGCATTCCAACCATAATAATAGGTATAGAGGAAAAAGCTCTCAAAGAAGAAGAGCGATGCATAGACCAACATCTGCGCGCCAAAGACGTGCGTCATATAGGCCATAAGGTCGGGGTAGAGCGTAAACAGCGCTATCGCAAGTGATCCACCAATGATCGCCGTGATCGAAAACCCGGTCAGGCTGATCTTCATGAACTCTTGCGCCATGCTGTCATAACGCTCATCCCCCGTGCTGACGCCAACCAGCTCAATAACGAGAACAAAGAGTGGGATCGCTAACACCAGCGCCCCAAAAAATAGATGTAACTGGGCTAAAACCCAGACGATTGCTCGGCTACTCACACCGACATCGGGGTAGTCACTCCGACTCGGTTTCTTCATCTGGTAAGGGACTACCTCTTCAGCTTCACTCGCCTCAGCTTCAACAGCTGGCTCGAAGCTATCATCCCCCTCAACATGGACACGCCCCATCGGACTGATGCGCTCTTCCAGTGTATCAGACACCCCAGCATCAGCAGCGATTGAGGCACCAGGAATAACCACTCCAATGATAAGTAGCGTCAGTAAAAATGTGCCAAAAAATGCTGAGAACGAACGAATGCGGCCCAGCTTGCTCACTCTTTTAAAACTCATTGCCGATATTCCCCATTCAACCTGCCGGTGTCAGATCCCAATTAAGTGGAAGCCCCTGGATATTCATGATGAAGTGATCCAAGCCGTAAAAAACAGCCAGTGCGATGCCAAATGCGACAAATGCGAGCACTACAGATCCAGCACCCCCCGATTTTTCATTATTCATCTAACGATCCCCCACTAACCGTGATGGACGACAACGCCGCCCGAATAGATCAACAACCAATAGAAGAAGCTCAAAATTGCCAGCAACGCAGCCCAAAATAGCTTTGGCCCCCAAGTTGTCGACCCAGAATCAGTCGTTGTTGGTTGCTCTTCGTTGGACTCTTGGTTCATCTTTTGACTCCTCTTAAACTTTCACTCTTAAAAGCGTTATCTGAACCAGATATGCAAATATCAGGCCAGCTATCTCATCAACAATGAGTAGCCTATAAAAAATAGGCTTAATCACTTGAAAGCTATGAATTAACGACATTAGAAAAAGCAACAACATCGCCAGTAGCAGGCAATTATCATCCTACTAAGCGGGAAAAATTAATGCCTATTAATGAACAGATCTTTCACCCAAACAAAAGTTACTGATCAAAACAACTCAACATCAAACCTGATCCTGATTAGCGACTCAGGCCGCTACACGGCCACAAATCAGAGAGTAACAAAATCAATCACTTACGATGTTGTTACACAAGAGTGCTAAACCTCAGCTGTTCGCAGTCAACACTCAGTCCTAGGCCCTATGGTTGCTGCCACCCGTAACAAACGTAGCAAGATCGTTTTTATATCAAACCGACGATTAAAACGATACCGGTACTCGACTAAATAGCGATGTACATATTTATGGAGTTTATTGTCATGATTGCTCTCCTTCGTTAGCTCATGGCTATATTGTGAGCCTCTGCTGAGGTTTAGCACCAACCATGATTGTCTTTGATCAATTAACTGTATAGACTCGCTTGGATATGCACTCTTTTCGCCGGATAAACAGACAGACATTGCTATTGTGGGGCTTGTTGCTCTCTTTGGCGCTGCTGTGCGCGCAGGAAGCTAAGCTGCATGTTCATGGCCTGGATCACGGACATGACAACCACCATATCCATGCCATTGATGAAGCAGGCGATCATGGTCATTTGAGCAAAGCTCATTTCACTCACGACACATCCCACGACGATCACCATGATGGAGAGGCATCTGAAATCGATGTCAGTCCCGATGGGACTTTGAAAAACACCAATAATAATGTATTTGCGATAGCGCTATTCGCGCTCTTTTTTACCTTGATGGTATTTATCTCTTCACGACAGCTCGTTCAGCGTTGCCGAGAGAGTAGACCTGCCATTCATAAGCACTATCTCCTTTCTCCGCCTTTACGGGCACCACCACAACACTAAAACCCTTCTGAGAATGTCTATCGTAGCTTAGCGCCTAGCTTTCTACGTGGGTTTGTTTTGCCGTGCTTTTATGGCTGAAACCAACCCAGTTATCTATCTCAGAAGAACCCCCTCTATCTGTTTTTTTCGATTTTGTTCCTTCATTGGGCGATGCACAGCATCGTTTGCATGAAACCGAAAACTACTAATTTCTAAAAACTAAGTTGGTACGCCTGCATGATGACAGGCGTACACAAGGAGTTTGTAATGTGGGTATCTTTTTCCATGCCGCGACAAACGGCTACGCGGTCGGTTGCATTTTGTTTGGCACTGCTGAGTACAACGGCTGCTACCTATGCAGGTGCAGCCCCAGATTCAAAGACGAACCAGCGCACGATCAGTTTGCATGAAGCGGTTATTAAAACCATCGAACACAACCCGACCCTACGGGCTTTCGATTATCAATTGAAAGCCCAGCAAGGGCGAGTGCAACAGGCGGGGTTGGCCCCCAGCCCTGAATTAAGCTTCGAGCTGGAAGATGTTTTAGGTACCGGCAATAACAAAGGGGTAGATAGCGCGCAAGCGACCCTCAGTATTGGTTGGGTGCTTGAGCGTGGAATCCGCCAGCGTTACGTTAATGCCGCACGCGCAGGGGCATCTTTAATTGAAGTTGAGGCGGATATTAAACAGTTAGATGCGGCGGCAGAAACCGCCCGCCTTTATCTTGTCAGCTTGACTTTTCAAGCACGCGAGGCAAATGCGGATAAAACCATTCAGCTTGCAGAAGAGACGATCAAGTCAGTACGCAAGCGAGTGAAAGCGGGCAAGACACCTGAAGCGGAGTTGTCCAGAGCGCAAGCAGAACTGGCGCGCAGAAAACTAGAGCGAGAAGACATTGAGCATGAGTTGCTCTCTGCCAACCGTCGCTTAGCTGCCCAATGGGGGGAAACAAGGGTGACCTTTGCGCGAGTTGAGGGTGACATCACACTGCTGCCTCAGGTGGCATCGTTTGAAACACTCAAATCACAGTTACCGCAAAACCCAGAGTTTGCCCGATTGCAGTCGGCTCAGTTGTTAAATAAAGAGAAGTTACAGCTCGCACTGGCACAAGACAAACCCAACTGGCGGGTCAATGCGGGGATTCGTCATACCAACAATGGAAATGACCAAGCTTTTGTTGCAGGCATCACTATTCCCTTTGGCAAACGCACACGTAACCCTGGCCGTATTGCTGAAGCCCGAGCGAACCTGGCAAAAATAAGCGGTGACGAACACGCAGCACGCATTCACATCGAAACCGCACTCTATGTGAGGCATGAGAAGTTACAACACAGTCTGCATGTCATTGAGACGGTACGTGGCGAGATTATCCCACCACTTGAGCAAGCACTCACCGAGACCCGTCGCGCCTACAACCTTGGGCGCTATAGCTATCTGGAGCTGCGTAGTGTTCAGGCGGAATTGCTGGATGCGCATAATGCGTTGGTTGAAGCCAGCATTGATGCACATCGCAACATCATTGAAATTGAACGATTGACCGGCGTGCGCATTGCGCAACCGAAGACAACATTATGAGGCTCCCAATGAACAACACAATGAAATACGCTCTCGCACATCCATGTGCTTCACTGCATAAGGCCATCCGTGACCAAAATTTCTCACAGCGAATTTGGTTACCCCTACTGTTAGCCACATTACTATCCGCTTGTGGTGGTACAGACTCAGGGCAAGCCATGTCATCCAAAGACGCTCACGGTGAAGTGGCTGAAGCCGAACCGGAAAAAGGCCCGCATAACGGTCGACTATTAATAGATGGTGATTTTACACTTGAACTGGCTATTTTTGAGACCGGTGTACCACCTGAGTTTCGTGCCTGGGCCATCAAAAATGGTCAGGCACTAACCCCAGACGAGGTGAATCTTGAGATCAATTTAACCCGCTTAGGTGGCACAATTGATGAGATTAAATTCAAACCACAAGGCGATGCACTGCGTGGCGATATGGTTATTTATGAACCCCATTCATTTATCGTCACCATCAATGCAAGCTATGCAGGTTCGACCCATACCTGGGAATACGACAACTTTGAAGGTCGAACCAAGATTGAAACAGCGGTCGCCGAAGCTTTGGAAATAGGTACCTCAATTGCCGAATCGGTGGTGATACAAAGAACCATCCCCGTGTATGGCCAAATCGCCGCCAACAGTGAGCGCATGCGCAGAATCACAGCCCGTTTTGATGGCACGATTAAATCTGTCACAGTCTCTCAAGGTGAGCGCGTACGCAAAGGCCAAACACTGGCCACCGTTGAAAGTAACGAAAGCCTGCAACTGATTACCATCACCGCACCGATCAGCGGTGTGATCACCTTACGTAATGCCAATGTTGGTGAACAGACAGATGGCCGTCAACTCTTCACCATCATGGACAGTCGCTCGGTGTGGGCGGAACTGTCAGTCTTTCCGACGGATCTCGCACAAGTCAGCATCGGTGCGCCAGTCACCATCACCGATACCACCAGTGGTCATACGGTTAAAGGCAAGGTCTCGCGCATTAATCTGCTGGCCGAGACCGACCAATCGGTCAGCGTTCGCGTGGTGCTAGACAATAAAAAAGGTCAGCTGCGCCCCGGTCGTCATATCAGTGCCCACATCACCGTGGGAGAACACACAGCAGCCTTAGCGGTAAAGCGATCCGGCCTGCAAGCCTTTAGAGACTTTACCGTGGTCTACGCGCAAATCGGTGAAGAGTACGAGGTACGGATGCTTGACCTCGGGCTACAAGCTGGTGAATGGGCCGAGGTGCTGGGCGGTTTAGAACCCGGTACGCACTATGTGAGTGAAAACAGCTACGTCATCAAAGCCGACATTGAAAAATCCGGTGCATCGCATGACCACTAATTCACTCATTGGCTCGACCAAAGAAGGCGATGCATTATGTTAGAAGCAATTATTAAGTTTTCCCTCGCACGCCGAGGGTTAGTGATGACACTTGTCCTGATGGTGATGGGATTAGGCGCGTGGAAATTTACCCAACTGCCGATTGACGCGGTACCTGATATTACCAATGTACAGGTTGTCATTAACACGGAAGCGCCTGGCTATACCCCATTGGAAGCCGAACAGCGGGTGAGTTTTCCGGTAGAGACCGCCATGACCGGCCTGCCAAAACTGGATTATACCCGTTCCGTCTCACGTTATGGTTTGTCTCAAGTGACCGTGGTGTTTGAGGAAGGCACGGATATCTATTTTGCCCGCCAGTTAGTCAGCGAACGTCTGAGTACGGCCAAAGCGGATATCCCGCCGACCTTAGAGCCAACCCTTGGCCCGATTGCCACGGGACTGGGTGAGATCTTTATGTTTACCGTTGATGCGGAGCCGGGCGCACAAAACAGCGATGGTAGCTTGATCACCCCAATGGATCTGCGCTCAACCCACGACTGGATTATTCGTCCACAGTTAATGCGCGTTGCCGGTGTGGCGGAGATCAATCCGATTGGTGGTTTCAAAAAAGAGATTTTGGTAGCTCCCGAGCCTGCCAAGTTACTGGCTTACCAAATTAGCTACAACGAAGTGGTCAACGCCATAGAAAACAATAACAGCAACCGCGGCGTTGGTTTCATCGAACACAACGGCGCGCAATGGTTGATGCGTGTTCCGGGTCAAGCCAACACGCTGGATGATTTGGCTAATATCGTGATCCGCCAGCACCAGAGCATTCCCCTTCGCATCAAAGATGTGGCCACTGTTAGCCTCGGCAAAGAGTTGCGCTCAGGCGCGGCCACGCAGAATGGCCGCGAGGTGGTGATGAGCACGGTCTTCATGTTGACTGGTGAAAACAGCCGTGCCGTGGCCAACGATGTGGCGCTCAAACTGGAAGAGATTAAAAGCAGCCTACCCGACGGCATCACCGTTACGGCGGTATACAACCGAACGACGCTGGTGGATAAAACTCTAGAGACGGTACAAAAAAACCTATTAGAAGGCGCACTGCTGGTTATTGTAGTGCTGTTTCTATTTTTGGGTAATGTGCGAGCCGCCATACTCACTGCGATGGTGATTCCCATTGCGATGTTGATGACCATCACCGGTATGGTGCAGACAAAAACCAGTGCTAATCTCATGAGTCTGGGGGCGTTGGATTTTGGTTTGATCATCGATGGCGCGGTGATCATTGTTGAAAACTGTATTCGCCGTTTAAGTCAAAATTATCGTGAAGAAGGCTTATCACTTAACGAGCGTTTGGCGATTGTTTTCGAGGCAACCCGTGAGGTGATTCGTCCGGCACTGTTTGGTGTCTTTATCATTACCGCTGTCTACATTCCTATCTTTGCCCTCAGTGGCGTGGAAGGAAAGATGTTTCACCCTATGGCGATCACCGTGATCATTGCCCTGGTCAGTGCAATGATTTTATCCATCACCTTCATTCCCGCCGGTGTGGCACTGCTATTTAAAAAACCGATCAAAGAGAAACAAAGCAAGGTTGTGCAGGCGACTCTCGCTATCTACAAACCTGTTTTATCGTTTTCCCTGCGGTTTAGATGGAGCGTTGTTGTTGGCGCGCTGCTGTTGGTGGTTAGCTCAGGTTTATTGATCCCCAAGCTCGGTTCTGAATTTGTACCCAACCTGGATGAAGGGGATATTGCCATGCACGCCTTACGCATTCCTGGCACCTCGCTCAGCGAAGCGATTCACCTGCAAAAAGCCCTAGAAGCCGAAATTAAAAATCTACCGGAAGTTGAACGCGTGTTTGCCAAAATCGGTACCGCTGAAGTGGCCACCGATGCGGTGCCACCCAGTGTGGCAGATAATTTCATTATTCTTAAGCCACGTGCTGAATGGCCCGACCCCAGCAAAACCAAAGCACAATTTGTAGCGGAATTAGAAAGCCTGGTTACACCAATCCCTGGCAATCGTTATGAGTTTTTGCAACCCATTCAAATGCGTTTCAATGAGCTGATATCCGGGGTGCGTGCGGAAGTGGCCATTAAAGTCTTTGGTGATGATTTTGACCAGCTTATCGCGCTCGGTAGCCAGATAGAAAAGGTCGTTGGCAATGTGCCAGGGGCAGCCGATGTCGCCGTCGAACAAACTACTGGTTTACCGGTGATGACGATTGAACCCAAGCGTGAAGCGATGGCACGTTATGGCTTAAGCATCGCTCAGTTACAGAATCTGCTCTCAACCGCATTGGGGGGAACGGTTGCCAGCCAACTGTATGAAGGGGATAGGCGTTCCGATATCGTGGTGCGATTAGCCGAGCACCTACGCACCGATGTCGATGCTTTAGCTGATCTTCCCGTCATGCTAGCGGAGGGTTTGTATGTCCCCTTAAAAGAGGTCGCTGATCTTCAGTTAGTCATAGGCTATAGCCAGGTGCATCGAGAAAATGGTAAACGCCGTGTGGTGGTTGCCGCCAACGTGCGTGGACGTGATCTTGGCTCCTTTGTACAAGATGTTCAGCGGGCGATTAAAGCGAATGTTGATGTACCAGCGGGCTATTGGGTGGAATACGGCGGCACGTATCAGAAGCTTCAGTCGGCCACGCAACGTCTCTCCATTGTCGTTCCGATCACATTAGCCTTAGTCATTGGCCTACTCATTATGGCGTTGGGTTCATTCAAAGATGCCGCCATCATTTTCTCAGGCGTTCCATTGGCGCTCACTGGTGGCATTGTTGCGTTGTTATTGCGAGATATCCCCTTTTCCATCTCCGCCGCTGTTGGCTTTATCGCCCTTACAGGCATTGCAGTGTTGAATGGCCTAGTGATGATCTCATTCATTCGCGATCTGCGTGTGCATGGCCAAGCACTGCATGAGGCGATTATTGAAGGGGCTTTAACGCGCTTGCGGCCTGTTTTAATGACTGCATTAGTTGCCGCACTGGGTTTTATTCCCATGGCGCTGAATACAGGCATCGGCTCAGAAGTGCAGCGCCCGCTAGCGACTGTTGTCATTGGTGGGATTATCTCATCTACTTTACTCACGCTTGTTGTGTTGCCGGCATTGTATCGGTTAGTGCATGGACGAGCAGTAAAAACAGTATGACTTATTCAGAGATTCCCTAGGAGACATCCCATGTTAAACAGAATACCTAAATCCATCATTACAGCGGCCAGCGTGATTTTTATCACGCTGTTGACTGGATGCACATCCAGCCTAAACATAGTAAATGTGCAACATGTGAGATTGGAAAATATTGGTTCCAGCAGTGTGCGCATTACCCGCAGTTACCTATCTTCGACAGCAGATGAAATGGTGCTACGCGGTGAACTAACACGCCGCATTCCGGCACGAGGTTCCATACCAGGGCATTTACATATCGAACTTATAGGGCCAGATAACGGGTTAATAAAAACAGCAGAAATTGATTACAAACGAAAAAACAGAAGGTCTCGCTATTCTCATTTTAGTTTGTCGATTCCAGAAATATTAGTAGCAGGCAGCACCCTGCGCATCATTCATCATGACATGCGATCTCATATGGATGAATCACCCCGCTCACCTTGGCAAGATGTCGATGCTAGCAAATAACTTTAGGAGTAATAATCGATGTTATTAAAATCAAAACTCACTTTTCTGCTGACAAGCATGCTGTTACTAATTATCATGCCTCAGTTCGGCTACGCCCACGGCATGTCCGATGCTGAAAAACAGCTCATCATAGAAGGGGGGAATCTGCGCTACATCTGGATTGGCGCGACCCATATGTTGTCAGGCTATGACCATTTGCTGTTTGTCTTTGGCATTATCTTTTTTCTCACACGTTTCAAAGATATTGTTAAATACATTACGGCATTCACGCTTGGCCACAGTGTCACGCTGATCTTTGCCACCTTTAATGCGGTTCAAGTCAATTATTTTTTAATCGATGCCATCATTGCATTAAGCGTCTGTTATATCGCTTTTTCTAATCTGGGTGGTTTTAAAAAATACCTGAACGTCAACCCACCCAACATGTTGATGATGATTACCAGTCTGGGCCTCATTCATGGTCTGGGACTATCAACACGGCTTCAGCAACTGCCGTTGAGTGAAGACCAGTTACTGATGAACATTATCTCTTTTAATGTGGGTATCGAGATAGGACAAATTAGTGCGCTGGCGTTGATGCTACTGGTTATTACCGCTTTTCGGAAAAGTCATGCTTTTGCGACCTTTAGCTTGATTGCAAACTACTTTTTGATTGTGGCGGGTGCGTATCTTTTTCTTATTCAGATGCACGGTTATGACCATAACACTCATCCCCAAGAATTTATGGTTGCGCCCCCCATTACCGAGCAAGTTGCAAAAAGCCAACAACACGCTCAGCGGCAAGATACGACCAGCATCGTCATACCCGCTAGAGGTGATAAGGAGTATAAATTTCACTTCGCACAAGGTGCAACGCTTGAATACACCTGGCAAACGGACGGTGCGGCACTCTTTTTTGATTTTCATGGTGAACCAGACGGCGATACAACCGGGTATTTCAAAAGCTTTGAGAAGAGTACCGAGAGCCAATCTAGTGGTTCGTTAACTACCTCCTTTACAGGCACACATGGTTGGTACTGGAAAAACAGCACTTCATCCCCCGTGACCATCACCTTAAAAACCAATGGTGAATACCAACGCTTAGATTTAAGTAAGCGTGCTGAACAGCCAACAGCTACACCTAAATTAAAAACGACAACCCACGATACAATTGACTAAATAAAAGGAATTCACCCATGCGACATCTGTTTTTTTATAATGATTTTTTCATCCGTCATGCTGCTGTCAGGCTGTTCTGACGATCACGGACACTCACATGATAATCCACAGAACCACGATTCAATCGATAACTAACTGGAGCCTATTATGCGCAAACTCATTAAAGCTATACTGTTTTTTTCATTTCTGGTTATCCCTCCCGCGATGGCAGGTTCAGGGCACGACCATGGACATGGTGATTCGCACGAAACCATATCCAGTAATACGGCCATGAACAAAGCCACAAGCAAGGTTAAGCAGATGGCCGATGCCGGAAAAATTGATGCTAGCTGGGCGACCGTAACCGCTGCTAGCATTGAGCAAGTCACCTACGCCCAAGGCCCAGAGTGGGTAATTTCATTCAAAAATGATCAACTCAGTGACACGTCAAAACAGATGCTGTATCTATTTCTTTAGTTTGAATGGCCACTATATTGCGGCTAACTATACGGGGAATTAGTTGCCACTCCCGCCCATTCAGAAAGCAAATGCATCGATTGATGCTTTGGGTTCAAATCGGGTTCAATTCATAGTATGAATTCATGGCTCTCAGCTGTCGCTCGGTGTGGGCGGAACTGCCGGTCTTTCCGACGGACCTCACACAAGTCACCATCACCGATACCACCAGTGGCCATACGGTTAAAGGCAAGGTCTCGCAAATTAATCTGCTGACTGAGGCCGATCGGTCAGCGTTCGAGTGGTACTAGACAATAAAAGAGGTGGTTGGTAAAGCAGGGGACTTGTTGCCCGGCACCTCAGGCCTAAGGGCCTTTAGAGCGCATACGGTCTCCTATCTGTAGATTTTGGATCCCTATCTCCCATTTCAACACTCAAGAATCAACGAGTCTGACCCCTTGACGCTTGACGTTTTGACCCCTTGACGTTTTGACCCCTTGACGTTTTGACCCCTTGACGCTTGGCCCCTTGACGCTCTCCATTGTTTATAGATAGGCACGTTTGAAACATAACGCTTAAGTTCAGCTGACCGCAAAGCGTAGTTTTTTTGTGCAATAATCGAGCGACAGCGAGCGCACAAAAAGGCGCGTAGCTTTGTGGGTCAGCTGGAGCGCCATATTAGACTTTCCATAGATTTCACTGTTTTCTAGCTTCATTTAAACAATTATAAATTTCCTCTAAGAAGGCCTTAGTTGTTTCGGCAAATTCTGTTAGTTCAATATCAGGTTCAAATATCTGAATAAAATATTCACTTAAATTCTCATTGTGTTCTTGTATGAACGATAATATTTCGGACATTATTGATTCACATTGATTTGCAGAAGATGACGCAATGAATGCTGATATAATTTCTGGAACTGTTTCACCCTCAATATCAAAATCTTGATGAAACCAGCCTGACATTAAATCAGCTAACTCAGGATAATCATTTTTAGTGACTCTCATTTCATTTATCACATTAAGGTTTTGGATATGATGTCAATATAAAGGGAATCAAGGAGAATCAAGGGGTCAGAATCAAGGGGTCAAGAATCAAGGGGTCAGACTCGTTGATAGTTATGCTACAGGAATCAACGAGTCCGACCCCTTGACGACCCTATTTATTCTATTTATTTTTTCGCACACGATCTATCCTTATTTCGTTAGGCCCTTTTTTGTAAATGATGAAAATCTTGTATTAAGTTAAGTTCATTCTCTTCAGTGGCCTGTGTCTTAAAAAGATCCCACCGTACCTGCAAGTTAAGCCAAAAGTCTGCAGACATTCCGAAGAATCTTGCCAGACGAAGTGCTGTACTTGGTGTAACGCCACGTTTTCTATTAACGAGTTCATTAACACGTTGATAAGGAACATGGATTGCATCTGCAAGCTCACGCTGGCTTATATTCATTGGAACAAGAAATTCTTCACGTAACATCTCACCCGGATGCGTTGGTTCTCTATTTGTTGGAATTCGTACCATGATATGCCTCTAATGATAATCTGTTATTTCCACATTGAGTGGGCCTGATTCACTCCACCTAAAACAGATACGATATTGCTCGTTTATACGAATACTAAATTCTGTTTTTCTATCTCCAGATAAACTCTCAAGTCTATTGCCTGGAGGTATTTTAAGTTCTTTGAGTGATTTAACCGAATCAAGTTGATCAAGTTTTCTTGCCGTAATTCGCCAAAGTGTTTGTGGGCAGGTCTTACGGGCTGCCTTTGAGTTGACGCCATTAAATATATCTTCAGTGGCTGAGTCTTTAAACGAAATGATCATGTTAACATGATAGCACGGAGTGCATGTTATTCAATGGGTATGAGTATCGTGGCCTAACGAGGATGTAGAAAAACCCAATCTTGGCCAGAGAACTCCAGCCGTTCATTACTCAGCAGGCTTCTAGTCACTGACCGCCCGCATAGCGGGAGGCTTGAAAAAAGCCCCTAAAAGGGGCTATTTGTTACGTGCTCATGCTTAGGCAAAATAGCCTCCTAACGGGTTGGGAACAGATATAACCACAGAGAACACAGAGAAAAAAGTGTGTTGGATTCTCTGTGGTTTATTCTTGTTGGCCGTTACCATGAGGCCACATGCACGCTGGAACGGCAGAGCCTTTTCAAGTCTCACCGGCAAAGCCGGTGGTTTACCTCAATTTAAATTAATCGACGCCATTGAACACTCTGAGCAGTCAATTTGGTTCACATTCGACTTATTGAATGATATGTTCAAATCTACACGAACCTCATTCCATAAAAAACCGGGATATAGCTCACTAACCATCACAAGCATTCAATTGAGCTCGCTCTATTAAGCCCTCTCTAAGCGATCAAACCAGCCGTTAACCTGCTGACTAGATAAGACTAAAAGCAGATTCAGACCATGGCAGCCACTGCATAAAAGCATCACCAGAAGCACACTTGGTATGCTTTCTGCATTAGCTTGCTCAAACCTCATTTGGAAATTTGTATATGTCGCCATACCAACAAACCACTGAAGCTTTACGTAATCTTCTCACCACCGGTGATGAAGTTGATCGCTGTTACGCCGCCCGAGCCTTGGGCACCATGGGTGATAAGGAGGCTGTTGACCCACTCATTGAGTCTCTACGCGATGAGGACATTGATGTCTGCGTCGATGCTGTTGAGGCTCTTGGGCGCATCGGTGATATCCGTGCGGCCGCCTCAATTATTGAGTCATTAGAGAATGACTCCAGTGCTGAGGTCTGTACTGTAGCGGCTACCACACTTGGATTACTGCATAGTGAAGAGGCCATTGATGCACTAAGACAAGTAATCATACAGCGTCCTGAGCGTATTGAATGGGATGATCAATGGGATCGCTGGTGGGATATTCAGCTTGAGGCGATCAAGACACTTGGTCAATTTGGCTACGAAAACAATGTACAGATCCTGCTCGATATCATCGATGACGAGGGGCACCAGGATATTGAGTGTGAGCTTCTCGCCACCCTGGTACTCACCCCCGGCAAAGGGGTTGATAGTGTTATCAACAGATTGCAGGATAAGGAGTTACGGCCTCAAAAACGCTGGCGTGCCGCTCGTGCGCTCGGCAAAGCAGATTCTACCGAAGCGGTCACGGCGCTTGGTCGCGCACTTCAGATAGGCATCCCAGAGATTCGTGCCGAAGCGGCCGCCGCACTTGCAGAACAGGGAGCACAACGCTACCTCCGCGCCCTCCTCTTGCTACTACGCGATGAGAGTGAAGTGGTACGTAGAGAGGCGATCCGTGCAATCACCACATTAGCAGACAAAGCAGACGAAGAGAGTGAACTGCCTGAAGATCTACTCTCACTGGTCACCGACCCCAGTGAGAGTGTACGCACCGCACTCTTCGAAACGCTGGCCAGCATGCTGAAGCATGGCAAAGAGCCGCTTAATGATGAACTCTTCGAGGCCATCCTACCCAATCTCGATAGCAAAGATTTCAACACCGCCTGCGCCACCTGCACCCTGCTTGGAAAGAATGGTGATAACCGCGCAGTGGCACCACTCCTGGCACTGCTGGCGGACCATTCAATATATTTGATGACACGCCGTCAAGCAGCACTCGCACTGGGTGATATCGGAGACGATAGCAGCGAAGTCATTGAGGCATTGGCGCATGCGGTGGGTGACAAAGAGCAGACCATCCGTCTAGCCGCACTCTCTGCGCTCCGCTCACTCCATCGTGAAGATGCACAGAGCGAGACACTATCCACTGAATCAGCAGAGAGCATAGAGGCTGAGGAGGAGGCGGAAGAGAACGCGGTGCCACTGACCCCACTCGGCATCATCCTGGCCGCCATACAGGGCAAAATAGAGATCAATAGCGAGAGAGCTGAAGCCACTGCAAGTGAAGAGGCAGAGAGCGAGACGGTCGAAGATGAAGCGGACATCGAGAGCACTGAAGAGGAGAGCCTCGCCAACGATGATGAGAGCGCTGAAGGCAACACCTCACTCTCTGAGATAGCCGCAAAGAGTACCGACGAAGAGGCCAAACTGGTACTACCTGAGCATAAAAATCGTGTGGTAGAACCCGGTGAATTCAACACCGCCCAATCAACCATGGATGCCATTGCACTTGATAACGTTGAAGTGACACTCGGCCTTCACGAAGCAGAAGAAGAGGAGGCACCACTCGACGAAGAGGCCGAACACTATCTCGGCGTCGCAGAAGATGGCAAAGCGCTGATGACACGTATGCGCTCCCATCGAGAAATCACCCCAAAACAGGATGTCCGCCTACTTGGCGTGCGCATACTCATCGGGTTAGATACCGAAGAGAGCAGCCAAGCACTGATTGATGCCCTGAATGATGAAGATAACGCACTACGAAAAGAGGCCGCATTAGCCATTGCTGAGAGTATTGAACAGGGAGCCAAACACCCTCTCCTGATGGATTCACTCGGCTCCATGGTGGCTCAACTGGCATTAGGTGAACGCGATCTGCGCCGCGCCTGCGCACGCGCTTTAGGCGTGTTAGGCAATCATGCCGCCGCCACTCCACTATTAAATGCACTGCAAGATGAAGATATCAATGTACGCATCCAGGTGATGGAGTCACTGGCTCATCTGCTGGCACATGGAGATGACCCTGTCGCCTCCGACCACATGGTCACCGATCCGGTCTCCGCCAAAGTGGCTGCTGAAGCGATTGCTGAACAGTTAGCGCACAAAGAGATCAGCATTCGTGTGGCTGCCGCCCGCGCACTGGCCAAAATTGTTCAACTGGAAGAGGCGCAAGAGATCGCGCAGGAGATGATCGAAAAGACCATCGATTCCGCCTTTGAACAGGATGGTGAAGAGGCCCGAATACTTGGAAAAATCCTGCGTCAGGCAGAACTTGAGATGGTCACCAATAAACTACTCGCAAAGCTCAATGAGGCTGAAGATAGTGTTGTACGCAGTGTAGCAGTTGAGATGTTAGAAGAGTTATATAACCCAAAAACTGAAGCGGCCTAACAAGCCGTTAGATTAACCCATTAGGAGAGATCAAGATGAAGAAACTGCTCATTAGCACCACGATTGCTGGCCTCTGCGCAATGCCGCTGATTGGTCAGGCTGCGGCCTATAAAGAGGTTTCAGTCAGCAACGGCGGCAACATTACCGGTACAGTGGCTTACAGCGGTAAAGCGAAAAAACCGAAGCTCTACTCCGTCACCAAAGATAATGATATCTGCGGCACTGAAGCACGTAAAATCGAATATGTACGTGTCAACAATGGTAAGTTGATGGACAGCGTTGTCTACCTTGAGAAGATCAAAGAGGGTAAAGCCTTTCCCGCCGGTTTCGGTGATACCACCGTGGTACAAGAGGCGTGTGCCTTCACACCTTTTCTCGGCGTGATGAAGAACAAACATAAGATCAATGCGATCAACAAAGACCCTATTCTACATAACATCCACACCTACGAAATCATGGGCCGTGTAAAGAAAACCGTTTTCAATATCAGCCAACCTGACCAAAACACCATCAGTAAAACGGTAAAATTGAAGAAAGGCGCCGCCATGAAGGTGGAGTGTGATGCCCATGACTTCATGCATGGTTTTGTCTTTGTTGCCAAAAACCCCTACTTCGCCGTGGTGGCAGAGGATGGCAGCTATACCATCGACAACGTACCTGCTGGCAAATACAAGATCAAAGCATGGCACGGCACGCTGAAAGACCAAAAAGGCAAAGTTGAAGTGGCCGCTGGTGGATCTACTACCGTTGATTTTAACTTCAAAAAATGAGTGGTACTACCACAATGAACCCACAGCAGCCAAAGCAAAGCTGGCGTCCGGCACCGCTTGACTATTTAGCCTTCATCGCTGCAATCGTCAATGTTTTGGTGATTGGCTACATCGTCGTCAACTGGTTCATTAACAACTAAAACCTCATTTTCAAAATGAGGAGTCAAACCTGTAGGAGCCAGTTGCACAGGCTCCTACAGCCTCTATCGCACGTTATTCCAAGAGTACGCACATCCATGTCTACACCTGCCATACAACAGAACGACCACCTTCAGCCACTACCGGGGTATGACTCAATCCTGTTAGCCGTTGACTCCTCTGACCACTCCAATCACGGTATTTTAGAGGCGATAGGGCTGGCAGAGATTTATGGCAGCAAAGTCACCTCTGCTCATGTCTACGCGGCAAAACTGCACGACCAACGCTTCCGCCAAATGGAGGGGGGGCTGCCCGAGCAGTACCGCGAAGAGGAGGAGTTGGAGCGTCAACGCGATGTGCATGACAGCCTGATTACCAAAGGACTGTCGATCATCACCGACTCCTATCTGGATCAGGTTGATGAACTGGCTAAAAAGAGCGACATCAAGGTTGAGCGCTGCTCACTTGAGGGGAAAAACTACCGTGAATTGGTCAATGAGGCCAATAGTGGAAAGTATGACCTGATGGTGCTGGGCGCCCTCGGTCTTGGCGCCATTAAATCGAGCCGTATCGGTACCGTCTGCCAGCGCCTCAGTCGCCGCAGCAAGATCGATACACTGATCATAAAAAGGCCGGGAGACGCACTGAGAAACGGCCCCATCGTAGTGGCCGTTGATGGCTCCAACAAATCTTATGGCGGCCTACTCACCGCCCTCTCACTGGCACAAAACTGGGGCTGTGATATCAAGATCGTCGCCGCTTTTGACCCTTACTACCACTATGTCGCCTTCAACCGCATTGCCAGTGTCTTATCAGAAGAGGCCGGTGAGGTGTTTAAATTCCAAGAGCAGGAGAAGCTGCACGAGGATATCATCGACTCCGGTCTGGCCAAGATCTACCAAGGCCATCTCTCTGTTGCCCAATCAATCGCCCGTGACTACGGCATTGAACCAGAAACCGCGCTGCTCGACGGCAAACCACACGATGTGATCGCCCGTTATCTACGTGAAACTAAACCAAGCCTGCTTATTATGGGCACCACCGGCATCCACGCCGATGCTGACCTCGATATCGGCGGCAACACCGAATATCTGCTCAACGACGCCAAGTGTGCCGTGCTGTTGAGCCAACGTGAACATAAACCAGAGATCGACCGTCTGGCCGATGTCACCACCTCTTGGACCAAAGAGGCGGAGCAGCGCATGACCCGCGTCCCCTCTTTCGTACGGCCGATGGCCAAAATGGCCATCTTGCGGTATGCCCAAGGGAAGGGACACACCGTCATCACCGAGAGCATTGTCGAAGAGGCCACCGCCCAGTTGATGCCTGGCCATGCTGAAAAAGCGATGGGTGAAATTGTTGAAGCCTATGACGCTGGCAAACTGAAACGCAAACCCAACGCCAAAGAGATCATGGCGATGCGCTGGCACGAAGATGCCACCGCCCTGCTACTCACCGTCAAAGACCTCAGCCTACGCGGCAATCTCAGCATGCGAGCTGAGAAACGCGCCCGCACCAATGGTAACCGTGAAGTACGTGCTGAACATATCCGCCCTTTCCTTGATGATACCGTTGAGATTAAAGCCTTCCAGCCCGGCAGTGATGCACTAAAAGAGCATGCTGATGCTCTCAAGCAGGAGAAAGTGGGGGAACTGCACTGGCAAACAGCCGCCCTCGCCCGTTTGATGCGGGTGCCTGAGGGTTTCATGCGCGATAGCTCCAAGCAGCGTATTGAGGAGTATGCCCGTGACCGAGGTGAAAGTGCTATCACGCTAGAGATTGCAGAACAGGGGCTGGCCGTCGCACGTAAAGCGATGGAGTCACAGATGGCCACCACAGGCGACAAACCGGCAACGGCTGGTGGTTGTCCATTTGCAGCAGCAAAGGGTACATCAACAGCCCCCTCCCCCGTTGAGTGGTCTGACCAAGCCAAAGCGATGCTGGATCGTGTCCCTGAGGGTTTCTGTCGTGACATGACCATCAAGGCCGCTGAGAGCATCGCTGGCCAGGGCGGAGAGCAGAAGATCGAAGCCCACTTCATCGAACAGGTGATGCAGACCTTCCAAGCAGGCTCCGAGGCCGCTAGCGAGACGCTGCCGTGGGAGAGCGCCGCCAAGGTTCGCCTTGAGAAGGTGCCTGAGATGATCCGTGGCATGTTGATCAAAGAGATTGAGGGTTGGGCTACACGTGAAGGGGTGACCACCATCACTGAAGCAGCGGTTGATGCCGTTAAGCAGAAGTGGCAACAGCAGGGGGCCTTTCATCTCGACCCATCAGACCCAAGGAACAACAAATGAATTTTCTTGTAGGCCCGCTTTCAAGCGGACAATGGAGCCAGAACAATGCGCTTAAAAGCGCACCTACATGCAGCCTATGAACGATCTCTTTCTTATCGCCATCAACCTCACTCGCCGCTGCAACTTGGCGTGTGAACACTGTTATATGGATGCCGAGGCGCGTCTAGATGGCGGTGAGGGCGAACTCACCACCGATGAAGTCAAAGCGCTGCTGGATGAGATCTGCTCACGCAGCAACGAGACCATGGTGGTGCTCACTGGCGGTGAACCATTGATCCGCCAGGATATCGAAACGCTGGTCGAGCACGGCAGTCAACTCGGCCTCTCGATGGTGATTGGCACCAATGGGGTATTGCTGGATGAGGCGCGAGTCAAGAGCCTAAAAGCCGCAGGGGCAATGGGCGTTGGCATCAGCCTCGACTCACTTGACCCTAGCCATCATGATGCTTTTCGCGGCTGCAATGGCAGCTGGGAAAAAACCCTCAACGGCATGGAACTCTGCCGTCTGAATGATCTGCCCTTTCAGGTTCACTTCTCCGTGACTGAAAAGAATGCCCATGAAGTGCAGTCAATGATCGACTTCACCAAGGCCTCTGGCGCCCATGTGCTCAACATCTTTTTCCTGGTCTGCACTGGACGAGGTGAGTCGATGTCCGACATCACCCCCTACCGCTATGAGCAGGTACTACAGCAACTTGTCGAGGCGCAGGAGCAGACCCAAGACCTGATCATCCGCGCCCGTTGCGCCCCGCACTACAAGCGGGTCGCCTACCAGCACAACTCAGAATCGACCCTCACCCGTGCTGAAGGTTACGAAGGGGGCGGTTGCTTGGCGGGCCTGCACTACTGCCGCATCACGCCAGAGGGTGGCGTCACCGCCTGCCCCTATATACCCGATGAAGATGGCAGCATCCGTAAGGAGAGTTTCTGGCAGATCTGGGACAATGCCCCCACCTTTAAACAGCTACGCAATCCAACACTTAATGGCAAGTGTGGCCAATGTGAATTCCAAAAACTGTGCGGTGGCTGTCGCGCCCGGCCTTTGGCGATGGGCGGCAGCTTGATGGATACCGACCCGTGGTGCAGCCACACCCCAAGCAGCGTGGCGATGATTGAGCCGCTGGTGGTCACAGCCAACAACCAAGTCACCTGGTCTGCTGAGGCTGAAAAACGTCTTGAACGTGTGCCCGGTTTTCTCCGCAAGATGGTGCGCAAACGGGCCGAGGCGCATGTCGCCGAGCTAGGTGAATCCACCGTCACCACTGAACATATGGCAACACTGGCCGCACGTCGGTTTGGTGATAAGTTTCCCGGTCAGCGGCCCGGTATGCCAACCATGGAACTACCGAAACAAAGGCACTCCAGCAGCGGCCTGGCTTGGACCCGCGAAGCGAAAGAACATCTTGAGACCATCCCCAGTTTCCTACGCGAGGGTGTCTTCCAAGTCGCTGAAGATGTGGCCCGTAGCGAGGGGCGGTTAGAGGTCAATATGCAGCTTCTGAAACGCCTTGATGAGGAGAGCAGCCAAGAGCGCACGCTGCCCTGGCACGCTGCTTCTGAACAGTGCCTCGAAGATTTTCTATCTGCACGTCCGATGCAGGCAAGGATATTTATCCAACCCAGCATGGAGGCAGCAGCGGAGCGTGAAGCAAAACTGCGCAACGCTATCATCGTCTTACCTGAAGATGTGGCCAAGGTCATTAAGACAGAGTTGGCCGGTGTTGAGTGGGATAGTGATGCACTAAAGCGGGTTGAATCCGCCCCCGATTTTGTCCGGGCCGGAATCAAAAAGGCGGCTGAATTCAATGCCCGTCGTGAAGGGTTGAAGAAGATTGATAGCGATTCACTCACCCGTTTTCGCAACAAGGCGATGATGCGCGCAGTGAAACGGATGAAAGGTTTTGGCATGAACGAACTGAGCTTTGATGGCTTTGCTATCGCTCAGAAAAAGGTGCCACGTCTTCAGGAAAATAGCCAAGCGGAGAAGCGTTTTGCAGAAATCCAGGAGTATGTCGAGTCAAAACAGGGGGAAGATGGCAGCGGCCTTGGGCTGCTTGACCAAAAGCTTATGGATAAGATGAAGGCAGAATTGAAACAGTGATAAATCGGCTTAACCACAGAGAACACAGTGTTCACAGAGAAAAGCACCTCTGTTCTCCACTCTAATCTGTTTTGCAATAGGCTGTTCTCGGTGAGCTCTGTGCCCTCTGTGGTGAATATCATCACAAGCGGGATATTATGAGTTTTGTAGAGTGAGCACGTCGTCTACGAAACCAGTGGTGGGCACAAAAAACATGCTCATCCTACATAGGTAAATATGAACGATACGGACGTACTGATCATCGGCGGTGGCATCTCTGGTCTCTCGACCGCTAGCTGGCTTGTTCAGCAGGGGATTGAGGTTGAGCTGTGGGAGGCTGACGCACGCACGGGCGGTAAGATCCGCAGTCGCCAGGAGAGCGGTTACCTCACTGAACAGGCGGCAGGAATCTTGATGAACTTCCGCCCACAGGTTGATCACCTGATTAACCAACTTCATCTCAACGACAGCAAAGTCCTACGTAGCAAAACATTGAAGCGACATATCATTCATCAGGGTAAATTGACCGAGATGCCGATGACCATTCCCGGCATGATGGCCTCTCCGTTATGGAGTCGTGAGACAAAACGGCATCTCGCCACTGAGTGGCTAATCCCCAGAGGCAGAGAACCTCAGGAGTCGGTCAGCGCATTTATTGAGCGACGCTTTGGTCGTGAAATTCTTGAGAAGGCGATCGATCCCTTTATCGCGGGCACACTCGCCTCCGATCCCGACCAAGCCGATGCAGCAGCGGTGCTACCACGACTTACGGCACTGGAGTCTCGTTATGGCAGCATCACTGCGGGCATTCTGATCCACAAAATTTTCAAGCGTCGTCGCGTCAACAATGCTGAGGCATTCTCATTCAAGAACGGCATGCAGTCATTGACCGATGCCCTATCAGAGAGCCCCGGCATCAAGATCCGTCGCAACCACAAGGCGCTTGCCATTGAACCAACTAAAAACGGCTGGCGAGCCACTGCGGCAACCTTCTCAGGCGAGCATACCATTCGCTGCAAACATCTAGTGCTCTGCACTCCGGCCGATATCTCAGCACAACTGATGGCCGCTATCGACAAACCGATCAGCGATCTTCTAGAGAGTATTGAGTACGCACCACTCGCCATCATCCACTACGGTTTTGACCCGCAGCAGATAAAACACCCTCTCAATGGCAGTGGCTTTCTCATCCCCGGGGGTGAAAAGTACGCCTTTAATGGCAACCTCTGGATGAGCACTCTGTTCAAGCAGCGGGCACCCGATGGCAAGGTATTGATGACCAGCTATCTGGGAGGCGCAAGGCGGCCTGAACAGGCCCATTGGAGCGATCAACGGCTGCACCAGGCGTTACAGCAAAACCTTAAGCAGCTTCTCGGCATCAGTGGAGAGCCGGAGTACCAACGTATTGATCGCCATTCACAGGGGCTTCCGCTCTACCATGGGGCCTACCAACAACGTATGAAACAACTCACCAACAAGATTGAGTCATGGAGAGGATTACATCTGGCAGCCAACTACCTGGGCGGAGTCTCGGTGCGCGAACGTATTTTTCAAGGGTTGCAGACCGCAGATAAAATAAGTCTGCAGCTGTGTCATCAACAACAGGTTCAGCCACTCAATCCGCCAGATGGGTTGTTGCAGATATGAGCCATCACCGCACGGTCTATTACGACCCCAACCTAAAGGATAAACCACCCTTCAAACCCTTCAGGTTGATCATCATTGTGCTGTTTATCATGCTCATCATCTCAGCATCAGCACAGTGGTATGCCCGCAACGTCACCATGCCACGCTACTGCACTGACAGTGAAGAGACGCTGCGTATGGTGAGGTTGGTGCTAACCGAACAGCGACCTGCCGGTGATGGGGATAGAAAACCCTACATCATCGCCACCCGACTGACGTTTCTGGTACCTCGCGAAAGTGATGAAGCGTTGGACGACTACCTAGACCGACTGCAACGACATTTAGATCAAGAATGCCCATAACTTCACCGCCACCACCCATGTCACATTTGGGACTGCTACGCGGTTTCTTGGCCATCTTTGCACCACTGGCAGTGCTGTTGATATTGGCCAGCTTGATGCACTACTACACCCTCTACGAGACAGACCGAGTCAGCCGTGAGGCCAATGAGGAGCTCAATGTCAGCCTCGCCAAACGGATGATCGTCACCGACATCTCATCGGTCGCACGTGATCTCGCCTTTCTTGCCCGCCATATCGAAAAACAGGGGCTGTTCAAAATCTCCACCGCTGAGCGACATCAACGCATCTCACTGGAGTTCAGCGCCTTTGCCGAGAAAAAAGCACTCTATGACCAGATTCGCTTTCTGGATACCAATGGCATGGAGAACGTGCGTATCAACTATGTCGATGGCAAGGCACAAGAGGTGACAGGGTCGGCCCTGCAAAATAAATCAAACCGCTACTACTTTCGTGAGGCCTTCTCACTGGGTCGAGACAAGATCTACCTCTCTCCGCTCGACCTGAATATTGAGGACAACCGTATTGAACAGCCACTCAAACCGGTGATGCGCTTTGCCACCCCCCTTTTCGACCTCTCTGGGCGTAAACAGGGGGTTGTGGTACTCAACTATTTTGGCCAGCGACTGATCGAAAACTTCACCTATGCCGCCGCCAACATTGTCGACCATATTGCACTCACCAATAGCCAGGGCTATTGGCTCAGCAGCCCAAACTCAGAGGATGAGTGGGGTTTCATGCTGGGTAATAACAAATCAATGCCAACGCGTTACCCCGCCGCTTGGCAGCGTATTGCAAAAGAGCATAGCGGCCAGTTTGAGAACAATAATGGCCTCTTCACCTTTGCCACCATCAAACCCACCCAGGTGGCACTGGAGACCTCCGACCCATTAGCCACAGATAACGATGCCTTAATTGGCACCGACAGCTTCTGGAAGATCATCTCTCGCGTGACACCCGAGGCACTCACCACCACACTACCGGCTTTCATACGGGTACATGCGGCACTCTACTCCATCATGCTGGTATTGATTCTAGCTGGCTCCTGGATTCTAGCCTTAACTCGACAAAAACATCGTCTAGCGGAGGCTCAGAGTGAGTACGAACAGCGGTTTCGTCACACCTTAGAAAATATTGAACTGGTGGCCGTAGCACTCGATCGACGCGGCACGGTGCGCTTCTGTAACGACTACTTCCTCAAGTTAACCAGCTGGAATTTGGATGAGGTGGTCAACCATCAATGGCTGGAGAAGTTTGTCCCTGACAAGGCAAAAGATGATGCCGAACAGATGCTAGCCAGTATGGCCTCACCCGAGAATTTTCCCACACAATTTGAGACGCCAATCCTCACCAAAGATGGCCAACAACGGCTCATCAATTGGAACAGCACCCTGAGCTATGATGCACAAAACAGGGTCATTGGCATCACCGGCATTGGTGAGGATATCACCGATAAGCGACATACTGAGGAGCAGCTACGAAAACTCAGTCAGGCGGTTGAACAGAGCCCAAGTACAGTGATGATCACCAACGTCAATGGTGCAATCGAGTACGTCAACCCAAAATTTATTGAGGTCACCGGCTACCAAGCAGACGAGGTAATTGGCTGTAACCCCAGCATCCTCAAATCGGGTGAGAAGTCCACCAGTGAGTATGCCAATCTCTGGCACACCGTCAACGCTGGCAAGGAGTGGCGCGGAGAGTTTCACAACCGGAAGAAGAATGGTGAACTCTTTTGGGAGTCTGCATCAATCAGCGGAATTCGTGGGCCAGACGGTGAAATCAGCCATTTTCTAGCGGTAAAAGAGGATATCACCGAGCGCAAACGATTGGAGCAGAAGGTTGAGGCGCACCATCGCGAATTAGCCAAATCTGAGGCACTCGCGGCGATGGGCCGCATGGCCAGCATGATCGCCCATGATCTGCGCAATCCACTCTCATCAGTCAAGATGACACTGCAAATTCTCAGCAAACAGAAGAATGACCGTGACTCAGCCAAGGCGGATGAACTGCGTGCTATTTCACTTGAGCAGATCCGCTATATGGAGGAGATTCTCTCCGATATGCTCACCTACTCACGCCCCGACGCCTTAAAACCGGAGTGGCTGACCATTGATAAGGTGATGGATATGGCGGTTGGTCTGATCCAGCGCAAGTTCGATGAACTGGGGGTCGATCTGACCACCCACTACCAGCCCGGCCTACCCACACTGCATGGCGATGCAACAAAACTGCGTCAGATCTTCTCTAATCTACTCATCAACGCCGCCCAAGCCACCGAAAATTGCGCTAGGGCGGAGGTGAGCATAGATGTCATGCTGGAGTTGGGGCCAACCGGCACCGGCATCCGCATAGATATCTGCGACAACGGCTGCGGTATCGTCCCAGAAGACCGTGAGCGCCTCTTCGAGCCCTTCTTTACCACGCGGGCGCAGGGGACCGGACTCGGCCTAGCCATCGTCAAACGGATGGTCGAACAACACCATGGCACCATTGAGATGCTAGCCAATAAGACGGGCGGAACCTGCGCCAGCATTGTGCTACCCACCACACCACAAACTGCAAATGAACCTGATAACCAGGCTATGGAGATCCACCCATTATGAGCAAAATTCTGATTGTTGATGACGATGTAGCCAGCTGCCGAACGCTGCAGTTTCACCTGCAATCACAGGAACATGAGGTGGAGATCGCCCACAGTGTGACCGATGGCATGAACCATGCCCGCACCAATCTGCCTGAACTGATCATTCTCGATATCCGCATGCCGGGCAAATCGGGGCTAGAGGGGTTGCCGGAGTTCAAATCCGCCTACCCTGACACCCACATCATCATGATCACCGCTTTTCACGATATGGAGAGCACTATCGAGGCGATGCAGAAAGGGGCTGACGACTATATTCATAAACCAATCGATATTGATGAGCTGGATGCCGCCATCGAAAAGATCGTCACGGCACCAAAGATGAGTGATGATCTGATCATCACCGAGCCGGGCATTGTTGGCGCCAACCCGCTGACGATGGTGGGGCGCAGCCGGGCCATGAAGGAGATCTTCAAAACTATCGGTCTGGTCTCAAAAAGCCCCGCCACGGTACTCATCACTGGCGAATCAGGCACCGGTAAGGAGTTGGTTGCTCGTGCTATTCATCGCTCAAGCAAGCAGCATGACGGCCCCTTTGTCGCCGTCAACTGCGCAGCCCTGGTCGAGACCCTGCTGGAATCAGATATGTTTGGCCATGAGAAAGGGGCCTTTACCGGAGCGGTGAGTCGCCAAGAGGGAAAATTTTCCCTGGCCCGTGGCGGCACCATCTTTCTCGATGAAATTGGCGAACTCTCTCCAGCGATGCAGGCAAAACTACTACGTGTACTGCAATACAAGGAGTTCAACCCTCTCGGTGCCAAACTGCCACAGACCACCGATGCCCGTGTCATCACCGCCACCAATTTAGACCTGACAAAACAGGTACCACGCGGCCTCTTCAGAGAGGATCTCTACTACCGCCTGCAGGTGATCAACATCCACCTGCCACCATTGCGGGAGCGTAAAGAGGATATGATGGATCTGGTCAAGACCCTGCTTGGCCGCATCAACAAAGAGCTGCACCGCAATGTTAATCAGATCTCCAAAGAGGTGCTGAGCGCCCTCGCTAACTACAACTGGCCTGGTAATGTACGTGAGCTGGAGAATATCTTGATGAAGTGTGTCGCTCTATCGCCGAGTGACACCATCAGTCTCGATCTGCTGCCCGATGCCTTCCATCAGCAGCAGGATAGCGCTCAACAACCTGCTCAACAGAGCAGCAAGCCGATGGAGGAGTGGAGTCTAGAGGAGATCGAAAAAGCGCATGTCAGCCGCGTTTTGGAGGCGACGAGTTGGCACAAAGGACACGCCTGCGACACCCTGGGTGTCTCACGGCCTAGATTGCGACGTATGATCAAACAGTACGGTTTGATCGCACCTGGCGGCATTGAGGATGACCACGAGGAGGAGCAGGCCGAAGAGGCGGCTGATACGGGCGAATAGCGTATCAACATGCAGGAGAGCGTCACCTCACCACAAGGTGGCTACAGAGCGCCACTCCTGCATCAATGATTAACTCTCCCGCAACCGCTCGTGCCATAGAATAGTCGCCCCTGCCACCGCCGCTGGCATGGCGACAAAGTTAAGCAGTGGCACCATCATCATCAGCGTCACGGCACCACCAAAACCGAGTGCTGGCATTCGCTGCTGCTTGAGACGATCATGCTGTTCTGTAAAGGATATGCCATGATTCCCCATCGGATAATCTGCATACTCCAATGCCAAAAACCACGCGGAGAAGAGCAGCCAAAGAAAGGGGGCAAGCAGATTGAGCCCGGGGATCAAAAAGAGCACCAATAGGGGTAGCGCCCGAACCAGAAAATAACCGATCTTACGCCCCTCCCCCATCACAGCTGAACCCACTCCAACCACAATCTCTCTCCAGTCAGAGCTGCTCTCTTCAGGCAATTCCCCACTCAGCAGCAGTTCCACCTTCTGTGCAAGCAGGCTATTAAAGGGTGAGGCAATCAGGTTGGCCACTACAGTAAAGGTGTAGAAGACAATCAACACAAAGGTGAGGGCAAAGAGTGGCCAGAGCAACCAACGTAAAAAATCAAGCCAATGATTTTCTGGCAACATTTGGTTCAACAGCCCGTCAAACTGGCTCATTCCCAGCCAGACCAGCAGGCTAAAGATCAACATATTGACCAGGAGAGGAATAACAACAAAGGGGCGTAGCGATGGTTCTGTTATCAGTCGTAAGCCACGTATCAAGCAGCCGACACCAGCAAAAGGGTTTGATTTCATAGAGAGTCCAGATCACTCATCACGGCTTAGTGATTACATTAAAGGCCGCGAATCATACCGTAATTGATAAATTTAAAACAAAAATAGTCTTATCACTTGACAGCACCGCCTAACTGCTTACAATACGCGCTCCTCTGCTTAGACGCATGAGAATGTCCCCATCGTCTAGAGGCCTAGGACACCGCCCTTTCACGGCGGTAACAGGGGTTCGACTCCCCTTGGGGACGCCATATTTAGCTTGTCATCTAATGCATTTCTGCAACAGATACAGCATCTTAAAGTCTCTGGTTGAAGCACATTGTGCTCAACCAGAGTTCTTTAAATTCTCTACAGAATTCCCCACTGTCATTAAGAAACTGACCGACCAGCGACAGCAACCATTAGCTCAAACGGCAAGATTACTGCGTCACAAGCAACCATGAGTTACTGGCTTTTTTGTCCAGCAAAAAGAGCGTCAATCCTCCCCCTTCCTCTCCTCTTTTTTTACCGGCTTGGAATCTAGCGAGACATGAACCGATATCTTCTTGTCGGTGACTGAAGACTCATCTAATGAGCAGCCACTCTCTTTCGTAGCTGATGAACATCCACTACAACTATCAGCACACCCACTGCTGGCACTAAAAGCGCGTTTAATATGCCGCAGCACCAGCAGCAGAGAGACTAAAAAGATTACAAATAGGATGCCCCCCTCTATCACGCCGATCTCATTCATGTCATCGCTGCTCCTAGCAAAGTAACAACAAACGCAAGCGAGTAGGCAATAGTCAAAGAGAAGACCACCGAGAAGCCCGCCCAGCGCCAACCTCCCGCTTCACGTCGAATTGCTGCGATAGTGGCAAGACAAGGCGCATAAAGCAGAGCAAACACCATAAAGGCAAAAGCGGTCACTTGAGACATGCTGCCGGAGATGGCCGAACGCAAACTTGCTGACTCCTCCGTATCAGCCTCATCCTGGTTGTAGAGAACGGCATAGCTGGCCACAACCACCTCTTTGGCGACAAAGCCGGTCAAAATAGCAACGGTATCTTTCCAGGTAAAACCCAGCGGGGCAAACACGGGCGAGACGGCCGTTCCAATCTGTCCGAGATAACTCTTGCGCATCCGTTCCTGAGCACGCTCACGTGCCAACAAAACAATCTGCCGGTCTCGATAGGGAGTCTGCACCTGCATCTCTAGCGCCATCAACTGTGCGTCATAGTCTTTGTCCCACTCAACATTTTGTGGGAAGGCCTGTAGGAACCAAATGAGGATAGAGCCTATTAAGATGACCCCAGCCACTTTCTGTAAGAAGTTCGCGGCCTTCTCCCACATATGGTAGATCACCCCTTTTAGCGTCGGCATTCGATAAGGGGGCAGCTCCATAACAAAAGGCTCACTCACCCCGGTAACTACAAATTTACCTAGAAAAATGGCTGCGACCATCGCCACCACAATGCTCAACATATACATGATAAAGACCATGGTGCCGGCCATGTCAGAAAAGAAGGCACCGGCAAATAGAATAAATACCGGCAGGCGGGCTGAGCAGCTCATGAAAGGGCTGACCAAAATAGTGATAAGTCGCGCTTTATCACTCTCAATGGTACGGGCGGCCATCACCGCCGGAACATTACATCCAAAGCCTATAACAAGGGGAATGAACGCCTTACCATGCAGCCCAAATATGTGCATCAGTCGATCCATTAAAAAAGCTGCTCGAGTCAGGTAGCCCGTCTCACTGAAAAATGCCAGGAACATAAATAGGATGACAATATTGGGCAGGAATATGATGGTTCCACCCACCCCGGCGATAATGCCGTCGATCAGCAGATCATGCAGCATGCCTGCTGGAATAAGCACTGAAAGTAAATCTGACAGCCAACCAACACCTGCATCGATCCACCCCATGGGGATCTCTCCCAAGCTAAAGGTAGATTCAAACATCACCCACATCATGACGAGAAAGATCGGTAAGCCAAACAGTGGGTGAAGAAAAAGTGCATCCAGCCGCTGGGTGAGATCTTTATGTCCGGTTGGATCAGGAAGCATCTGCCGCGCCTCAGCCAACATGCCACGAATAAATCCATAGCGAGCGGCAGCAAACATAGCATCAACCTCTTCACTGTGCTGCCGGGCCAAAATCTGACGATCTTTCTCCATCGCCTCAATTAAGGCCGAATGGTCATTCTCTCTACTTAGAATATCCTCATCACCCTCCAGTAGTTTGATGGCCAGCCAACGACTCTGCTGCTCATCCATACTATCCGGGTGTAGAGCGGCAATTCGACACTGTGCACAAGCAACAGCCTGCTCAAGGTGATGATCATAGGGAAGGTTGACTAGACGGCTCTTCTTCTTACCAATAGCTGTATCAACAATGGCACTCAATAGTGCTTCAATCCCCTCACCACGGGCAGCATCTGTTTCAACCACAGCCCCGCCCAGCATAAAAGAGAGCGCAGGCAGATCGAAACTTATCTGCTTAGATCTCGCCTCATCAATCATATTCATGGCAAAGACCAGAGGGCACCCCATCTCGAGCAGTTGAGTGGTCAGGAACAGATTGCGATCGAGATTACCCGCATCGAGGACATTGAGGACAATATCCGGCTGCATATTCTGAATATAGTCACGTCCTATACGCTCCTCGGGAGACTGCGAGGTCAGTGAATAGATGCCAGGAAGATCGACAATACGAAGCGTCCATCCCCGGTAGTGGATATCATGCTCGTTCTTTGTGAGTGTCACACGTGGATAGTTGGCAACACTATCTCTGGATCCGGTCAATTTATTAGAGAGCGTGGTCTTACCACAGTTTGGATTGCCGACAAGGGCAACAGTGATAATTTTGTTGTTTCCACTCATGGATGAACTCGTAATTATTGGTTTAGATGCAGAAGTAACCACAACATTCAGTTGGCAACCTGCAGTAAGATATTTCTTGCCTCCTCCTTCCGCAGACTCACTTGATAGCCAAGAATGATATAACTACGAGGATCACCCATTGGTGCAGCATGTGCTACCACCAACTCCGCCCCCTTAACCATTCCTAAAGCATTAAGACGCCTGCGCAAACTATCCCCTCCCTGAATTGAGCTTATCACTCCATGCTGTCCCAATTTAAGCTCTGCGGCACTATACCCAGCTTCATTGTCAGATCTGGTTTCCTGCATTAAATCTACCCTTTCGATGTGCGTTGTCTACCCCTATATTAAACTACTCTGCAATCGCAATCAATAATGAAAATGATTATCATTAAGAATATCCGGCGATTAATGCGAACGCTTACCATTGGCTTTTATGACGGGTATGATATAAAACTACGCTCCCCAGCCAATTGGGTAGATTAAACCGATCTCATAATGGGAACTGTTTACTCCTCATCCTCTAAAAAATGTGTGGATTGCAAACAGATTAAAGTGGCCGACTCAATAAAAACATAGGGTAAATGATGGAATACCTGCATAATTTACTCACACTCGCTCTTGATGCCGCACCATGGCTGCTGCTGGGTTTTCTGGCCGCTGGTCTGATGAAGGCTTGGGTTCCTGAGGATGCTTTAAGCCGCTGGCTTGGAGGATCAGGCATATGGCCAATCACTAAGGCCGCCTTGATTGGCGCACCTCTTCCCCTATGCTCTTGTGGTGTACTACCTGCCGCCTTAGCGCTACGCAGAAGTGGTGCCTCAAAAGGCTCCACCATCTCTTTTCTGATCGCAACACCAGAAACAGGTGTGGACTCCATAGCAGTATCATATGTCATGCTTGGCCCAGTGATGGCCGTTATTCGCCCCATTGCTGCCATACTGAGCGCTATATTTTCTGGGCTTTTAACAAGCATTGCCCCTGACAACATCAAACCCTCCTCACCCACCTGTAGCAGCATAGAGATCCCAGTGGAGAGCGAATGCAACAGTGGGTGCTGTAGCGAGAGTGTAGAGTCCTCACCTAGTTTCGTAGCACGCACCCTCGGTGGCATACGCTACGCCCTGGGAGAGATGGTTGAGGATCTCATTATTTGGCTAACAATCGGTCTATTGCTGGCCGCATTAGTGACAACACTCGTCCCACCCATGGCAATGGCCAGCTGGGGTAGTGGCTTACCCGCTATGTTGGCAATGTTGTTGGTTGGAATACCGATGTATATCTGTGCAACTGCATCTACACCGATAGCTGCGGCCCTCATATTTTCGGGTGTTTCACCAGGTACAGCACTGGTTTTTCTGCTGGCCGGCCCCGCTACCAATATTGCAACTATCGGCATTATTCGTCAGGAGATGGGGACGTATGCACTAGCAACATATCTCTCCGGCATCGTCATAAGCAGCCTCACACTTGGCCTACTTACAGATTGGTTCATCCTATCTCAAGGTATCAACATTCAAGGACAAATCGATGCCAGCGCTGAATGGATGCCCTCGTGGGTGGCCTATCTCTCTGCCACTATTTTACTGGCAGCCTCACTAAAAATATTGGCACAAAAAGCGCAACAACGGATTGCGTTATTCACCAGGGGTTAAACTGTTCACCTTTACATTATTATTGGTATCCCGGCTTTCACGAATAAGCGCATCACTCGCTAAATTTGGCTCCCTCTTTGCCAACCGATCATAAAGAAGCACGTTGACCGTTGCAGCCAAATTCATGCAACCAATGGTTGGTATATAGACAACCGCATCTGCCTTATCAATCAAAGACTGGTCAATCGTGCCATCTTCGGGGCCAAAGATGTAGATAGCACTCTCGGGATGCCGAAACTGAGGCAATGGAGTGGCCCCTTCAACTAACTCGACACACACCACTGCTGTTTTTTTGGGCCATGGGCCGAGTAGAGTAGCCACCCCTGTCAATGTTATTTGCTGACCAACCTCCTTAGTATCGGTACAAAATTTTGCGGCTCGATCAAAACGTTGGCCGGTGTAAAAAACAGCATCGACTTGATAGCAGCCCGCCGCACGCATCACGGCACCCACATTCATCGGGGTTTTAGGGTTAACTAACCCAATAGCGATTTTAAAGGAACTCATTGATCTAGTACTCCAACAAGTTAGGATTGATGGGTTCAGTTGGTCTGTCAGCATTCAGGGCAAGGCGTGTCTCGCCGTTAATGGCCTTAGTCCTTAACAAGAGGCACAACGTAGTCATGGATGCTGACAGACCAACCCTTCGGGCGATACTGTGGTGTCCCGCCACTGTGTTACAGCACTTGACAAGGACTATGGCCATTGCCTGCGTGCTGCGCCTTGTTGCGGAACACCACAGTAACGCTGAACCCGTCAATCCTAACTTGTTGGAGTACTAAATTAATGCAATATTTCAGTCACTTAACAGGAACTCTCAACTAGAGAGGCTCTGATTAGGAGGGGAATCCCTCTTCAATAGGAGTAGAGATTTTATTGTTCTCCTCAATCCAGTCACCAAGATCGATCAGGCGACAGCGCTCACTACAGAAGGGACGCGATACAGAGTCGGGGTGCCACTGAACCTTGCTATCACAGGTGGGACAGTTAACGTAAGTCGAGCGGAGTGGATTTGACATATTTCAGATCATACAGGTGTTGAGGAAAAATGAGACATCTTCCGTTGTTTGGCTAGGACGGCTCACCCCTGCAGCCTGGAGGAAACGAATATTAAAACGGTGTTTATTACCACTCACTTCAGGAAAATATGTCGCATCATGAGGAACAATCACCTGAATCAATTGGGCGGGTGACTGAGCATCCAGGCTTTTCTGAAAGAAACCTTTCATCGCAACCTCCTGAACGGGGCGCGTACTGCCACGAATAAGTGAAAGAAGCAGGATAATCGCATCATAGACAGGCTGAAAATTTTCAAACCAGGCGCGCAACTGTGTTTTACGCGTTTCATGCGGTTGTGATAGCCAAAAATGGTATTGCGGCAGATCAAATGCACAACTACCACCGGGGATACTGCTGCGCTGAACAATGGCCATGAGGAACTCATTCTCCCGTAGACTCTGGCCAATCTGCCCATTCAATTGGTAGATCTGATGTGTCGAGTTTTCTAGATCTTCCAGCACCTGACTCAGCATCTCCATATTGATACCGGGCTGAACACGAACCCGCTCCAAATTGGCGGCCTGCCGCTCCAGCTCTTTGAGGATCTCTTTTTTTAGCTCATAACGGGAAAATATACTCAGAATATCAAGCAGGCATCTGATGGCTGCTCGACTATCCCATGTATCCGTCTGCTCTAGAAAATAGCTGGTCTGCTGAAAGAGATGCTCCAGGCGCAAAAACGTTCTGGCCCTTTCATTAAGTGGGTGTTCGTAGATAATACGATCTGACACTGCCATTCCGGTAGTTGACGGTAAACGGTTCATTTTGCCTCTTTCTGACCATGAAGGCAAAGAGCCCACACTACTTATACGCCCTATTTTTTGCTAAGGCGAGATAGTGCTGATGTAGCTGGGCAACCCTCTCCTTGATGAGATGCATTGCGGCCCCATTCTCAATCACATCATCAGCGACATCAAGACGCTGTTGGCGCCCTACTTGTGCCTGAATGATCTTCTCAACTTGCTGCTGACTCAGGCCATCACGTGCCTGAACGCGTTCATTTTGTAACGCCTTGGGGATATCTACCACCAGAGTCAGGTGACCTGGGTTCGCCATACCGCTCTCCAGCAATAGCGGGATAACAACAATGGCGTAGGGACTATCTATCGCGTCAAGCCGCTCAAGCGTCAACTTTCGGATGCGCGGGTGGAGGATAGCCTCAAGTATTTTTCGTTGTTCAGGCGCATTAAAAACCAGCTTTCGTAGCTCGGCACGGTTGAGTGAGCCATCTTGGTTGATAACCTGATGACCCAACTGTTGGCAGATCTCCTCTAATGCAACTTGCCCCGGTTCAACAAGTTCACGTGCCAGCAAATCTGTATCAACCACAGGCACACCCAAGGCCTCAAATTGACGACTGACCGTCGTTTTTCCGCTCCCGATACCACCAGTAAGTGTGACGATAAGCATTAGGGAACCCCTGATTAAGTCTGATTGGATTTAGGCTGATGCCTACAGGGATGTAGATAATTAGGGCAATGCAGGAGCAATTGCCGAGATAAAACTGTTCCGATTTGTTTCGAAGTGAGCTGTAATAGTTGTTCTATTGCAGCGATCTTCGGGGCGAGTCGGGGCAGTTTTAGCCAGTCTAAAACAATCATGACTTATTCAGAGTTTCCTTAGATTAAAGAATAGTGCTCTTGGCCTCCAGGGGAGTTAAGCCAAGCCAGACCATTGTAGATAAGCGCGGTTAATCTCATCGCCCCAGAGCATCGCAATCCAACCAGCAATAGCCAAGTAGGGACCGAATGGGATGGGGATATTGCGATCGCGCCCCAGTATCAAAATCAGACTAACGCCTATGATCGCCCCGACTAGGGCAGAGATCAGGATAATCTGAGGTAGATACTGCCAACCTAACCAAGCACCAAAAAGCGCCAGCAGTTTGAAGTCTCCGTACCCCATACCCTCTTTGCCTGTCACTAATTTAAATAGCTGGTAGACACTCCAAAGAGAGAGATAACCCGCTGCGGCACCAATCACCGCCGACTGTAGGTCGGCAAACAGTCCATTCAGACTCAGCAACAGACCCAACCAAAGAGCGGGCAGTGTGATGCTATCTGGCAGCAACTGAACATCAAAATCAATCAAACTTAGGGTGATCAATAGCCAAGTAAGAAAAATAGCAGCGGCGGCCTGCCAGCCAAAACCAAAGTGAGATGCGACCACCAGACTCAACAGCCCTGTGACGGCCTCAACCAATGGATAACGTGGACTAATCTTTGCCTGGCAACCTGCACAGCGCCCCTTCAGAAAGAGGTAACTGAAGACTGGAATATTCTCCATCGCAGTGATGGCATGGCCACACTGGGGACAGCGGGATCTCGGACGATTTAAATTAAAGGGTTCAGTGATCTCTTTAGGCTGTTCCTGACCGAGCATCTCCCGGCATTCGATCTCCCACTCTCGCTGCATCATGATCGGCAAGCGATAGATCACCACATTGAGAAAACTTCCGATAATCAAACCCAGTAGGCCGCTGGTAACAAGAAACGCCCACTCATTTTGCTGCAGATATTGAATGAGATGCATACCGGGGCTAGCTCATAATGACAGAACCCATCTTAAAGATAGGCATGTACATTGCTATAACCAAACCACCAATCAATACACCGAGAATAACCATAATCAGGGGCTCTAATAGACTGCTCATCGCATCAACGGCGTTATCAACCTCCTCCTCATAGAAGTCGGCCACTTTACTTAGCATGGTATCCAACGCACCAGACTCCTCGCCAATGGCAACCATCTGAATCACCATATGAGGGAAAATCTTCTGCTGTTTCATCGCAAGTTGTAATGCTTGACCGGTTGCTACATCTTCCCGCATACGCAACACCGCGCTACTAAACACCACATTACCGGTCGCACCCGCCACTGACTCCAGCGCCTCAACCAGCGGAACGCCTGCGGTAAACATCGTAGCCAATGTACGAGAAAAACGGGCAATTGCCGCCTTATTAAGAATATTTCCTATTACAGGAAGTTTTAGCAGTATTCTGTCAAATGCCTCACGAAAAGAGCGCGATCGTCTCCAGGCGTTACCAAATACATAACCAAACGCGGCAAGACTGAGTAATATCGCCCACCACCAAGCACTCATAAAATGTGACATCTTCACAACAATTTGCGTAAACATTGGCAAGTCCGCACCAAAACCCGCAAATAACTGCTCAAACTGAGGGATAACAAAAATCATGATGATGGAGGTCACCAAAACGGCGATACCAATAACAGCTGCGGGATAGAAGAGCGCTTTTTTAATCTTCCCTTTAATTGATTCTGTCTTTTCTTTATAGGTGGCGATCTTATCGAGCAACGTTTCAAGTACACCCGCCTGCTCACCCGCTTCCACCAAATTACAAAAGAGATCATCAAAATAGAGAGGATGTCTTTTCAGTGAGTCGGTGAGTGAAAGACCGCCCTCAACATCAGCCTTGACGGCAAGAATGAGATCTTGCATAGATGGGTTTTCATGCCCCTTCCCTACGATATCGAAGGCTTGCACGATCGGTACACCAGCATTGAGCATTGTGGCCAACTGACGACTAAAAATAGCGATATCCTTAGGCGTGATTTTTTTCTTTCTTGGGCCAAAAATCGATACCGCTTTCTTCTTAACCTTTGCCGGCGTGATTCCTTGTCGGCGTAGATCGGCTCGAACAAGTGCAATACTGGCAGCTCGACTCTCTCCCGTTATTTTAGCGCCACGCTTATCCGTACCTTCCCAGGCAAAAACAACGGGCTTACTCTTATTTTTTGCGGCAACTGCCATAATCGATCCCAATTCTTATCCACTGGCAAACTAAACCAGTACAAACCAAATTTGACTTAACTACTCAACCTAACGCTACAACTCGCCGTATCAACATTTACCCAGTGACTTTCATGGGCAATCAAAGCAGTTAATAGATTTCATAAAATAAATTCAGCTAGCGCAAAACAATCATAAACTTGTTCAGAGGCTCCTTAAGGAACCTCTGATTAAGTCATGATTACTTTAGACTGGCTGAAACAGCCCCAATTCGTCCCGAAGATCGCCGCAATAGAGTAACTATTGCCGCTCACTTAGAAACAAATTGGAACAGTTTCATCTCAGCCTAAATTTGACCAGACTTATTCAGAGGCTCCTTAATCTTTGGTTACCCGATTAATCTCTTCAAGACCGGTAACCCCCTCCATAACCTTCCTTAAACCCGATTTTCTCAGATCTGAAATGCCCTCTATCTCAGCCTGTTCCCCCAACTGAAGTGAATTTCCATTCTCCATGATAATTTTACTCATCTTTTCAGAGATAGGCATCACCTGAAATATACCAACACGACCCTTGTATCCGTCGTTACATAGATCACATCCTACGGGTTTGTAGATTGTTATTCCTGCCTTAATGTCCTTCTCTGTGAACCCCTCATCTTTTAGCACTTCATTAGGCAGCCCCTCTTCAACTTTCTTACAGTGAGAACAGAGCCTTCGCGCTAAACGTTGCGCAATAATAAGCATGACAGATGAAGCAATATTAAAAGCAGGAATGCCCATATTGGACAAACGAGTCAATGTCTGAGGAGCATCATTGGTATGCAGTGTTGATAACACTAAGTGACCGGTCTGTGCCGCTTTAATTGCAATTTCAGCGGTTTCGAGGTCTCGAATCTCACCGACCATCACCACATCAGGATCTTGCCGTAGAAAAGCCCGCAACGCCTCCGCAAAGGTCATCCCTGTTCTGGCATTCTGGTTAACCTGATTGATCCCAGCCACCTGAATTTCGACAGGATCCTCTACGGTAGAGATATTGACTTCAGGTTTATTGAGTAGATTAAGCGCGGTATAAAGCGTAACCGTTTTACCGCTACCCGTTGGGCCGGTCACCAAGATCATGCCATAGGGCTTCTTGATGGCGGCAAGAAAGGCCTCCTCCTGCTCTGCTGCAAAACCCAGTGCTTCGATGCCTATCTGGGCAGAGGCTGGATCAAGGATACGCAGTACGATTTTTTCACCATAGAGCGTTGGGCAGGTATTAACACGAAAATCGATAGAGCGATTCTTTGATAGTTTCATTTTGATTCGCCCATCCTGGGGAACCCGACGCTCAGCGATATTCATCCGAGACATCACCTTAATTCTTGCCGTCAATCGACTCGCGAGATTATTGGGGGGTGAAGCAACCTCACTGAGCATGCCATCCTGTCTATAGCGGATGCGGAACTTGTATTCGTAGGGCTCTAGGTGGATATCTGAAGCACCTAAGTTAATCGCATCCAATAATATTTTGTTAACAAAACGCACCACAGGCGCATCATCAATATCAAGGTCACCCTCATCAGATGGCTCATCATCTCCTCCAGAGATATCAAGGTTATCCAAATCTGCATCCAGCAGATCCGTCATACTGGTGTCTTGCGCCTCTAATACATCTTCAATCAGCTGGACCAGGGCGTCATCCTTAACCAGCACAGACTCTGTCGCCATCCCCGTATTAAAACGAATTTCATCCAACCCTTGGTGATTGGTGGGATCTGATACGGCAAGAAAGAGTCGGTTGCCTCGTTTAAACAAGGGCAACATATGGTGCGCTAAGATCAGTTTTTCTGACACTACATCTTTGGGCAGGAGATCTCTATCCATCGCCTCCAGATCAAAAATGGGCACCCCAAACCCCTTTGAAGCAGCCACTGCAATCTCATCACTTTTTAGTATCTTTTTTGTAACCAGATATGTGGCGAAGGGTTGTTTATCTGTTAGAGATGCGGCGAACGCCTGCGTGGTCTCATCCTCAGAGAGTAATTTCTCTTGGATTAGACAGCGCGCAAGACCACTTAGATTAACGTTTGTTTTTATCGTTGCCATCCCAGAATCCCAATATAGATCTTAATAACAGACACCTCAAAGGCCAATAGGTGGGATACAAGGAGCGACTCAAGAGCCGCGAACCCACAGGTATGGTAAAAGATCAACAAACCACCACAACTTAATGAACTATATAGAGAACAGTAGTTGAGAATCTATTCAGGATCAATTCTAAATCAAATGATCTTGACTAACAGTGTCGTATGAAAACAGGAAAGATACAAAGCTCTCATTCATGATGCTGTAACGTAGCAATTTGCTCCCCCATTCGGAGCGTCACTCCCGGAGAAAGTTTACCATCCCAAACGATAGACTCTTTGCCAAACAGCAAGATAACCGTTGACCCCATATTAAAACGGCCCATCTCTGCACCTTTAGAGAGTGAGACACTGCGACGCTCATCAGCGTAGTTGCAACGCTGCACACCCCGATACTTTGGTGCTACAGCACCGGCCCAAACGGTATCAATGCTAGCGACAAAAATGGCCCCGACCAAGATGACCGCGACGGGTCCAACTTCTGTTTCAAAAATGGAGACTACGCGTTCATTTTGGGCAAACAGTCTGGGAACCTGCTCTGTCGTGGTGGCATTAACACTAAACAGCCGACCAGGGACATGGATCATCTGCTTCAACTCACCATCAAGCGGCATGTGAATTCGATGATAGTCCTTGGGTGATAGGTAGATCGTGGCGAATGAGCCTCCATCAAAACAAGCACTCAATTCAGCATCGCCGCCCAGCAACGCCTGCAACGAGTAGTCATGCCCTTTTGCTTGGAAAATCCGTCCATTATTGATCTCACCAAACTGACTAACCGCACCATCAACGGGGCTGCAAATAACATTTTTGGCCTCTGCAATGGGGCGGGCATTGGCCACTAGTTTGCGCGTAAAGAAGTCATTGAAACTGCGGTAGCGTTCAGGATTTGGCTCCGCCGCCTCATCCATATTGACCCGGTAAATACTAACCGCCTGTTTTATCAGCAAGTTTTTTAACCAAATCCACTCCGTGCGGGCCAGCTGATGCATCAAGTAAGAGAGTAGGTGGTGTGGCAGCAGATACTGCAACAAAACGAAAAGTCGCTGAAGGATACGCATTATTATTTCGATAGTGGTAGCAATGTAGATACGATGGAACGGCAATATCCATCTTCATCAAAAGTCGGATTTCACCAAGATATTATCAGAGGCTCTTTCGTCACAATTTATAACGAACATTTCTAGCAGCCAGATTGTGCGGGCAGTGTATACCACTCAGCACTGCTCGGGAATTCTTTCCTCTCATACCCAACAACCGACCAAATCAGACCCAAAACATTGCGATTTACAGAAAAGTAACAGGTGGTGGTCACCTATTTTTTATCCAACTGATAGACGATACCACCATGGCATCTAACCATCTTGAAGTCAGCACTATGCTGTGTCAGTGACTCAGTAGAACCAAGAAAGAGATAACCTCCTGGTTTAAGCGACTTAGCCATCCGGGTGAGAATATCTTGCTTCAAGGTGTTGGAGAAATAGATCAACACATTACGACAGAAGATCACATCAAACTTACCCAGTCGATCATAACTAGCGCTCAAGTTAATCTCTTGAAATTTCACCCGCTTCTTTATCTCAGGGCGTACGGCCAATTCGTCATCAGATTTTACAAAAAAACGACCCCTCTGTTCCTGATTAAGCCCCCTGGAAACAGACATGCCGTTGTAGACACCCCGTCGTGCCTCTTCCAAAATATGGGTAGATATATCCGTCGCAATCACCTCAACCCCACCCCGCAACCGACCCGGATGACTTGCCAAGTAACGCTGAACCTCCATACTTATGGTGTATGGCTCTTGGCCTGAAGAACATGCAGCAGACCAGATTCGCAGAGACTTACCAATTGTTGACTCAGCTTCACTGAAAATAAGCTCGGATAAAATATTAAAATGCGCCATATCACGAAACCAAAAAGTCTCATTGGTCGTCATAGCGTCGATAACAGCCACCTTTAAGTGTGGCAAGCGACCAGAATAGAGCGATCTAAACAGCTCTGTCAGGGAGACTATTTGGTGCTTTTTGGTCAGACTATTAAGCCGACTTTCAACTAGATACTCTTTACCATCACCCAGCAAAATCCCACAAGCATCCTGTAGGTACGCTCTAAAAACGCTGTACTCCTTCGCTGTAATCTTCTTATTACTTAAACTCATTGACTCAATTTCTATTGCGGCTGTTCAATTTGATGCTCTTTAATACGCTTTTGTACAAGTGAGGCAAACTCATCTGGTTCAAACTTTGACAAAAACTTGTTCGCCCCGGCATTCTCCACCATATCCCTGTTAAACCCACCACTCAGTGAGGAGTGCAAAATTATGTACATATCACGTAAATTGGCATCACTACGAATTTTAGATACCAGCGTATAGCCATCCATTTTAGGCATCTCAATATCAGAAATAACCATCGCCAGATGTTCATACTTACCATCACCACTACTCTGCCAAGTTTGTAACTGTTTCAAAGCCTCCAAACCATCTTTTGTAAAGATCGCCTCTACACCAATTTGATCCAAAGCGCGTTTAATCTGGTTACGAGCCACCTCAGAATCATCAACCACCAAAACAAAGTGCTGACTGGCCATTTGAGTCGACGCTATTATCTCTTCCGAAACAGAATCATCTCCCCCAAGAACCTCACTCATCACCTTCTCAACATCGATAATTTCAACCAATACATCATCGACAGTCGTTACAGCAGTCATATAGTTGGATCGACCTAAACCAGGCGGGGGTGGCAACACCAACTCCCAATTGATATTAATAATCCGCTCTACACCACCCACCAAGAAACCAACAACGTGACGATTACACTCTGTAATAATAACAGAGGTCGCCTCACTCACCGCCATGTACGGCCCACCGACAGCCATACAGAGATCCATCACAGGAATGACTTGCCCTCGCATATGTGCGCTGCCACGTATCACACTATGGCTGCCAGGAATGTCACTCAAAGTTGGACGCTGGATGATCTCTTTCACTTTGAAGACATTAATCCCAAAAAGCTGTCGACCTTTCAGCCTAAATAACAACAGCTCCAAGCGGCTCTCTCCCTCACGCTGCTTATGATCTTTATTGCCAACTGGTGAACCAGCCATTCTTAAGACTCCTCAGTGCCCTATATATACCAACCGTTTAACTGAATTTCGGCCGATGAATTAATTTCTTTAAGATATATTAATATCAAGGGGTATCCACTCCATTAGCCTAATATGGCTGTAGGTGCACATTCATGTGCACGTTTGCAGGTTCGGCTGGTCGCATAAATGCGACCCTACACAAGCATAAAGTGTCTGGAGTGGAAAAAGACCAATGAAGTGGATACCCCCTTTATATATATCTAACTCACCGTGTAGCCCCCTCCATTCCATGAATGCCACTAAGTAAGTTTACGGGTGATACAACGGTTCCTCTTCGACTGCAAGCACCATAATAATGGTGGCGAGCCATCTCAACTGCCATATTTACGGCACACTTGTTGCTTGGACTATAAGCAGAGAGGGACTCCGCCATATAATTGACTCCCAAAGGAACTGGCCAATTATCCACCCAACTGCTGAGCCAGAGACTCAGCAAGCGGCCCTAAACAGATAGACAACCTAATATTTCACTCACAATGACACTATTTCAGATAAATAGATCACTACATATACCCTTGTTGCTTGCTATCGTGGTTTATGCCGCACCACTCATAGCTGATGGAGTGGCTCTACAATCACATGACAGCATCAAAACTGCGATAAAAACTTATCTACTGAGCATGAGTTCAAATCATGAAGATAGGGTCATCACGATTGGTAGGCTTGATAGCCGGCTCAGACTGAAACAGTGTGACAAACCGCTCTCAACCTTCAGCCCACCCGGCAGGCAGACTACAGGCAGAACAACCGTTGGCGTCAGATGTGAAGGCAGCAAACCATGGACAATCTATGTCTCAGCACAAGTTGGCATTATTGAGCAGATTGTTGTCGCCAATAGAAACATCCCAAGAGGCACTCGGTTAACGGCTGGAGATCTTCGTCTTGATGCGCGTGACACCACTAAACTACACCGGGGTTATCTCACAGAGATATCACAAGCCGTCAATAAAACCATCACCAAAATGGTTCGACGAGATACCCCCATATCTCCCAACAAAATCAGTGCATCGCTCGTCATAAAACGTGGTACAGAAGTCACTATTCTCTCCCATATCGGCACTATTGAAGTGAGAATGAAGGGCACAGCCCTTGGCAGTGGTGCCATTGGCGACCGAATCAAGGTGAGAAACAATCGCTCAAAACGCCAAATAAATGCACTTATCATCTCCTCAAGGCTGGTAAGAGTCGATTGATAAACTCCTCATTCCAACTATTTTAAAGTATCGTAAAAAGGCTAAAGGATGATATCTTTAGGCCGATAGTCTTATCGGGATAGTTTCATAATTTCAGGAAAAATATGGCAGTACAACTCTACGGCATATCCGGCAGGCCAATTCAAAACTCCGGTTCAAGCATCCCCGTTAAAAAGAAAAACGGCGGTGGTTCCCCATCTACTACAGCCGCCATTACAAGTGGTGGCGAAACAGTCTCTGTCTCCAGTACAGCGGCCCAACTTCAAGCAATGGAAGCAAGTATTGCAGACATGCCAATAGCAGATATGTCACTTGTTGAGTCCATACAATTAGCACTCGCCACGGGGGACTACCATGTTAATGGTGAAGCCTCCGCTGATGGCTTGCTTGAGATGGAGAGAAAGCTCCCCTAATCAAGGAAGCGCCTATCATGATCACCATTGAAAACCTACAAGCACTCACTCAACTGCTATTAAAACAGACCTCTCTCGCTCAAAATCTACTCGATAAACTAACAGACGAGCATGAGGTACTATCTTTGAACGACAGCGATTTACTAGATCGTATTGTTGAACATAAACAGGCTCTTATGAAGCAGCTTGAGGCGGGAATGACAACCATCACTCATGCACTTTCAGAGCAAGGTTACTCAGCAGATATCAGTGGACTTGATTCACTCCTCCAACAGCTTCCCGAGAACACCCCTCTACACAGGCAATGGCATAAACTGCAAGAATTGGCAAAGCAGTGCCAAGAGAAGAACATGGTGAATGGCGGTATTGTCAGCCTAAAACAGCGCCATATACGACAAGCCTTAGACATCCTCACAGGCACTCAATCAAGCAAAAATACGTATGATAAACAGGGCGAGGTTGATACCCGCTCAACCAAAAGCACCTACACAAAAGCCTAATCAGTTTAGGCTTTTGAAGCTATTATGCTTTATATAAGCAGGCGATACCCGACTAGACTTATCTTTCCTGCTGTACCTCAGTAGAACTGATCAAAAAGGATTCATCATGTTCCTCAGAATAAAGCGATCACACACTCAAACAAAAAAACGTGATCATCTCGTTGCACAAGAGATTTCAAGCCCTCACCGTATCAATGAAATTCTTAGATCGATTTTCAGCAAGCAGGCCACTCTGGTAGCCACCATCCCAGGCGATAGCTCACGCTATTCAACGACACTGCTTGACCTATTTCCAGATCAGCGCCGACTTGCACTAGATGAACTGAAACCCGCTGAGGGACATGCTAACTTCCTGCGTAGCAAAGAGCTTGAGCTGAGCTGTTCAATTGATGGCCTCCTTATCAACTTTAGAACAGAGTTGAAAGAGAAGGGAGAAGTTGAGGGCATCACATTTTATCGTGTGCTGTTCCCAACAACCATCACCTACTTACAGCGACGTCAACACCCGCGGGTAACGGTTCCCGGTTCAGCCGGTTTCCATGCATGTCATGAAAACAGTCAACGTCATTTCAATGGCTATGTCCATGATATTTCAGCCTCAGGTATCGCTGTATTTTTAGATGGTGTTCATACCATCAAAGAGGGCGAACGACTCATCGGCTGTACCGCTCAACTACCGCTGGTCGGCACGATCACTTTTGACTTAGAGGCCTGCTACATTTTTCATGACCCTATGCGCAACATAGTCAAAGTGGGTGGATCTTTTATCGAGGTTGATCGGGAGACTGAGAGGAAGCTAGAGAAGCTCATCAAACATCTGCAAGGAGAAGAGGGGGGAGGATAAAACCAAGATTAGGGAACCTCTGATTAAGTCTGGTTGCATTTAGGCTGAAATAAAACTGTTCCGATTTGTTTCGACGTGAGCGGTAATAGTTGTTCTATTGCAGCGATCTTCGGGGCGAGTCGGGGCAGTGTTTTAGACAGTCTAAAACAATCATGACTTATTCAGAGTTTCCTTAGGTCAAGCGATCTAAATCCTCTGGTCGATCAACATCCCACAACACTGGCAACTCACGCCAGTGCCAGCCAAGCTGTTTCAGGCGCTGTCGTGTGATTGACAACACTTGGTCAGTTCCCCAAGGCATCTCAGAAAAGAGTTCATGTTTGTAATGGCGCAGTGCCAACAACACATAACCACCATCTTCGGCTGGCCCAAGAACCGCATCAGCCCCACTATTTAACCAATACATCGTCTTCTGTAGGTGCTCTATCGTTAGACAGGGGGCATCGCCACCTATCAGCACAACAGCCTCTGCCTCTTGTAGCGCCTGCTGCGTTGCATAGGCCATCCGCTCACCCAGCCCTTCACCCTGCTGAGTATGAAGCGAGAGATCGAATTGACTATCAAACTGCTGGAACAGTTCATGCGTACAATCTGGCGTACACCAGCACTCGAGTGGACTGAGTGAATCGGTAGATATCTTCTGCACTGTTGCTTGCAACATTTCAGCGTAGAGTTGAGCGGCCCCGTCAGCACCTAAGGCGGGAATAAGGCGCGTTTTAGCTAACCCAGGGATGGGCGCTTTAGCAAAAATCAGGATTCGGCTATTGGGGAACTGCATGGTCTGTATATCTTGGCTAAACGGGCGGGGTCTGCGCCCAATGAAAATGCGAGCCGGAGCCACCACATCAATAGAATGGTTCTGATAATCCCGTTGCGCTCCCAGCGCCGACTAGAGGTTTCCAGACGCTGTCGCAGATTGACCGGTTGGCCTATGCGCTTCAGGCGACGACAGATCGCCACATCTTCCATGAGCACAATATTGGGAAAACCACCCACCCTCTCATAGAGCGCTAGCGGCATAAAAAGCCCTTGATCACCCGTCGCAATACCGGTCACTCTTGAACGCAGATTGATTAAGCACTCTACCACTCTCAACAAACGCGGACTGCCACTCAACTGAATATCAAAACGGCCCCAGCGCCCCTGTCGGGCATATTGATAGACCAAATCAACACCACTACGCGGCAGCTGGCTATCAAGATGCAAAAACCAGAGCAGATCACTTTTTGCCGCACGTGCTCCATGATTCATCTGTAGCGCCCGCCCCGCGCCTGTCACCAACACCCGATCACAGAGTGAAGCCAATTGCGCCTCTGGAAAGTAGTTTGAACCACCATCCACCAAAATCAATTCACACCCCTGCTGTCGCATCCACTGAAATGACTGCAACATCGGCAACAGTATGCCGCCCTCATTTAGAACGGGAATAATGATGGATATCTTAGGACACTGCTCCACCATCGGCTAAAGCGCACCACCACAACTGCTGCCCTGCCCCGCAGTGCAACCATAACAGTGGCCTCCTACCTTGATACCCGTACTTAGCAGATCCAACCCTTGAAGCTCTCTCAAGTGCAGAGGGCGCTCTGCTGCATCTGTGATCGGCATATCGAGCATCTGGTTAAAGTCACAATCAAAAAGATAGCCCTGCCAATCAACGTTCAGTAGAGAACGGCACATCACTGAAGAGAGGTTTTCACCCTTATAGGCCCCTTTTAACAGCGTCATATAGTCACTGAACTCATTCTTCGACAACAGCATGCTGCCAAAACGCTGGATTGGCATATTGGTGATGGTAAAAAGGTGGTTAAATTGAATAGCAAATCGTTCCGCCAGCTCGGTTTTATATGCCGATTCAAGCACTTGCTGGGAGGGTGGTAGTGAAGCACCGGCTGGGTTGTAGACCAGATTTAGACTCAAACCACTCTCCGGCATGCCATAACCCAATGCATTGAGCTGTTGTAGCCCGGTAATACTGCGAGCAAAGACCCCATTGCCACGTTGGGCATCCACATTCTCTTCCAGATAACAGGGTAACGACGCCACCACCTCTACCCGATTGTCCGCTAAGAATTGTGCTAGATCCTCTTGCCCAGGTTCACTCAAGATGGTCAGGTTACAACGATCCATCACATGCACCCCCTTCGCCACCGCAGCTTCCACCAAGTAGCGAAAGTTGGGATTCAGCTCAGGTGCTCCACCGGTTAAATCGAGTGTTGAGATATCCTCTCTATCAAGACAACTCAGCACCAAATCGATCATCTCCAGAGACATCATCTCATCACGCTTTGGCCCTGCGTTGACATGACAGTGGATGCAGACCTGATTACAACGTAGGCCAAGGTTGACCTGTAGTGTGGTAAGTTTCTCTCGGCTAATCGATGGAAAATCTGATGGTGTGAGAAGGTGGACAGTTTCTAGCATTTGAGTTCCAATCGTGTTCTAAATAAACATAGTAGAGCGGTATGTTAATCAGCCATACCAGCCGCTGCAAGGTGAATCGTCGTTGATGCGACTCGCTACCAAACAGAACAAAAAAATGCCACTTGTTCTAAGTTAAGATCCACTATAAGCTACTGTTAATTCAAAGAGTTTCAATATGCCCCCGTAGCTCAGTTGGATAGAGCAATCGCCTCCTAAGCGATAGGTCGGACGTTCGAATCGTCTCGGGGGCACCATTTATCCACTATCAAACCGATCTCCCCACTATGAAATATTGGCTTATCGCACTCTTCACAGGGCTGCTACTGACCACTCAGACTCAAGCGGCCAAACTGGAGGGGCGAGTTCTCAATATACTGAGTGGTGACACGCTTGAGATCATTGCAACCAACCAGCGTAGCTACATTATTCAGCTAAACGGTATCGAAAGCCCAAAAACAGACACCACCGCGGGTAGAGTCGCGAAGAAACACCTCGCCATGTTAGTGGCAGGCAAACAGCTCATCATCAACTACCACAACATCGGGCGAAAAGGTGTGCTATTCGGCACAATAGAATTGGGGGGCAGTGATATCAATCTGCGCCAGATCAGTGATGGAATGGCCAGAGTTATACCCAAGGTACTCTCAGCTCAGAAGCGCTCTTTATATCAAACCCGTGAACTTAAAGCTCGACAGGAAAAGCGGGGGATTTGGCGTCTCTCAAAGAGTCAATTGGGGCGCGATTTTTTGTAACGACGCGATGATTCATCATCATCCTATCATCTCTGAAGGCAGTACCACGGGTTACGATTTTTCACCACGCAGTCGAGCCAAGGTCTCTCTCATCGCTCTCTCCAGGGCTTGATAGGCCTTTAGCTGTGCCTGTTGATGGAATGTTTCAGGCTTGCCAACCATCTCAACTCGCGCCTCAAAGTAAGCAATATCCGCCTCCAGCGAGCTTATACTGAGATTTTGCCAAAAGTTGGTTGTCTGTTTTTGCTCAGCTTTACTCAATCGGATCTTCCACGTCACTTTTGGCAGATTGCCAATTACTCTCCCTATAATGATAGCAACCATCGTCCTCATGGTCGTAATTAATTCAGTGATATGAAAGGTACCTCTATTAATTCATGAATGAGCATATTGAGTTCAAAATCTGTCTCACCCAGAATAAATTAGAGGTGTCTATCAACCTATCATCACTTGTTCAGAGATTACTTAACCGCCAGAATAGGTGGTTTTACTCACTGGGCTCAGACCATGACACAAATTCGCCAAGATGATTTCATCCAGAGCATCGCCGATGGGCTGCAATTTATCTCTTACTACCACCCCACTGACTACATTGAGGCGCTAGCAAAGGCCTGGGAGAGGGAGGAGTCTGAAGCTGCCAAAGATGCGATGGCACAAATTCTGGTCAACTCTCGCATGTGTGCCGAGGGTCATCGCCCCATCTGCCAAGACACCGGCATGGTGGTCGCGTTCGTTAAGATCGGCATGAATGTCCGTTTTGATGGCGATATGAGTATCACTGACATGGTCAACGAGGGTGTTCGTCAAGCCTATACCAACCCCGATAATCTGCTGCGCTACTCAGTCGTCAGCGACCCTGCTGGCAAGCGCATCAACACCAAAGATAACACCCCAGCAGTGATTCATATGGAGCTGGTTCCCGGTGATACGGTTGAGATCAAGCTGGCCGCCAAAGGGGGTGGGTCTGAGAATAAAGCAAAGTTCACCGTACTCAATCCATCTGCCTCACTGGTCGATTGGGTGCTGGAGACAGTGCCTGCCATGGGAGCCGGCTGGTGTCCACCAGGCATGCTAGGCATCGGTATCGGCGGCACCGCCGAGAAGGCGATGTTGATGGCCAAAGAGTCACTAATGGAACATATCGACATCCATGAGCTACGTGAACGAGGCCCAGGCAACCGGATAGAAGAGCTACGTCTGGAACTCTATGAGAAGGTCAATGCACTCGGCATCGGCGCTCAGGGTTTGGGTGGGCTGACCACGGTACTCGATGTCAAAATCAATGAGTTCCCAACCCATGCCGCCTCACTGCCTGTGGCGATGATCCCCAACTGCGCCGCCACCCGCCATATTGAATTCACCCTTGATGGCAGCGGTGCCGCCGAGCTGACACCACCCAATATGGATGATTGGCACGATGTCACCTGGGAGCCCT
>JAKITT010000152.1 GCA_021647945.1 Candidatus Polarisedimenticolaceae bacterium
GAGCAAAGCGATATTGAAGCGTAGAGCCAGTGACCAGGACGTCCGGGGCATATAGGCGTCGAAGATCGATTGCAAAAGGGTGACTGGGATGTCCCGTTTTGTATCATGAGATCAAAGACTCGCTTGTATTATCTGCATTTACTTGGTTATCGGCAAAAGAGATAAAAAATTTAGGGGAAAGTCAACTGCAAACATTATTCACCATATGTTGTGGTGTTATCAATGTAAAGCTGAACCTGCCCCAAGATGTACCCAATCACTGCACACTATAGCATTTTCGAGGCACGCTAGAAAAAGCTGGGCGGTCGGAACAATTACTTAATGAGATTAACGATCAGCTTGCTGAGCAAGGGTTGTATATGTTGTATATAAGGACAGGTGAAGTGCGCAATATTGATGCCAGTGTCATCAAAGCCCAGTGAAACTGTCCCAACAAGGGTCGTGTTTGTCACATTATTAACGGCCTGCACCTTGCACTCGCGTATTTAATGGCTTTCTCAATATACATACAGTTCAGAACACTACACTAGTGGCCTGCTACTTCCCGATAGTTGCCTGCACCTCCGTTGCTCCCAGGTAGACCACACCCGCCTCTATTTTGACTGGATAGGTGCGTACGCACCCCTCATCGGGTGCCATCACATCACCGCTATTGAGGTCGATCTTCCAGTTGTGAAGTGGGCAGGTGACCGCATTGCCATGAACAATGCCTTGCGACAGTGGCCCACCAAGATGTGGACATTGGTCACTCACGGCAAAAACCTCATCACTACCGGTACGGAAGATGGCAATATCAGCCGTGTCGGTTTTCAGCAGACGCGCCCCCCGCTGCGGTATCTCTGTTAATTTTGCGATCGCTATCCAATCACTCATAGTACTACTCTCCAATTACCCTGCCATTTGCAGGGGGGTAAATTCATGTGACTCAGCACCATCGGCTCGCTCTTTCCACGGATCAACTTGGGCCACTTTTTGGCTCACTTTGAAGCGTTCATTAAGCACCTTACGGCCCGCCTCATCATCTACAACATGCGCTTTTATTCGTTTCATACCGACCCGCTCAATCCAGTTGGCGGTGCGCTCCAGGTAGTGGGCATCTTCACGGTAGAATTGGGTGAAGGCACCACAATACTCACGCACCTCCTCTTCGGTGGCTACTTTGCAAAGTAGATCAGTGACGCGCACTTTGATGCCACCATTACCGCCAACATGCAGCTCATAGCCCGAATCGACGCAGACTACGCCAAAATCTTTGATGGTTGCTTCCGCACAGTTACGCGGGCAACCCGAGACGGCGATCTTAAATTTGTGTGGCATCCAAGAGCCCCAGGTGAAGTGTTCCAGTTTCACCCCAAGGTCGATGGAGTTCTGAGTGCCAAAACGGCACCAAGTCTCACCGGCGCAGGTCTTTACCGTGCGTAGCCCTTTTGAGTAGGCGTGGCCTGAGATAAAACCGGCATCATTGAGATCTTTCCACATCGCCGGTAGCTGCTCTTTTTTCACCCCAAAGAGGTCGATACGCTGACCACCAGTCACTTTCATTTGCGGCACATTATATTTGTCTGAGACATCTGCGATGGCACGTAGATCTTTGGCTGTGCAGAGACCACCAAACATACGCGGCACCACCGAATAGGTGCCATCTTTCTGGATGTTGCCGTGGACACGTTCGTTGATAAAACGGGACTGGGCATCATCTTTGTACTCTTCAGGCCAACTGCAGAGTAGATAGTAGTTGAGCGCAGGGCGGCAGCTGGCACAGCCATCTGGGGTGTTCCAGTTGAGGTATTGGAAGAGGGTGGCCATATCCTTAAGGCCCTCTTTGCGGATCGCCTCCACTACCTCATCATGGCTGAGATCGGTACAGCCACACATCGCCTTTTTACTCGGCACCGCATCAAAATCTGAACCGACGGTGGAGACCAGAATCTGTTCAACGAGACCTGAACAGGAACCACAAGAGGCACCCGCTTTGGTGTGCGCCTTTACCTCATCAAGGGTGAAGAGCCCCTTGTCCTGAATCGCCTTCACAATCTCCCCTTTACAGACACCGTTACAGCCACACACCTCTGCATCATCAGAGAGATTAACCATTTTCGAGCCACCACCGTGACCGGCATCCCCCACTGAGTGCTGACCAAAGAGAATGGTGCTGCGAAAACTTGAGATGTCGGTCTCTTCACGTAGCAGCTGGAAGTACCAGCTACCATCAAGGGTGTCGCCATACATCACGGCACCTTTTACCTTGTTGTTATGAATCACCAGTTTTTTGTAGATTCCCTCTGCCGGATCCTGCATCACCAGCGTCTCATCACCCTCAGTTTCGATAAACTCACCGGCGGAGAAAAGATCAATGCCACTTACCTTCAGTTTGGTGGAGACAACAGAGCCCTCATAACGGCCATAACCGAGCTGACAGAGATGGTTGGCGCACACTTTGGCCTGTTCAAATAGTGGGGCGACCAGACCATAGGTGATGCCACGGTGCTGCACACACTCACCGACTGCATAGATACGTGGATCATAGGTGGCCAGCGTATCGCTCACTACGATACCGCGTTCACAATAGATACCGGCCGACTGGGCCAGCGTAATATTGGGTCGGATGCCCACAGCCATCACCACCAAGTCGGTGGGGATAGTCTGGCCGTTGGCAAAGCGAATGCCCTGCACACGCCCCTCACCCAACAGCGCCTCGGTCTGATGACACATCAGGAACTTCATACCACGCGCTTCAAGTGATGCTTTTAACATCGCTCCGGCGGTGCTATCGAGCTGTTGCTCCATCAAGGTATCGAGCAGATGAATAACGGTGATATCCATACCTTGCTTTAAGAGGCCATCGGCCGCCTCCAAACCGAGCAGACCGGCACCGATCACCACTGCTTTTTTATAGTGTTTAGCGGTCGCCAGCATCTGATCAACATCATGCACGTCACGAAAACCCACGACCCCCTCAAGATCGGCACCTGGAATAGGCAGAATAAAGGGGCTGGAACCAGTCGAAATAATCAGCCGATCATAATGGGCTTCCAACCCATCATCCGTCACCACTCTGCGCTGGTAACGATCAATATGAGTCACCTGTTGCCCCGTATGCAGGGTGATATGGTTATCTACATACCACTGCTCGTCATTCAGAATGATGTCATCAATGCTCTTCTCACCAGCCAAAACGGGGGAGAGCATAATCCGGTTGTAGTTACCGTAAGGCTCTGCACCAAATACGGTAATATCGTACATCTCTGGATCAAGCTTCAGTATCTCTTCCAGCGTGCGCACACCGGCCATGCCGTTGCCAATTAGTACCAGCTTCTCTCTCATAGATTGCACTCTCTTCTGTTTTGTTGCTCATCGAATAGCGGTGGTCATCAACTATGTAATCTCTGTTACTGCAACTAGCATGCCATGCACTTTAATGAGGCCCACTCGAGTAAAGAGCACTCAAGAGGGTCGCTATTTATGACTGATTTGCACGCTCTCAAACGCAGGTGCACCAATGTGGTGCGCTCATCGTGAAATGGTGGGCTTTAGGGGGCTCTGATTAAGTCAGCCTAAAATAATCGTGACTTGATCAGAGGTTCCTTAGGGTGTTTTGTTATGAGAGTCATCCACCTCATCTTGCATACTCGGTATGGTTAATGTAAATGCGCTCCCTTTACCGGGGCTGCTCTCTATTTTAATAGAGCCGCCACCCTTCTCCGCTATCTCTTTACAAAATGGCAGCCCAAGGCCGGTACCTTTTTCACCTGCGGTACCGACTGTTGAGGTCTTTTTGTCCAATGCAAAAACGTGAGCCATCTGCTCGTCCGACATGCCAACACCGGTATCCGTCACTGTCACATGAACCTGAGTGCCATCCTGCCGCGCCAATACCTCAATCAAGCCGCCTGATGTAGTAAATTTCAGGGAGTTTGAGATGAAATTACGAATAATGGTCTGCACCATATTTCGATCAGAAAAAACGGTTGTTGTGTCAATTTCATTGATTAATCGAACCCCCTTTTCCTGCGCTGCAGGCAGCAGAATATCAAGGGTCTCCTCTACAATTTGTCGTAATGGAATCTCCTCTAATTCAGGTGATGCTCCTTGCATCTGTAGGTATGACCAGTCGAGTAGATTACGCAGAAGCTCAAAAACCCGCTTCCCCGCCTCATTAATATGCTTTGCAAATTCGACCATCTCCTCCTTGGTATGATCATTGGCCTGTTGTGACATTATATGGGTCATACCGAGAAGGGTGTTAAAAGGGGCCCTGAGATCGTGGGCAATCAGTGAAAAGAGTCGATTCTTGATAGCAATCTCAGATTTAAGCTGCTGCCTGTTATCTCTTAGTGCATCTTCAGCGTGCTTTAGCTCAGTGATGTCTTGAATGGTTCCTCGCATTTGTAGCAGTTTTCCAGTGTCATCAAAGATCCCCTCACCTTGCTCAAGCACCACTTTCTCACCCCCATCGGGAAGAGTCACTCGGTGCTCCACTCGATAGGGTTTGTCTTTATGTAGTGCATCATCAATATTTTGTAACAGCCTATCTCGGTCATCAGGATGCACGACGGCCATGAATGCCTCAATGGTGGCCACAAATGCTTGTGGCTCAACCCCAAAAATCCGATAAGTTTCATCAGACCACCACAGCTCACCACTAATAACGTTCCACTCCCAATTACCCAGGTGTGCAATGCGTTGTGCATCGGATAGACGATCCTTCATCTCATTGAGTTCTAACGTCCGTTGGGTCACCTCCCCCTCAAGTCTCAACATGGCAAATCGGAAGGCAAAGAAGAGCAGCAGCTCAATGAGCAGAAAACCAAGCAGGCCATAGATGATATTGAAGAGCTGTGATCGGTTAAAAGTGGCCATCTGCTCATCGACATTGCGCCAGAAAAGCACACTACCAACCGCATCACGTGTCGTATCTTTGTTACCAGCATAATCTCGAAGTGGGAAGTGGCTTACCACATAAAAGGTATCATCCCAGTAGTGTCCGGTTAGGTACTTGCATGTAAACCCTCCGGATTTCGAGAGTCTACGTCCCCAGGATCTGGTGGTGCGACCTGTGATTCTCGGGTTTCATTGAGGATTTTGGTTCGCAGCTCTCTC
>JAKITT010000030.1 GCA_021647945.1 Candidatus Polarisedimenticolaceae bacterium
GTAGTCCTGAGGCAGAGCCCCAACGTGTGAAATGTGGATGGTGGCAGTGAGGACAAGACGATACGACCAATAAGCGATGCTCAATGAGTAAATTCACCGCTTGAATGTGTTCTAATTTATGTAAATGGTCGATGAGTTGACGTTTTTGATGAGGCGTTAAGCTTTCTAGCGCGGTGGATAAGGCATGAAACTCATTGATTTTCATTACATCACCTATCTCATTGATTGCTCTACTTTAAATATAGACCAACAATTAACGATGACATAGCCTTTTTTAACTCAACACGAATGACTCTTGCCGTTATTGGTTCAATCGATAAATTGTACTCCTGGCACTGTTGGATCATCTTGCTGTTGGGTGTCAACGTGATCAGGGCGCTACGCTGTTCACTCTGGATAAATGTTTCAATTTCACGGTTAAAAGCGACCGGCACACGCATGCAATAATGGCGAGACAGATCATTATGCATCGCAAATAACCAAAATGCTGGATAGCCTCGGTCATACAGTAGTAGGCCATCTACTAGCGTGTTGTAGAGACCGGCTGCTGCCATCTCCCTTTCACGGCTCAATATGGGCGCGGACGATGACCTTGTTCATGACATCGTAGAGCCGGGAGAAACGGGCCATTAGACAGGAGGCATCTGAAGGGCCACCAAAGGTCTGGGTGATATCTTTCGTATTGGGTAACCTGCAAGTTGAGCCGTCCACGGCCAGGAGACGGAACCCATGCCAACGTTGCAGGGTGAAATGAGTGGAAAACTTCTTTACCACCACCTGATTCAAGTCTATGAAGACAGGGTATCTCAAGTTCTTGCGTGCTTTACACACCGCTGCCGGGGTGACTGGAGCGACGGCGTCTTGACCATGGATAGCTTCTGCATACTGCAGTAATTCATCTTGTAGCGTCCCTTTACGAAAGTTCAGCATCCAAGTAATAAGGTTAGGGAGAGGGAGCGCGCGACGGCGGCTGAAATCAGCCTTGCATTTACCTGCTTGTTGAGCAAAATCAGGCGATTCAATCAGATCTTTTATCGGTTTGTAAATATAATTGAATAATTGAAGATGAGTTTGAATCTTGGGTGATTTTGTTACGTGTGTGGTGATTACTCATGAGGTGTCCTATAAAATCACAGTGTGCTTGTATGGTGGATATTATATATGAATCAACAGGTTATTGCTTAAGTTAATGGCATTGGGTATCGACATAGGTCCGTTCAAGATTCATCCGGCACGGGTCTTTGACTCTACCCGCCTGCCTCAGGCAGTAGCAAATTTGCGTGTCCCAGCATTCGTTGTTGATGCTCAATTGAAACATTTTGTAGATATGAATGATGCAGGATTGAGACACTTCGGCATGAACAACTCTCACTTGAAAGACATCAGAGCAGGTAAATATACACTCGACTACTTTATTAAAAAAGGGGCAGAGAAGCGGCTTAAAAACGGAGATTTATCTAAGGTGGAATATGCTCAGTACATTGATCGTTTTCAGTCGTTTTCAGTCGTTAATCAGTGGTGTAAGAAATGACGTCATCCCTAGGTCCCAGATTCGGTTTGTTCCAAAATTCAAACTCGTTTCTGACGGTAAAGTAGATAGTGTGTCTTTCACTCAAGTATACGGTGAGAGAATAAAAGAAGGTGGATACATCGTAATGATATTTGATGTGACCGACGAAATGATATTTCCATTCGGCAAGCTCAAATCCTGGGTTCAAAATGCTACAGTTCAAAATCCCTAGATATACTGCAGTACATATTATCTAGCTCCTACCAGCCATGCCTAGCTTTCCCAGTGATGAGCGAATAATACTAATGAACAATATTGTGTTCAGATATGTAAAAACTCAGCAAGATCTGCAACAGCTACGAGACTTGCGCACCTTGATTTACATTACTGAAGAAGGGCTTGATGAGGATCTGGCTTTTGATAATTATTTCCACATCGAGCACCACTGTATTGCGCTCGAAGATGGTGTAGTCATTGGTTCTGTATCCTACTTTACAACGAACAGAAACTCTCACCTTGGAAAACTTCAGCATTATGTCGGAGCGAATCATAAGGGTACCATTGGTAGTATCGGCAAGTTAATGGCAATCCCATCACGGCGAGGCATTTTCTTGAGTGCTGCCTTGATGATGTTGGGTTACGAACTCCTAATGCAGCATGATCCGAATCTAATCATCTTATCTGTTTTCAATCACAAGCTTGAGAAGATCTCAATGTATGATCGATTGGGATTTTATGTGGCCGGTACGGAGTCTGTTGGTCACATGAAACACAAAACCATAATGAAGCTCGATGATCCGAAATTCGAACATAAGCGTCGAGTACGAGAACGTGTATTCCGATACTATCGGAATAAGCTTGAAAATATTGATGCTCAAAATCTCCCTATCGCAAGGGTCATTTCTGAAGAGTGAGTTATCTGTGATGCTCTATATTTTTATAGCCAACTATGACTAGAGTTCAACCATATCCCGAAATATGCTCGAGGCCTCCTCTATGCCAAAAATGGCCGTTGTTTCACAAAAAATCTAACACACGCCCTGAGGTAATCAATGGGGCAGTGCTGTTGATCTATCTCACCTGCACCTAATCTACCAAGCTCATCTGCAATAGTGCCTGGATCTCTTCAGTTAAGTCACCAGCAACATATCCAGACAATATTGATGTAGTAGGGGGGGCTTAGGCTTTGGCTAAAAAACGGTCTAGGTTATTGGCGAATGCCCGTTTATCACTCTCTGAGAGGGTAGGTGGGCCGCCCGTATCGAGGCCACTGGCACGCATGGTATCCATGAAATCCCGCATATTGAGCCGGGCGCGAATGTTCTCTTTGGTAAAGAGTTCGCCACGTGGTGTGAGCGCATAGGCCCCTTTGCTGATCACCTCATCAGCGAGTGGGATATCGCTGGTGATGATTAAGTCACCCGCACTTGCCCGTTTGACGATTTCATTATCTGCCACATCAAATCCCTGCGCGACTTGAATGGTCTTGATATGGGGTGAATGAGGCACATGCAGATGCTGATTGGCGACGAGTGTCAGCGGAATCTCGGTGCGCTCAGCGGCACGGAAGAGAATGGTTTTGATCGCCTTGGGGCAGGCGTCGGCATCAACCCAGATATGCATCTGCTAACTCATTCGTGTAATCATAGATTTATATTGGATGGCAGTGTCTCTGGTGGCACCATCTGCAACTGCTCTAGTGATTTCAGACGTCTTCTGATTTCTGCAGTGACGCCGGTCGCCTCTTCTCTGTTGCGGATCACTCTAGGTGAAATCATCATCAGCAGTTCGGTTCGCTCTTCGTTGTTCTCTGTGCTGCCGAAGAGCGCGCCGATGATGGGGAGTTGGGAGAGAAAGGGGACACCACTCTCTGATTTTGTTTTGAAATCACTGATCAGGCCACCGAGTACCACGGTGTCACCCGACATAACAACAACAGAACTTTTGAAATTTCGTTTGGATATTGTTGGGGTGAGGGTCGCTTCTGCGCTCGGCACTACATTGCTCACCTCTTGCTCAATCTCCATGATGATGCTGCCGCCCGTATTGACGCGCGGTGTCACTTTCATGATCACACCGGTGTTTTTGTATTGGATGGTGTTGATGAGGGCGCTACTTGAGCTGACGCTCGATTGCTGTTGCTGGGTGATGACGGGCACCTCTTGGCCAACGCTCAGTTCAGCGGTCTGGTTGTCTAATACCATTAGATGGGGGGATGAGACAATGTTGATTTCGGTCTCCTTCTCCAACATATCAAGGATGAAGCGGGGGCCCCCTGTCGCTTGGTTGACGACAAAAGAAAAACCGGGGAAGGTGGAGGCTAGGTTGCCTGTGTTGCTGGAGTTGAGGGTGCCTGTATATTCGCCACCTGTACCAAATCCACCATTTTTAAAGAACCACTGGACACCGTAACGCAAACTATCGGTCAGCGTCACCTCGGCAATGGTTGCTTCAATCAGTACTTGTAGGGGCACGATATCGAGTTTTTTCAGTGCGGAGTTAACCATGCGATAGTCTTGTGAACTGGCTAAGATTAGCAGTGCATTGTTGACCTCGTCTGCGATGATGCGGATGTCGGCACTCTTGGAAAATTCAAGCCCTTCGCTCTTGCGAGTAGCGGGTGTAGGGGCCTTGTTAGCCGTTGCTTTTAATACGCTAGCAGGGGAGGCGAGATTGACCACCTTTCGACCGGGTGCCACTCGGCCTGATGTGGTTCCCTCTTTTGCTCTTTTTGAGAATATCTCCGTTAAAATTTTTGCTATATCACCCGCCTTACCGTTCTGTAGATAGTAGACGTAGAGGTTTTGGCCAATCTCTTTGCCATGGTCCAGACGGTTCACCCAGCGTTCAACCTGATCTAAATAGGCAGCATTATGTGCCACAACGAGTAGTGCATTGAGGCGATTGAGTGGTGTGAAGGTGATCATCTTCTCCATCATGCCTCCATTGGCATTACTGAAGAGTGTGTTGAGCTCCTCTGTGATGACGGTTGGATCAACAAAGTCGAGGCGGAATAGGCCGACTGATTTGCCACGCAACCAATCGACATCAAACATCTGCACCATATCATCGATTTTTCTGATCTCACTACTGGTTCCGGCAATTAGCAGCAGGTTGCGATCCGGGTCGACCCGTAGAATGTCACTGCTGGCAACAAAGGGGGTCAGTAGCTGTTCCATCTGTTCGGCCGCGATAAATTTGAGAGGGAATAGGTGGACGGAGTAACCCAGCGGTAGAGGCTGTTTGCTCAACCCCAGTTGTGGCACAAGATTGCCGTGAACAGCTCCCGCAGCCGGAACGACACGGTAGTTGTTGTCACCCTCTACCAGTAGGGCAGCGCCATTCATGCGCAGCAGTGTCTCCAGAGTGGCAAGCACATCTTTGGCGGGCAGTTCGGTGGTGGTTTGCAGTGAAACGGAGCCGGTGATGGCTGGATCATAGATATAGTTGGCTTGCAGGTAGTCACCTAGAATGATGCGAACAACATCACGAAGATCTGCATTTTCAAAGTTGAGTAGCAGGCCATCACCGACGATCTTCAATGATGAAACTTTGCTTTTTGCCGATGCGGTAAGCGGATTTTTACCGGGGAATTTAGAGACTGAGAGTTGAGACTTTTTCTCACCGTCATCAATGGTGCCACTCTCGGCTGGGGTCGTTACTCTCTCCTCTTGCCCAGTAGTGGAGGAGAGTTCAGGAGATGACCCTTGCAGGATGGTGTTGTAATGGGTCTGATTATCATTATCGCTGCGCAATAAATTATACTTATCACTGCAACCGCTCAGTGCAATGGCTGCCGTGATTAGACAAATAATTGCTCTCTGGTTTCTCTCTCTCATCTATCTTCTCGTTTAATGTTTCGGCAGATGCTCATTGTGCACCCTTTTTGAGGGGGTTAACTATTTGAGCTTTTATTGGCGCCTTAGGTGTCGCCTTGTTCTGAATGTTGCGCTTCATACTTTCCAGCCGTTTGCGTTGTTGCTCAATTTTTGACTGGACTTGAGATGTGCGTCTGTTTGCTCGGCGTTTAGTTGTGGGTCTAGGTTTGTTGTTTTTCAATTCGAGCAGTTGGTTGATGCCTGATTGACTGATCAACACGACAGATTGCTTGGTGATCTCTGCGGCCAACCAGCCATCAATATACTCTTGCTCTTTAACGCGCTGTAGCTCGCTTGTTGGATGGGTACGGATCAATGCTGTCTTGACGCCGCCGCTGATGATGATGCCAATGAGCAAGGGTGTGGGCAGCTTACTGACGGCGGGAGCATTAATGGGCTGTGCTTTTTTTATCGCTTGTATCGCGACCGCAGGGCGTCTGCTACGAGAGAAGAGCGGTCTCTCGATGGTCTCGGCATAATCTTTCAGTGGTAGTGTAGAAAAATTGGCGTAACTCCAGTCATCTGCTGAAGCGGTTTTAGTGCTGCTATCGGTAGCCTCCGTTATCCCATGCTCAAGGAGTGTGAGAACTAAATAACTTGCGAGTCCTAGTCCGCTAAGGGCAAGCAAGAGATGTGCGCCACTGAACTTTCTACTGCGGCTCATCTCTGTTGACCTCCAATTTTTTGGTATCCAAATAGATCGAGAGTGACCTCAAGCGGTGTCGCTATGTTATTGCTACGTTGTTGCGTTCGACGCGTCTGGCGTGTCTTGATTGAGATCTCTTCAATAAAAAGGAGTGGTCGGTTGCTCTCCAATGTGTAGAGCACTCTCTGGAGTGTGGCGATTGTGGCAGAAAACTGGATACGAAGGGTAATGCGCTGTAGCTTCTCTTCAACAATAACAGGCAACATCTGGCTGCTCTCTAAGCGACTTCCGGTGCTACGTAACACCTCTTTACTCAACTCTTGCAGGTTGGCCCCAGCGAGTGCCTCACTCTTACCTTTAATCAGGTCACGGCTCTTATCATTGATCACCTGTAGTTGCTTTAGCTGATTTTTAAGGGGGGCTTGAAGACGTGCGATCTGTTGCAGCTTCCCCAGTCTGAACTCAAGCTGTTCAATTGAGGTGTCGTAGTCTGCAAAATGTTTTTGTAGTGGCATAACAATGCCGATTAAGAACAGTGCGACCAGCGTCAGAAGAATGGTGAGTGCCAGGGTTCGACGGTTTGTTTCTGACAGGCTGGCGATCATTTGATCACCTGCTGAATAAGCATGGCAGAGATCTGGAAACGCTCGGCTGAGAGACGTTGATCTTGGGTGAGTGGCGCTGTGAATGTGACATCCTCAAAAATCGCTGACTCCTCAATTTTGCCAATTAAGGTTGAAGCCTGTGAAGAGTGTCCTGTCAGATGAATTTTGCCATTATGAAACTCCAGCCGCTCAAGCCATGTGCCGTGCGGTAACAGGTGTGTTACCTCATTTAAAATTTGCATAGCGGTTGGCGAGAGGCGCTTCTTTTTACTGAGGAAATCGACCTTGTTTTTAATGGTCTCTATTTTATGGCGCAGTTTATTGGCCGCTGAGGCTTGCATGGTGGCGGCAGTGACCTGTTGCTGTAGCAGCGACTCATGGTTTGATTGTTGCCACCACTGGATGCCGATAATGGCTGAGATGAACAGTAAATTGATCACCAATAAACCGGCAAAGAGTGGTCTGCCAGATCGATCATCATCATGTTCTGAGGGCAGCATGTGGATCAGATCATAGTGATGACGTGCGTTATTATCACTGCTGGCCAAATCGACAAAATTAACCGTAGCTCCCCAGTTTCGTGCCACCTTTAATGCATCATTAACCACCTGTTTTGGTACGGCTACAAATTCGACAACAATCTCATCTTTGCTACTTTGTCTTTTTATAATGCGGTAGTCATAGTAGATCTTGTCTGCTGGGTATGGGGTGAGCCGATTGAGTTGATGGCTGAGGATATGTCCTAGCTCACTCTCAGCGGCCAGGGGAAAATTGACTTGCCGTTTAAGCCCTTGTGAGGCGGGTAGAATAATCCCCGTGAGGTGCTCTTCGTTGACATAGCGGGCGGTGGTTGAATTGAATACGATCTGTTGGTGAGGAGGTGTGTCATTAAGGTCGATCTTGCCAAGCGTTTGCTCTTTTCCCCGGTGGTGTAGAACCATGCTGGCTTGAGCCTCGTCCATGACAATCAACAGGCGGTCTTTGAAGGCCTGATTGGTTGAGTCTGTGGAAAATGGCAGCATCGTCTTCAGCTCATCAACCCACCAGTCGATGAAGTCACGCAGCTTTGAGAGCATGGATGGGGCGGGTGCTGTCGTTGGCTGTTGGGCCATCTCTAATGGGGCTCCATAGTGAATCTAGGATGATCTCTCTTAATCATTTGCCAGGATACATGATTAACTATAGGCAATGATATTATCAATAACCTGAAAAATCATATCGTTGTCGCCTAGTTGATATAGTTTGCTTTAATAGGGTTATCGACCGTTCGGCGCTCAAGTACATAATAATTTTCCATATCAGCGGATGCGGGTAGCCAGATCAACATCTCATGGCTCGCTTTTGCTCCGCTACTGAGCTGAACAGTGCCTCTGATGGTGTAAAACGGCCCCGTTGCATTGGTCAGCCACTGCTCCACCCCCGTGAGCAGTGGCAGTGGTGCGGTCTCTGTTGGGTTATCGGCACGCAGAGCACGGGCCTGTAGTAGCGCTTCAACCTCAATCGGGTCGACGTTTGGCAGTGCCAGCAGCGCCTCTTTGCTGGCCAACGCGGGGTTTATTTTGCCTTCAGAACCATAGATGGTGATGAGTGGTGCGATGGCAGAATAGAGTTCACTGCTTATACCCAGCACCTGTTGCAGCTCGGCGATAGATTGAAAGGGTTTGTTGCTTGGCCGACTCCTCAAACCGGCGCGAACATACTCCGCCGCCTCTGCACCATTTAGCTGTCGTAGCTCATCTTCATCTCGCCAGTCGATGATGGCACCGATTAGGCTGTCAGATTGACCGAGTTCTAAATTGAGCGAGAGAAAGAGCGCCCCTAGTTGCTCCTCTGTGGCGAGGTTGATGTTGATCTTGCCCTGCTCATCCCAGAGCTGTAAGCGAAGTTGCTCGCCTTTATAGCTGAATGAGGCTGCCAAACCATAACTCGACTGCTGCTCTTCTGGCGTTCGGTTGAGTAGCTTGAAGATGCCTTGATGGATCGCTGCATCGGCTAACTGCTCCGCCTTTACTCTATCAATGATGTTGCGCATTGATCGGGTTTCAGTGCGCATGCTGCTGGAGAAACCCATGGCCATAATGGTCAGCAGGGTGAGTAACCAGAGTACAACAATCAGGATGACACCCTGCTCTTTTTTATGAGATGAACTCATAATGGAAGACGGCACAATTCGTTCGTAGAATGGTCGATGCAGTGGCCAGTCATATCGAAGTGGGTGCGTACAACCAGATCGGGCCAAGCAAACTTCTCATCGTTAGAGGCGCTTATCTGTAGCTTAACTAATTGTAGTATCTGCTGGCTCTCATCCCATTGGTTTTGCCAGCTGCCTGCGCCATCAAGGTCGCCGACTGGGCCGTAATAGGCAAATGAGAGTGGCTGTTGGGTCTGCCACACCAGCACGTCCTCCTCTGCCTGCCAATGACTGAAGGGGAGGATGTCGGGTGTCAGCAGACGGCGTTTTAGCCTTAATTGATAGATATCCTCCTCTTTGACGATGAATAGCGTGGTGAGGTAGAGGCCCGCCTGATCAGGGTAGGGGGGCATATAGGTGGCAAAGGTGACGGCCTCCTTATCCCCTTTAAACAGATAACGTTTCTCATCGCCCTCGCCAATGATGGTGCGTGAAGCTTGACCCAGTGTTGTACTGATTAGACGACGGGCGACCTGTAGATCCGTCACCGCGCTCATACGCCGTTCGGCGCTGCTCCAGGCTTTGGCGCTATAGCGCAGACCAGCCATCATGAGGGTCATTGCCAGACTCATTAACACCAGTGTGACCATCACCTCAATCAGGGTAAAGCCGCGTGTTCGATGTGGCAGATTGGCTCGTTTGTTCATGGCGCGTTTGGCCTCTCTTCACTGACACGTAGCGTATCAAGTTGCAGAGAGTGTCTTTTACTGCCCTGTTTCCAGTTCACTAGAACGACGGCTTGATAGAGCATTGCCTGTTGATCTGGCGGATTTAAGGCGACTGTTTCACTGCTATCTTCAAAGGGGGTGATAGAGAGACTCCAGCTGAAATTGTCACCCTCATCCCCATGGTTTTCGCCCACTTCAAGTGGAATTTCGCTGCCCAATCGGGCCATGGTTGATTCGGCCAGGATCAATGCTCGGGTATAACCATCAACGGTGCTTACGTTGCCGAGTGTGCCAGATATGAGGCGGAATACCATGGTGAGGACAAGGCTGAGAATAACAAACGCGACCAGTACCTCTAGTAGTGAGAAACCGGTTTGGTTTTTTGATAGCTGTCGACAGCGACTCAAGGGAGCCTCTGCGTCAGACAGGGATGATTAGTGTGTGCCATCAATCTCTACTCGGCCAGTGAGCCACTCAACGCCTATCTCTATCTTCTGCTTCTTATTAGAGAGGGTGATGCCGCCTCCTGTTGATGAGCCGTCGGGGAAGAAACGGATGCCGCCAATATCTTGGTCGATCCTCTCGCTCTCAGCGGTGCGGAGCTTTAGGTCGATCGATTTTGCCAGTGGTTGAGAGGGGCGCTCGGCAACGGAGAAGTGGCGCTCTTTTAGATTAAGAAGGAACACCCTTGCGCTATTTTTGGCAATCGCCTCTGCGCGGGTTGCGCGCAGTGCAGAGGCGATCTGTCGTGCAGAACTTTTAAGCTCAGCCGTGGAGGCCCCCTTTGAGAAGAGGGGGGGGATCAGCGTATAGGTGGCAACCAGAATGGCCAGCACAACCAGCAGTTCAATGAGGGTGAAGCCACCTGAAGAGCGATGCTTGTGGATCACTATCTTGCTAGCCTGTTAGTTGCTGAGGTCCTGGTTTTCACCCTCACCACCGGCGGCGTTGTCTTTGCCGAGAGAGAAGAGGTCAAACTCTTTTCCATCACCAGGAATGGCGTATTGATAGCTGTTGCTCCAAGGGTCTATGGGAAGTTTGGCATTTCTTAGATAGGGACCATTCCAGTTGCTGGTGCCGGGCTGTTCGGCAACCAAAGCCTCTAACCCTTGCTCTTGCGTGGGGTAGTCACCCACATCCAGCAGATAGAGATCTAAAGCAGCGGAGATCTGCTCAATCTGTAGTTTTGCGGTGTCTGTTTTTCCTCGACCAAGATAGTTGAGTACCTTGGGGCCAACAAGGCCGCCGAGCAGTCCAAGAATGACTAAAACGACCAATAATTCGATGAGGGTAAAACCCCGCTTTTTATCTCTGGTCGGTGGCTGCTTTTTTTTAATCATTTAGAGGGTCCTTGGGGATTAGAATGCCAGCTCATTGAGGCTCAGCATTGCCATTAGAATGGAAACAATAATGCCGGCGATCATGATGCCGAGGGTAAGTATTAAAAGTGGTTCAAGGAGTAACAGTAGCCGTTTCAGACTATCTTTTACCTCTTGATCATAGATGTTAGCAACATCCATTAACATTGCCTCTAGGCGCCCTGACTCTTCACCCACATGTATCATTTGAGCAGCGAGTGGCGGAAAAAGGGTGCTTTTTTGCAGTGGTCGAGAGAGCCCTTCACCCGCTTTTAGACTGCTCTCAATGACCCGTACTGAAGCGCTCATGGCATGGTTGCTCATGGTTTCACGAACAATGGTTAGGGCGGAGAGCATAATGACGCCGTTATCAAGTAGGGTCGATAGGGTGCGGCAGAAGCGAGCCGTCTCAATTTTTGTAATGAGGTTGCCAATGCCGGGGAGTTGCAGCAGCAGTTGATCAATATAGAGCCGTGGGCCGGGGATCTCATAGAGTCTTGGGGTGAGGGTGAGCAGGGCCAGTGCCGACATTAACAGCAGCCACCAATAGGCTTGCAGCCATTTAGAGAGGCCAATGACTACCGTGGTGGCATAGGGGAGTGTCGCCCCCGCATCATCAAACATATCTTGGAACTGCGGTACGACCATGGTGAGCAGCAACACCAGTGAGAGAATCGATACGAAAAAAAGGATGGCAGGGTAGATGAGTGCAGAGATGACGTCTGAACGAAGCTCTGCGGAGCGGGTTAAATAGTCGCTGAGGCGTTCAAGCACCGTGTCGAGTGCGCCGCTCGCTTCGCCTGCTTTGACCATATTGATATAGAGACGGTTGAAGGGTGCCCCTCTCGCCTCTATGGCGCTGGCGAAGGTTTTTCCTGCTTGGATGTCGCCTAGAATGGTCTGTAATAACTCTCGCTCCCCCTCTGTTTCGCTTAACTCTGCGAGAGTTTCAAGGGCACGGGCCAGGGTGACTCCAGCGCCGATCATACGAGAGAGACTGCGTGTGATGACCAACAGTTGATCGCGTGAGATCTCATTTTTTTGTAGGAAGCTATGCTGTTTTTTTCTTGGCCTTCCATCGCTTTGTGGGGTCGCTTCAATCGGCAGATGGCCCATCTCATTGAGACGTTTGATGACCGCATTTTGTGATGCCGCCTCCATCTCGCCTTCGAGTAGATCACCTTTCTTATTCAGTGCTTTGTAGTAGAAGTTTTTCATCAGTGTGATTTGGTTACACGAGTCACTTCTTCGATGGTGGTGATGCCGGCTAACGCTTTTCTAATGCCATCTTCGGTGAGGGTTGTCATGCCCATGCGAGTGGCTATTTTTTGCAGTGTGGCAGTATCTGAGTGCTTTAGGATCTGTTGACGGATTGTTTCATTCATCTCCAGAAACTCAAGGATGCCAATGCGCCCAATATAACCTCGTTGGTTGCAGACCTCACATCCTTCAGCGCGGTAGAGGGTGATCTCCTTCTCATCGGCGTAGTCATTTAGATGGAGGTGATTGATCAACTCTTGTGGTGCCGTGTAGGGGCTTCGGCACTCTTTGCAGAGAATGCGTACCAGACGTTGGGCCAGAATGCCGCTGATGGTCGATGTGAGTAGGTAGTCCTCGACACCCATATCGAGCAGGCGAGTGACGGCACCGGCGGCGTCGTTGGTGTGTAGAGTGGAGAGTACCAAGTGTCCTGTCAGTGCTGATTGAATGGCGATCTCAGCGGTCTCTAGGTCACGCATTTCACCAATCATGATGATATCGGGATCTTGTCGCACGATAGAGCGCAAAATGGTAGCGAAGGTGAGGCCGATATCTGTTTTGGTCTGGATCTGGGTGATGCCCTCAATCTGATACTCGACGGGGTCTTCAACGGTGATGATCTTACGTTCTGTCGAATTGAGATGGTTCAGGGCGGTGTAGAGTGAAGTGGTTTTTCCGCTACCGGTTGGCCCGGTGACAAGCAGTATACCGTGGCGGTTATCCAGGGCCGCTTTGACACTTGCTTCCATCTGCGAGGAGAAACCGAGTGCACTGAAATCAAGCTCAATGGCGGTATGTTCCAACAGGCGCATCACCACGCTCTCGCTGTTGATTGTTGGCACGGTTGAGATGCGCATGTCGACATCGTGATCATGGATGGAGAGACGAATGCGCCCATCTTGTGCCAAGCGGCGCTCTGCAATATTCAAATGCGCCATGATCTTAATGCGCGAGATGATGGCTGCGGCTAGTTTGGCGGGTGGGGAGTCCGTTTCACGTAGGACACCATCAATGCGATATCGGACGCGTAGCCTGCTCTCAGAGGGTTCGATATGGATATCTGAGGCGTTTGACTCGTAAGCGCGGGAGATAATTAGGTTGACTAGACGAATGATGGGCGCTTCGCTGGCCATATCTTTGAGACGTTCAATATCCTCATTGTCATCGTAGAGATGATTGCCGCCGACATCTTCAATAATCTCATCAAATGAGCTTTCACCACTGCTATAGAGACGCTCCAGTGCAGAGTCAATATCTCGTTCCAGGGCAACAAAAGGGAGGATTGGCTTGTTAACCAGCAGGGCCATTGCATCGATGGCGTATTGGTCGAGTGGGTCGGCCATGGCCAACTCAAAACCATTGTCGGTATCGCCTAGCGGGACGACCTTGGCCTCTTTCAGGAAGGGCAGTGATACGGTGTCGGTTAACAGCGGTTTGCTAGGATAGGCATCTTCGTAGATAAGCGGCAGGGCGAGCTGCTTTGAGAGGGCCAATGCACGGTCCTCATCAGAGATGAGTCCAAGCTTGGTTAGAATAGTGCCGAGTCGCTCGTCGTGAGCCTTTTGAGCATGCAGTGCCCGCTCCAGCGATGTCTCATCGAGTAGATTGAGTTCAACAAGAAGTTCACCGATGCGTTTAGCCAAAAGAGCTATTCTCCGTTTTGGCCATTTAGTCTGTAGCCAATGGTCGTTTTCATTAGGGAACCTCTGATTAAGTTTGGTTGTTTTAGCCAGTCTAAAACAATCATGACTTATTCAGAGTTTCCTTAGTGCGTTAATAAAGAGTAAAGCGGCAGATGAGTTAGATTGTTTATTAAAAAGGGGCTGATGTCGCTAATCAGTAGTTTAGCAACTTGGCTAAAATCTGGATTAGTTTAATGTGGCTGTGACCTATTTAGAGAGTTAAGTCATCGCTATTAAACGGGTTCTTTCCCATAGCCTAGCTTCAACTAGGCTAACCCGGATAATTCATAAATTATGTACACTCTTGCTTGTCTATTGATTCCACAAGAAATATTTCTTCAGTCACCCGTAATCACTGATACGAAATTTCTTCAGAAATTTCCTTGTGAAACCAATATCCTGCGCAATGAAGTGCATGGATGCACAAATACAAGTGAAGACAGGAGTCGAGAGCTGTCTTTGCACAAATTTATGAAATATCCGGGCTATAGGTTCTCTATATTTTTTGTCAGTTACCTTCACTGGGAAGATTGGCTACGATAGCCATGCGTACCAGATCAGCCAGTGATGAGGCCTGCATCTTCTCCATGACACGTGCGCGATGTGCCTCGACGGTTTTAGAGCTTACATCCAGCGAGTTGGCAATCTCTTTATTTGATTTTCCGTCGGTGACCATGGCCATCACCTCCAGCTCGCGGGGTGTCAGCTGTTCCAGACGTTGTGCGATCTCAGCACGGTGTGACTGTAGATTGCGCATCTTCTCATCTAGCGTCATCGCATTGCGGATGCTGTCGAGCAGAAATTCATCGTTAAAAGGTTTTTGGATGAAATCAACGGCCCCCGCCTTCATTGCTCTGACGGCCATCGGTACATCACCATGACCGGTGATGATAATGATGGGAATCTGGATCTGCTGTTCATTGAGATACTGCTGAAGCTCAAGCCCACTCATGCCTGGCATACGCACATCAAGCAGTAGACAACCTGAGCGCCCAGGGTAGTAGTTGTTAATGAAATCTTTTGCGGATGAGTATGTTTCAACCCGCATGGCCACTGATTCAATAAGCCATTTGAGTGAGTTGCGCATGGCCTGGTCATCATCGACGACGAATACTGTTGGTTCACTGCTCATCTGTTTTGTTCCTGATTGTCATTGTCGGGTAGAGCGATTACAAATTCAGTCCCCTCTTCTGGGACGGATTTTACCGTAATTATACCCCTGTGGTCATCTATTATGCTCTTGCTAATGGGTAGCCCCATACCCATACCGGACTGTTTAGTGGAGAAGAAGGCATCAAAGAGGTGACTTATGGTCTCTTCATTCATGCCTGGGCCAGTATCACGCACAGAGACTTCATAGTAATTGTTGGCTGCTGCTCTTGTTGTGATGATTAATTCACGATCATTTTGTGCAGTCTCATGCATGGCATCCAAGGCATTTCGTACTAAGTTTAGTAACACCTGCTCGATTTGCACAAAATCGACTTTTAGCATCAAAGGGGAGGAGGAAAGATTGATTTTAATATCAATGCCCATCTTTCTTGAATCATATTCGACAAAGCTGGCCACCTCTTGAACCAACGCATTCAGATCAACCCGGCTGCGCTCTGGGGGTTGTTTTTGCACCAGATTACGTAACCGCCGGATGATCTCACCCGCACGTTCGGCCTGTAGCGTGATCTGCTCCAGTGCGCTGGAGAGGGCGCTCTCTTCTATCGCACCACTTTTTATCCTGCGGACACAGCCGTTGGAGAAGTTCATGATGGCTGCGAGCGGCTGATTGAGTTCGTGGGCGAGACCTGTCGCCATCTCACCCATGGTACTGACGCGGCAGACGTGGACCAGTTCGGTTTGATGCTGACGGCTCTGTTGCTCAGCTTGGCGCATATCGGTGATGTCACGGCCAAAGATGTTGACATAGGCTAGTTCTGGTACGGGTGCCAGCTGCAGTGAATAGATCTTCTCTTCGCAGACGAGTTCGATATCTCTATTTTTGCCATGTGATAGTGGTGCCAATATCATATTGTGCCAGTTCAGTGGCAATATTTGGCCAATATCTCTACACCAAAAGTCGAGCAGAACTTGGCTGGCCGCATTGGCATATACAATGCTGCCATGGCTGTTGACACGAAGTACAGGGCTTGGGTTTTCACTGGCAAAGCGAGCCAGGCTCTTGATCTCTTGCTCTGCCTTTTTTCGTTTGCTGATGTCGTGAAAGGAGATGGTAAGCAGCCGGCGCTCTTCGAGCTGAACGGGGATGATGGTGACCTCTGTGGGAAAGAATGTCTCGTCAGAGCGCACCATCAAAATCTCTTCACCCGATACTGTGTTGACCATTTCTGGTGCTGTTGAACTGATATTAAGTAGCTGTTTGAAGTGTGTTTGATCCTGTTCATGCACCAGTAGTTCGCCGAGATTTTTATTAGTTAACTCTTCTGCGCTATAGCCGAAGGCTTGCTCCACCCGTGGGTTAACTTCACTGATTTGACCATGCTGGTCCGTACTGATGATGAGGTCTGTGGTGGATGTTAAAACGGCGCTATTGATAGCTCGGATGTCATGTAGCCGTACAGCATGTTCTCGGCGCAGTTCATCACGTGTTCGTTTTACCACGAGAATAAAATCCCTGATCCACTCTTCCAATAGAATCAGTTTGTTACCGCGCTTTGAGACAGGTTGGTCAACGGCCAGCGCACGTCTGGCAAAGTTTGATATGCGGCGCAGTATCCGCATCAGCCAAGATGAGAGCAGAACCATAACCAAGGTAAATATACCGACAAAAACTAAGGCGCCGATGATGCGTTGTTGCCGTTCAAAAGCAACAATGCGCTCACTAATGGCGAGCATACTGACGTGAGGAACAAATGTGGCTATCTCCAGTTTGGGCGTATTGGCCTTTAATGCACCAATCTTTCTTGCGGTGATGACATAGTCCTCCTGCCACTGTCCGATGATAGATCCCGTCAAGATACGCATATCATCACTACTGGCCAGAATGGTCTCACCATCTTCGGCCAAAACGGCCAGAATGGTGCCTGAGAAATCATCGCCACGTTGTGAAATACTCAAAAAAGCCTGGTCAATCGGTGTGACGAGAACGAGCCGCCCCGAGGGTTCTTGGTTACCCTTTTCTAACTCTTCAGTGACGACTAAGTATGGCTCTCCGCTGGGGGCGATGTAGAGTGTTGAACCATCTGACGCTGAAAGATCTTCAACAATGCGTCTGAAAATGGATATTTTCAGGAAGCTCTCATGTGAGGTGTAGATGTGTTCAATATCATCCTCATCGCCAACAATCACGATATAACTGGGTGAGAGCCTATGGCCTAGCCAACGGAGTTCATCCATCCAGTGGGCGAGATTTTTATCATAAGTCTCTTCGCTGGTTTTACCCTCTGATGAGATGTGGGGGTTCTTAGCGGTTCGCATGCGCCACTGTTCTGTTAGCAGATGCGTGACTAAGCGGTGATGATCCATCCGCTGCTCAAATCTGAGCTGGTTTTCCCAGGCACGCTGTTCGAGCTGAGACTTCAACTCGGTCATAAAAATAGTGTTGAGTGATTGAGATTGAATGCGGTCAAGCACCACCCAGACCAGCAATCCAGCGAGAAGACCGATAACTATCGATACAACAGGGAGGGGGATAAATCGAGCGAGTCGAAATGAAGAGGGTTTTTTCTTCAGAGCCATATTGCAAATGTAATTCATGCTGCACCTGATGCACGAAAAACAGTTTTCGTTCCAGCAAGGCAATAATGATTAAAAAACTGAGTCTACTGGAAGTTAATGAGGATTGCTTGGTGCTCTTGGGGGGATGAGACGGTTTTTAGATGGAAATTATGGGCTGTGTAAAGGTCTTGTCTCTAATGGTGTTGTGCAGTAGAGGTTCTTCTTTCAATGTTGGGGTGATGTAATAGTTGGATAGTAGATCCCACTCTATGATCTGTCAGATGATCAGAATGTACATATCTTTGAGTTGGGTTCATCCGTGCTATCAGACGCTGTTGAGTCGCCATGTATCGTTGAAAAGAGTGCGGAGTTACAGTGATCGCTCATGCCATCAAACATGATGGCAACACCATGCTCTGTGCTGCGAACAACAATGGCGGATATGTCATGGGTTCGGTTGTTGCACTCAGTATCGAGAGTGAAGAAGATTTTAATGGCAGAGTTTGATGGAAGGCGGATGCGCCCTGTGTCGATAAACATACCACCCATACTAATATTGGTGGATTGTGCGTTAACAAGCCCCAACCCTTGGTGGTTGATCATTACGTCAAGTGACATCTCTTTACGTTGATTAAATCTATGTTCCATCAATTACATGCTCCTGCAGATAGATACCGTAGTATCTGCATAGTTGTCTATTCTTGAGAAGACATCAACTCTTCCATAAGTCTGTTTTTTTTCATTAGAGATTGTCTCACCCTCTACCACTGTAGCGATAGTAGGGTAAAATAGATCGGATGAGCCAATACTTACCTTTAAATATAGACCAAAATATACCACCTAGCTTTTGGCGGCGACTGGCTGTGATGGCTTATGACACGCTGCTGCTGCTCTCAGTACTGCTTTTGGCGACTGCCATTATAGTGATTCCATTAGGTATGACGACAGGAGAGGGGCAGATATCCGACAATATCATCTACCGACTCTATCTGTTGTTGTTGATTATCGGCTACTTTATCTGGCCTTGGTTGCGTGGCGGTCAAACCGTTGGTATGCGTAGCTGGAATGTACGGTTGGTGAGTATGGATGGTGAGCGAGTAGTGCTGAAACAAGTGTTGATACGCCTTCTGGCGGCACTGCTCTCATGGTTGGCAATGGGTCTGGGGTTTTTTTGGATTTTGGTCGATCCCGCAAAGCTTGCATGGCATGACCGCCTCTCTAACACGCGCCTGATTCTGGTGGAAAAAAAGTAGCGGGTTAGACTTTGTCTCTTTTCAGGTCGCCTCCCTGATTAATTTTATCAGTTCAGCGGTCTGTTGCTCCTCGGGTTCTTCTTTGCCCATCATCCAACGCTGTAGATCGGGGTCTGAGCTGAGGAGCAGTGTTTGAAATGCCTCTTTTTGCTCCTGAGTGAGCCTCTCGTAACCACTTTCAAGAAAAGCCTCAAAGATTAGATCAAGCTCAAGTAGCCCCCGTCGGCACTGCCAACGGAGGCGCTGTATGTTGATCTCACTTGCTGGCATTAGATTGCCTTTTTCAGCATTAGCTCTTTAATTTTACCGATGGCCGAGGTGGGGCTGAGCCCTTTTGGACAGACATCCAAACAGTTCATGATGGTATGGCAGCGGAAAAGTTTGTAAGGGCCATCCAAGTCATCTAGCCGCTCCTGCTCCGCTTGATCTCTTGTGTCAGTAAGAAAACGCCAGGATTGCAGTAGGGCCGCCGGGCCAAGAAAGCGTTTGGGGTTCCACCAAAAAGAGGGGCAGGCGGTAGAGCAGCAGCCACAAAGGATGCACTCATAGAGGCCATCAAGTTTGTCGCGATCAATTGGGGATTGCAGAATCTCTACATCTTTTTGTGGGTCTTTACGGATTTGGTAGGGTTTTACCGCCCGATACTGATCGAAAAAATCGCCCATATCTACGACTAAATCACGGATGACGGGGCGACCTGGTAGTGGCCGAATCTCAATAGGCTCTTTCAGTTCTGCTAGTGGTGTAATGCAGGATAGGCCATTTTTTCCGTTGATATTCATACCATCAGAGCCACAAACGCCTTCACCGCATGAGTGGCGAAAGCTGAGGCTAGGGTCTTGCTCTTTTAGTGCCAGTAACGCATCACGCAGCATCATGCCAGGGTGCGTCTCCTTTAGCTCGACCTCCTGCATGTAAGGCTCTGTATCGGTATCTGGATTATAGCGGTAGATTTTAAAGCGCATTATGGTGCCTCATTAGTAAACACGCTCTTTAGGCGGGAAGGTTTCAACCGTGAGCGGTTTGGTGCGCACGGGTTTGAAATCTAGCCTATCGCCATCAAGATGGTAGAGGCTGTGTTTCATCCATGTTTTATCATCACGTGTCGGAAAGTCGATGCGTGAGTGAGCACCACGACTCTCTTCACGAGCCAAGGCACCCAGCATGGTCGCCATTGAGATATCGACAAGATTCTCTAGCTCTAACGCCTCAATACGACTGGTGTTGAAGACACGGCTATGATCCTGCAAACGGGCATCTTTTAGACGCTCGCGGATCTTTTTGATCTCATCAACCCCCTCCTGCATCACTACCGCTGTTCTGAATACGCTACAGTGGTTCTCCATCACCTGTTTCAGCTCTGCTTTGAGTGTGGCGACAGATTCCCCTTCACCCTTTTTGTCCCAGCGTTCAAGGCGTTGCATCGCCTTATCGATGGCATCCTCTTGCAGCGGTTTATGGTATCGGTGCTCTTTGAGGTGTTTAATGATCTGATTACCTGCTGCACGACCAAAGACCAGAATATCGAGTAGGGAGTTGCCACCCAGTCGATTGGCACCATGCACAGAGACGCATGCGCACTCACCTGCCGCATAGAGCCCGGATACCACCTCTTCAGGGCCATCATGGAAGGTGGCGACGACTTGGCCATGGCGATCTGTTGGAATGCCACCCATGACGTAGTGTGCCGTTGGAAAGACCGGAATGGCGGTGTCGATAGGATCGATATGTAAAAAAGTCTGGCAGAGATCACGAATACCCGGCAGTCGTTTCTTCACCACATCGGCACCGAGATGGGCAATTTGCAGCATCACATGGTCACCTTTCGGGCCACAGCCGCGCCCTTCGCGAACCTCGGTGGCGATGGCGCGACTCACCACATCACGGCTGGCGAGATCTTTGACGTTTGGTGCATATCGCTCCATAAATCGTTCGCCATCTTTATTCAGTAGATAGCCCCCTTCACCGCGCGCGCCCTCGGTAATCAGCATCCCTTTTCCAGCGATGCCTGTCGGGTGAAACTGAAAGAACTCCATATCCTGTAGAGGTACACCCGCCCTTAGGGCCATGGCCATGCCATCACCAGTATTGATATGGGCGTTGGTGGTCGTGCGGAAGAGTTGTCCGCAGCCGCCGGTGGCGATAAAGGTTGTTTTTGCCTCAATGACCAGTGGCTCGCCTGTGGCGATATCAATCACCAGTGCGCCAAGGAAGGTTCCTTCATCATCACGCAGCAGATCAATAGCAAAATACTCATCGAAGAAGTGACTCTTGGCGCGAATATTCTGTTGGTAAAGCGTGTGCAAAATGGCGTGGCCGGTGCGATCAGCGGCGGCACAGGTGCGTGTTGCTTGACTGGCTCCGAAGTTCTGGCTCTGTCCGCCAAAGGGTCGTTGGTAGATCTTGCCATTATCGAGTCGAGAGAAGGGGACACCGTAGTGCTCCAGCTCATAGACCAGCTTAGATGCAGCACGGCACATATACTCGATGGCATCCTGATCACCTAGATAGTCACTGCCTTTAATAGTGTCATACATGTGCCAGTGCCAATTGTCTTCAGAGACATTGGCCAAGGCAGCATTGACACCGCCTTGGGCGGCGACAGTATGGGAGCGTGTTGGAAACACTTTTGAGACAACGGCGACTTGCGCATCAGCTTGAGAGAGTTGTAGTGCGGCCCGAAGCCCCGCGCCACCCGCGCCTAGAATCAACGTATCAAATACGCGTTTGGCAATTTTTGTCATGAAATTTGTGCCCGTATTACGATCTCAATAACCCAAAGCCCGTTGCCAGCCAGACCAAAGGCAAGCAGTGACAGTAGAAAGATTCGAAGTGAAATGGGTTTGATATAGTCAATTAAAACATTACGCACCCCAACCCAGGCATGCAGCAAGAGTGCTATGAATAGGAGCAGCAGATTTAGGCTAAATAGAGGTTGAGCCATCCACCCTTTCCAAACGGTGTAACTGATGGGTTGTTGTGCAATAAGAAAGATAGCGCCGATCATGGTGCATAACAGCATGTAGACGGCGGTGATATGTTGGACTAACCAAGCCTTCAAGCCTGATGCGCGACGGCTCATATCATCAACCCTGCGATAATGGCTGCAATAGGTGCGGCAGCAATGACAACGAGAGCAGTCAATCGGCCGCTCTCTCTGTTAACACCGATATGGATGTCAGCAAAGAGAAAACGGATACCTGCAAACAGATGGTGAAAGAGTGCCCATAGCACCAGAATAGTCGCTGCTTTTGCTCCGGTTGACTCCATAAGGAGTGTGGCTTGGTTAAAGCCCTCTTGGCTGGAGAGAGAGAGCTCAAGCAGATAGAGCAGAAATGGAACAAGTAAGGCAATGAATATGCCAGAGGCTCGGTGGCCAATGGAAGCCAGGGCTGCAGGTGGCATTTTTATCAATCTTAGATCGAGAAAAACGGGGGGCTTATTTGTTTCCATACTACAACCTCTAGCTATCAATCAAAGCAGAGTATAGTCAACTTTGGTTGGATGTGCTTCTAATTCTGACGTGGGGTTCCCGTTCAAAAAAGAGGTAATAGATGATCTTTGTTGTGAGGTAGGTGACAAGAAATGCGAAGATGACATCACTCAGAAAATGACCGCCTTGCATCATTCTGACTAGGCCGATAATGCCCCCTGTTACAACCGCTGCGGCAAAGATCAGATGGCGTCTCCTGCCGTGAAATAGAAACGCCAGCGCAATGAGTGAAAAGCCACCGGCCGCGTGGCCACTGACAAATGAGCAGTTGCTTTGACACTGGTCAGAGATGATTAGTGCGGGGACAAATGATTTGCTGCCGCCAAACTGTTCAACATGGCGGGGTCGTGGACGATCAACAAACTCCTTAAGGACCAAATTGACGACGATGCCAGGGCCAACCAAGATCGCTGTAAACAGATAGAGCAGTGCGACCTTTCTAATATTGAAGAAGGTGTCACATTTTTTGAAGTGACAATAGAGTATGCCAACAAGCAGGGTCAGTACAAAAAAGTTGATGATTTTTGGGGCCCAAGTGTAGATCGCATCATTAAAAGGATGATGTTCTAGGTAGAAACCGTCCCGGTAGAAGAGGGCGGTAACGTTGAGGTCAATTTCAGGGAAGAGTATAAAAAGTCCACTAAAAAGTGCCACTATTAGCCAGAAATAGACTGGAATACCGAACAGATGAAGGGGGTTGGATGTTTGCATTCCAGAAAATCTCTGTTGTGAAAGAGGGGCAACGTTTTGCAACTATTTTGTGAGTGGTGTTGGTTGCCCATCACTGCTTAGGCTGCTTTATATTTAACGTCGGTTTTGCCGTAGATAGTTGGCTCTAGGGCCACTGGGTGTGCTGTTGGTGCCGAGCAGAGGTGCCAACTCACGTAGTGCCCGACTATAGACGCGGCGTTTGAAATAGATCACTTCACGGATAGGTTGCCAGTATTTAATCCAGCGCCACTCTTCAAATTCAGGTTGGTCAGTATGGGCCAGATTAAAGGCGCTATCGGCACAGTTGAGTTTTAATAGAAACCAGATCTGTTTCTGACCGATGCAGAGTGGTTGGCAATGTTTGCGGATATATTTTTGTGGCAGTTTGTAGTGTAGCCAGTCGGCGGTGCAGCCGATAATCTCAACTTGGTCAGGCGACAGCCCTACCTCCTCTTGCAGTTCACGAAACATCGCCTCTTCTGGGGTTTCGTTATCGTTCATACCCCCTTGCGGAAACTGCCAAGCATTCTGTCCAATTCGACGCCCCCAGAAAAGCTCGCGGCGGCTGTTACTGATGATGATGCCGACGTTATGCCTGAATCCTTCGGAGTCAATCAATGCCTTTCCTGATGTCTGGTTGCTGGATACTCAATTCTTCCATAATCCCGTACACTGTCAAGGCTGGAATTAACCTAATACTTCCCCTTAGGAAACTCTGACATAAGTCATGATTGTTTTAGACTGACTAAAGCTGCCCCGATCTGTTCCGAAGATCGCTGCAATAGGGCGACTATTACCGCTCACTTCGGAACAGATCGGAACAGTTTTATCTCACCCTGAATTTTAGCTGAGCTTTAGCGAATCTTAATGCTTTAGTACAACCAGACTTAATCAGAGGTTTCCTTTCTTCCCGTTAGACAATATTGCCGGAGAGCAAAAACTATGGCGCTTGTACTCTTTGACCTTGATAATACTTTGATATCGGGTGACTCCGACCATCTATGGGGAGACTTTCTGGTCAAACAGGGGGCGGTTGATGAGGTTTATTACCAACGTGAAAATGACCGTTTCTATCGAGAATACCAAGAGGGCAAGCTTGATATTTATGAGTTTCTCTCCTTCTCCCTGCGCCCGTTGCATGAGAATAAGCTAGCTCAGCTACAGGCATGGCGTGAAACATTTTTAACCCAGATGATTGACCCTATTATCCCTCAGGCATCGCGTGATCTGTTGCAGAAACATCGTCAGGCAGGTGATCTTCTGGTCATCATCACTGCAACGAACTCCTTTATTACTGGGCCTATTGCTGAGCGTCTTGGTGTTGAGAATCTTCTGGCTACAGAACCAGAGAGGGTTGATGGTCACTTTACCGGTGGTGTGAGTGGTCTGCCCTGTTACCGTGAAGGCAAGGTGTCACGCTTGAATAGTTGGTTGGCATCGAATGGAGCAGGTCTAAAGGGGAGTTGGTTTTATAGCGATTCACACAACGATCTGCCGTTACTACGGTTGGTGGATAACCCCGTGGCGGTTGATCCGGATGAGCAGTTGCGTAAAGAGGCAGTGCTCAATGGTTGGTCGGTGATTAGCCTCTCAAACCCGCGCTAAAAAGTGGTAATGGCGCAAAGCTGAGTGTGATTAAGGTGCTCTAAGTCACTTAATAGACCTTAGTTAAAGAGTCGTGACATCCAACCTTTAGGCTTGCCAACGGTACGCTCGTTCATTCGCATCAGTACAAAGTCGGAGTAGTCCTCCTCTTGTTGAATGTGGTTGATGATCCATCTTCGTAGCATCTGCAGAACCTCTTGGCCTATCTCGATGCTCTCTTCATCTTTGCTGGCATCAAACTGCTGTTTGAATACCCCCACCCTTTTGACAAACAGCATATGTGCGCGCCGGTGGGCCGTGCAAAACTCATAGCCTGCCTGTGCTTGCAGGTTCTCTTCAAAGCCAAAATGAGTCACGGTGTAATCAATGATCTCATCAAATGAGGCATCAATAGCACCTCTGTTTTCATCTTCGATGGCTTTATGTAGACGGTTGATGCATTCAGTAATGTATTGATGTTGCTCGTCAATAACGGCAACACCAATGTTTAAGCCGCGAGTCCATTTTAACAATTCCATAAATGCTCCATTTTCATCAACTCTATTTTGTATAGTTGCTTGTTAGGTCGGCAGATGTTGATGAAAAATTTAATGATTATTTTGAATCTAGGAATAAAAATCCTACCATATGGTTGTGCATTAGACGGTAGATCCCATTCTCCTCAAGTTTTAAGAGCAATGGCGGCATATTTGCAGCTGTTCACTCCATTTGAAACTTATGAATTGGAATCTGTAGGGTTTATTACTTCTAAGCTTGCTCTGTCTGAATGACATTGGGATAATCCCCTGTTCTATATGTGACCAGTTTCCCCTAAGGATCTTTTGCCCATGGGTACATCAGATAACAGCAGTTCATCCTCAATTGCTGATGTTCAAAACAGTGCCGATACACGCCACATCGCTATCAATAAAGTGGGTATCAAAGATATTCGTCACCCGGTGCGGGTGAAAGATCGAAGCGATGGCGAGCAAAATACTGTGGCGACATTCAATATGTACGTCAATCTTCCGCATAACTTCAAAGGGACACATATGTCCCGTTTCGTCGAAATTCTAAATAGTCACGAGCGAGTGATTAGCGTTAGCTCATTTCAGGATATGTTGGCTGAAATGGCGCAACTGCTTGAGGCAGATTCAGGTCACATTGAGATGAATTTCCCCTATTTTATCAATAAGACCGCGCCAGTCTCCGGGGTGCAGAGTCTGCTTGATTATGATGTGACATTGATTGGTGAGATCCATGCGGATAAACCATCCATGCAGATCAAGGTGGTGGTGCCGGTGACCAGTCTCTGCCCCTGCTCGAAAAAAATTGCTGAGCGTGGGGCGCATAATCAACGCTCACACGTGACCATTCAGGCGCGGACGAATGGTTTTATTTGGATCGAAGAGCTCATTGATCTGGTGGAAAAAGAGGCCTCCTGTGAACTCTTTAGTTTGCTAAAGCGGCCTGACGAGAAGTATGTCACCGAACACGCTTATGATAATCCAAAGTTTGTTGAAGATATGGTGCGGGATGTGGCGGTGCGGTTAAATAATGAGCCGCGTATCAGTGCCTATATCATTGAGTCAGAGAACTTTGAATCAATTCATAACCACTCGGCCTACGCATTGATTGAGCGAGATAAAGAGCTGGAAGCTTCTGATGGCTCCCTCTCCTAGATAGAGTAGGTGGTGGCAGCGTCGAACTCAGTGGTAGATCTACTATGAGTTCGATGCCTCTCCTCACATTACTTTTTGCTGTTTGAGAAACTCTCTCCATCGGTAGACCGGCCCATCGGTGCAAACGTAGCTACTTCCAAGGTAGCAGTGGCCACATAGGCCGATGCCACAATGCATGCGCCGTTCAAGCGCCAACCAAATATTATCAGTTGATTGCCACCTGTCAGTAAAGCTTCTACCTACAGCTTGCATCATCACCTCTGGCCCACAGGTTAAAACCGCTTCCACTTCGCCACCCAACTGCTGGTTGATAGCATCAAGGTGATCGAGCGGTGTTCCGCTGAGTTGATCGCCAACTGCCTGATCGAAGGTCTCAATCATCGGCATCTGCTGCTGCCAGCGCTCACGCTCCTGTTTGAGAACTTGGCCTGCGTAGTCACGACTGCCGTAGATTAAGCCAACATCGCTACCGTTGGCCAATAGTGCCTCTATGGCGGTTGCCAGGGGAGGTAACCCAATACCGCCCGCGATCAATAGAACACGTTTCTCTTTGATCTCTTCAATGGGCCAGAGACCTGAACCAAATGGGCCGCGATAGCCCAGCAGCGTGCCGGTTTCGGTCTTGAACAGTTGGCTGGTCAGTACGCCTGCACGACGGATGAGTGCCTGGAAGCGGCCCTGTTCATCAGGGGCTGTCAAATAGGTGAATGCCGCTTCGCCAAAACCTGCGAGGGTGAGGGTGAAGAACTGGCCGGGTTGGATCTGTTCAGACGTTGGCTGTGCCAGCTGAAAGGTGTAGTGGCGAGAGTGGTCGCCATCATCATACTGGTCAACTAGATGGATGGGTTGCGGTGTCATTGATAGATTCATGATTCTTTCTCAAGCCTCCGCATGATGCTGTGAACACCGATGCCGCCTGGGCAGGTCTCTTCACAACGACCACACCCGATACAGCCGTAGCGACCAAACTCATCTACGTAGTGGTCGGAGAATTTATGGAACCAGTAGCGTTGCAGGCGTTCGCCGGCCTCTTTGCTGGGGTTGTGGCCACTGGTCTCGCGCTGGAAGGCCTCATAGAGGCAGGAGTCCCAGCAGCGTTCACGCACAAATGTGTTGCTCTCTCCCTCTGTTTTTGTATCGAAGGTGGTGAAGCAGGAGCAGGTTGGACAGAGGCTGGTGCAGCCGGAGCAGGTGAGACATTGTAGCCCGAGACGCTGCCACTGCTCCGCGCTGATGGTGGCTTGGTTGATCCTCTCAATGCCCGTTCTGATGTGACTGTCTGTGGGGAACATCTTGGCCACTTCTGCCTGTTGCTGTTCACGCTCTGCTCTCCACTCAGCAGGGGCAGGGGGCAGGTTTAATGTTTGAATAGCGTTGAGACCCTGCTCAGATGCTGGGATCAGCAGCCACTCATTTCCCTTTGGGTGTAGGATCAAATCAGCGCTGCCATCACGTACAAATGGGCCGGCATCAACGGTGCTACAGAAACCACCATCACAAGGTGTCAGGCAGTCAAACCCCACCAAAATGGTTGCTTTGCGGCGTGCCAGGTAGTAGCTATCTTGTCTGAAAAATTGATCTTGATAGGCGATGGCACAGAGATCGCAGCTCTGTAGTCCAAAGAGTACCTGTGGCGCCACCTCGGGTAGGGTTTCAATGAATGTTTGGCCATCAAAGCGGAACAATAGCTCTCGCTCTGGGAAGAGAAAACCTTTGGCGGGTGCCAGTGGTAGCACCTGTTTGGATGTGCCATATCGGCTGGTGGGGCCTTTGGGAGATGGCAGCCAATGTAGATCCTCTGACCCCGGTATGCTTTGTGGTTCAAACATCTTATGGCTCACTGCCAGATGTTGAAATAGGTTCTCTAGGCTGTCGAGTAGATAGCTTTTCATTGCTCTGTCACCACCTCTATTTTGACGGCACACGCCTTCAACTCCGGCATTTTGGTGACGGGATCTTGTGCTGTATTGGTCAGTAGGTTGGAGGGGGCCTCTTTGAAATGGTAGGGCATGGCAACGGTGCCGGGTGGTAGATCATCGGTCACGACTGCTCGGGTCTCAACTTCACCTCTTCGGGATGAGATGCGCAGTAGTGTGCCTGCTTGAATGCTGAGTTTTCTAGCGTCATCAGGGTGGATGAAAAGTACCCCGCTGGGGGTTTCACGCTCCAGCAGGGGGGATTTGCGGGTCATTGAACCACAGCCGTAGTGATAGTGCAGTCGGGTGGTGGTTAGGTAGAGTGGATAGTCACTGTCTGGCATCTCAGCAGGATCGGTGTGGTCAACGGGGATTAGTCGGCCCTTGCCACGGCTAAATTGGCCGCTGTGGAGGAGTTTAGTCCCATCAGGTGTGGCGTCGTTACAGGGCCACTGTAGACCATTATCCAACTCTAATTTGTCGTAACTCATCCCTTGATAGAGAGGGGTAAGCTGGGCCAGTTCATCAAAGACAGCCTCTGCATTGGGCCACTGCATGCCGTCATATCCAAGCAGCTTGGCCAGCTCGCCGAGAATTTGCCAATCTGTTTTTGCATCACCCGGTGGTGGGATGGCTGCACGTACCCGCTGCACCCGGCGCTCACAGTTGGTGAAGGTGCCATCTTTCTCGGCAAAGGCGGCGGCAGGCAAGATAACATCTGCCACTTTTGCTGTTTCTGTCATCACCAGTTCGACCACTACCAGCATATCGAGCGCCTCTAGGGCGCGCAGTACATGGTTTTGATCGGGGTCGGTCACCACTGGGTCTTCACCCATGATGATCATGCCTTGGAATCGGCCATTGAGCGCCTCACTGGTCATGCCGAGTGAGGTAAGTCCCTTCTGTTGTGGAATTTCACACTTCCAGGCGGTGCCAAATTTCTCCTGGCTAGTGGCGTCAAGCGCCTCCTGATAACCTGGGAAAACGTTGGGAAGTGCCCCCATGTCGCAGGCGCCCTGCACATTATTCTGTCCACGCAGGGGGTTGATGCCGGTCCCCTCTCTGCCGATCTGGCCGGTGACCAATGTGAGATTAGAGATGGCAATGACGTTATTGGTGCCGCTGGTATATTGGGTGATGCCCATGCCGTAGGCGAGAAAGGTGCGCTCGGATTGGCTGTACATTTTGGCCGCTGCATGCAGCTGATCGACAGGCACGCCGGTGATCTCAGCGACTCGTTTAGGTGGATAGCCTGCGACCTTTTTTCGTAGTGCATCGATATTTTCACATCGCTCCTCTATGAAGGTTTTATCCTCCCAACCGTTGCTGAAGATGATGTTAATTAATCCATTGATGAGTGCAATGTTGGTGCCGAGATTGAGTTGCAAGTGCAGGTCTGCCAGTTTGGCCAGACGTGTTTTGCGGGGATCGACCACCAGCAGTTTGGTTCCCGCCTGTTGGGCCTGGATCATCCGGCCACCCAGCACTGAGTGGTTCTCCGTCGGGTCGCAGCCAAAGATGACTAGCAGATCGGCCTTCTCAATATCGTCAATCGAGTTGGTCATTGCACCTGAGCCGAGTGTCTGCCGCAGTCCGGCGACCGATGGGCTGTGACAAATACGGGCACAGTGGTCGATATTGTGTGTGCCAAGCACGGTGCGGGCAAATTTTTGTGCCGCATAACAATCTTCATTAGTGGCTCGGGCGCAAGCAATTAGGCCAAGGGCGTTGGGGCCATGCTCTTGTTTGATCGCTTGGAAACTATCAACAATGAGTTGGTAGGCCTCACTCCAGCTAGCAGGGCGGAAGTGGCCATTCTCTTTGATAAGTGGGGTTTTGATGCGGTCATAGGGATCGAGTGCAAAGGCGCTGCTCCACCCTTTTACGCAGAGCATGCCTTGGCTGACCGGGTGCTGTGGCAGTGGTTCAACGCCAGTGACGGTTCCATCGCTGACCTGAAGGCCTATTCCACAGCCCACTCCACAGTAGGGGCAGATGGTGTTGATCACTTTTTTGCTTGGATTAGACATCGCTTTATCTGGTCCTGGTATCAATCTATCTCAACGCCATAAGAGGGCATACAGCTGTTTTTAGTGTAGTCGATTGCTTCCTGTGGCGCTCTCATCTAGCAGTGTTTTTACTGCGGCCATGAGCTTTTTCCGACCGAAGATCACCTTACGTTTTTTACCACCCACCTGTCGCCACAACATGGCTGAACGAATGCCTGCCAATAAGAGTGCACGTATCCTACTGATATTGTCTGGATTTTGCAGATGCATTGTTTCACCCTGAACCATAATGCGAGGTGACAGGGTGCTGATGGTGTTGGCATAGATATCCGCCAGCTGTGAGAGAATATTGCTGTGCAGTAGGTGGAAATGTTCCAGCCGTGCTTTGGTGGTCTCCAGCCCACTGGCAATTGTTTGCAACATCTTGGGATCTCTGTTGAGTTTGCGCTCCAGCGCGAGCAGTGCAATCACATAGCGGGTGAGTTCAAGATCACGACTATCACCTCCCTGTAGTTGTTTATAGAGAATGTTGAGCCCCGTTGAGACACCACTCGTGCCGCCATAAATTGCTTCGGTACTCTCTGCATCGGTCATGATCAGACTCTTGATGCTGGGTTCAAAGGCGGAGGTGTCCATCACTCCAGATTGGCCTATTTTCTGTGTGAGATAGGCGGCTTGATAGATACCAGCCAGGGCCAGTGCTTGATCGCGTTCGGTATGTGACATTAATTAATTTGCTTCGATGATGCCGCCACCCAGGCAGTCGTCATTGAGATAGAAGACGATTGATTGACCAGGTGTAACGGCGCGTTGTGATTGTGAAAAGGTGATGTGATAGAGGCCATCATCTGCTGTTTCAATAGTGCAGGCTTGCAGCATTTGGCGGTGCCGAATACGACAGTGGCAGCTTAGTGGCAGATGGGGTGGCTGGGCTGAAACCCAGTGCAGTTGAGAGCAGTTGAGCTCTTCGCTGAGTAGCATGGGGTGGTCGTGTCCCTGCACCACGATGAGGCGATTGCGGCGTAGCTCTTTTCTGGCGACAAACCAGGGTTTCTCTTTGCTACCTTTCGTGCCACCAATGCCAAGGCCTTGTCGTTGGCCAAGGGTGTAGTACATCAACCCTTGGTGTTCGCCAAGATGTTGGCCATCAACCGTCTCAATGTTGCCAGGATTGGCAGGCAGATAGCGGCTTAAAAAGTCACGAAATTTTCGTTCGCCAATAAAACAGATGCCGGTGCTATCCTTTTTCTTGTGGTTTGGAAACTGCTGTTGTGTGGCAATTTCACGTACCTCATCCTTCGTCAGATCACCCAGTGGGAAGAGGGTGCGTGACAGTGCTCTCTGCCCCAACATATAGAGGAAGTAGGTCTGATCTTTACCCGCATCATCACTGAGGCGCATATGAAAACCATCCTCCTCTTCCGACACTCTGGC
>JAKITT010000153.1 GCA_021647945.1 Candidatus Polarisedimenticolaceae bacterium
ATTGAGCTCTCTTTTCGAACCGCTTGATTTCATGATATCCCCTTTCAATGTTGCTGATGATGGCGGGCGGGGATCATCATGGCGGCTTTAAAATGACTGAGGAAGATGTAATTCGCTAGACGCTTACCAGCGTTCGGGCAAGAATGACAGAGATGTTGTCTCGCCCTCCCGCTTGGCAGGCGAGCGCTACCAAACGTTTGGCGGTCATATCAAGATCCTTGCCGCCCACTCTGATTTGGCTGCATATCATCTCATCTGACACCATATCACTCAGGCCATCTGAACAGAGAAGATAGATATCCCCCTCCTCACGTGCCGTCAGCTTGGTACTCAGCTCTGGCTCGCTCAAGGAGGTACCCAATGCCCTCGTTAGGATATTTCCAGGGACACCAGCCTCTGCCGCCTCCTCCGCTGACAAGAAGATACCCAGATTGACCATATCCTGGAGCATGGTGTGGTCTTGGGTGATCTGCAGCAACTCCCCTGCCCGATAGCGGTAGAGGCGCGAATCACCGATGTGTGCATGGAACAGAAAACCATTCCCTAGAATCACAATAACCAGCGTGGTGCCCATCCCCTCCAGACTATCCATCTGTCGGCCACCATGGAAGATAGCATCGTTCGCCTGGATGACGGCCTGCTTGGCTTTACGACGCAAACCAACGCCGGTTTTTGCATCCTTTAAAATAGGCGTCAGCTGTTCAACCACGAGATCAACCGCCAAGCGGCTCGCCACCTCACCCGCGTTGTAGCCGCCCATGCCATCGGCCAAGACCAACAACCCCACCTCTGGGACAGTACGCACAGCATCTTCGTTAATCTTACGCAGCAGCCCCTTGTCGGTGATAGAGACTACTTCAAGTTGTTGTGTCAGCAAACTCTATCCCATCTTATCCGATCATTTCAGTGCTTTTAGACGTGCGGCCACTTGCGCAGCAGGCAGGTAACCACCCAGCTGGTCACCTGTTTCAGTATAGACCGCCGGGGTGCCTCTAACACCAAGTTTACTCACCAAACTCATATGGCTATCGATGGGGTTGTCGCAACGCTTATCTGACACAGGTTTACCCGCCTTGGAGAGTGTCATCGCAGCCTGTTGGTCATCCGCACACCAGACAGCCAGGGCCTTTTTATGTGAGCCACTGCCAATGCCTGCCCGAGGAAAAAAGAGGTATCGCACACGAATTCCCGCCGCCATGTACTGATCCATCTCTCTATGGAATTTGACACAGTAGGGGCAATCGATATCGGTAAATACGGTGATCGTATCTTGGTAATTTTCCGGGGCGAAGATGATGGTATCTTTATCTTCGATTTTGTTGATGATGCCCGCTTTAGCCGCCGCAATGGTCGGCTCTGAAAGGTCGATACCCGCCTTAATATCGATCAAACGTCCCTGCATCAGATATTTACCATCGCTTGAGACATAGACCACCTGCATGTCGATCAACACCTCATAGAAACCATCAACCACCGATGGCTTTATACTGCTGATCTCTGCACCGGGGGCCAATTGGGCCATCGCCTCACGCACCTTTGCGGCGTCATCCGCATAAGCCGGGGCGGTGAATAGCATTGCAACAGCAACCAGAAAAAAATGTCTCATAAAACTAATCCCGAAAATTTACATATTGGAGGGGAAGGCCGTAATCATCTTCCCGAAGTAGTGCGATAACCTGCTGTAGATCATCTCGCTTTTTGCCATTCACTCGAACCTGATCACCCTGGATCTGCGTCTGAACTCTCACCTTTGACGACTTGATCTTCTTAATGATCTTTCTAGCGATGTCGCTCTCGACACCCTGCATAATCACCACCCGCTGACGGGCGGCACTCAAGTTCTGTTCCGGCTCTTTGATATCCATACTGCTGATATCAACTTTTCGTTTGACAAGTTTTTGCCGCAAAATATCCATCATCTGTTTCAGATGGAACTCCTGCGGGGAACGCAGTGTGATCTCGGCATCATTTTGCTCAAAAATCGCATCGACCCCTTTAAAGTCAAAACGGGTGCCTATCTCACGATTGGCCTGATCCACCGCATTACGCACTTCCTGGATATCCACTTCAGAAACAATATCGAATGAGGGCATTTTTGATCTCAAGTTTGGTTAATAAATAGCGCTCTATTTTACCCATGGGGTGAGAAATAACTAGCGCTGTAGTTACCCATCTCACCAGCCCACATTACGGGTTAATGCTATTCACCACAGAGAGCACAGAGGCCTCAGAGTATTAGTATTGCTCTCTGTGGTGAAATATTGTCAGCCTCTAGGGTGGTGTTTGGCATGCAGGCTCTTTAGACGTTCACGGGCCACATGGGTGTAGATCTGCGTGGTGGAGAGGTCACTATGACCCAACAACATCTGCACCACACGCAGATCGGCACCATGGTTGAGCAGGTGGGTAGCGAAGGCGTGGCGCAGGGTATGTGGCGAGAGGTGTTTGTCAATGCCGGTCTGGTCGGCATATTTTTTAATCCGGTACCAGAAGGCCTGGCGCGTCATGCCACTACCACGCCGGGTGGGGAAAATCGCTTCACACATCTGCTCGCCTAGCAGCTGCTGACGCCCCTCATCAATAAACCGCTGTAGCCAATCAAGCGCCTCTTCACCCAGCGGCACCAAACGCTCCTTGCCCCCTTTTCCTACCACCCGCACCACCCCTTGGGTCAGGCTCATCTGGCCGGGACGCAAGCTAATCAACTCTGTCACCCGCAGACCCGTGGCGTAGAGAAGCTCCAACATGGCGCGGTCACGCAACCCCTCTGGGGTATCGGGGTCTGGCGCGTTGATCAACATCTCGACCTCCGCCTCGGTTAGCGATTTTGGCAATGCACGCTGCAATTTGGGTGCTTCAATCAGTAGCGTAGGGTCTGTCTCAATCAGTCCTTCACGCAGGGCGTGCTGATAAAACTGCCGCATGCAGGAGAGGAGTCGAGCCGTTGAACGTGGTTTGTGTGATGCCGTCGCCAGATGTGCCAGATAGCTGAGTAGATCAGGCCGCTGAGCGGTGAGTAGCTGACATTTACGCTCGCCCTCTAACCAGAGTCCAAACTTGTTCATATCGGACCGATAGGCGCTCAAGGTGTTTTGGCTCAGGCCGCGCTCCATCCACAATGCATCGGTGAAACGCTCAATCAGCACTATGTCACGACTCTCTTTCACAAGGCCCCTTCATAGGTGAGCAGGCCGCGTTTGATGGCCAATTTATCCCCATCGCGCTGACCCGCAAAACCACCCAAACCGTGCGCGGCAATAATACGGTGACAAGGCACAACAACAGGACAAGGGTTTGCCCGACAGGCGTTGCCCACCGCACGAGGGCTGCTCTTCAGCAATGCTGCAATTTGACCGTAGCTGCGCGTCTCACCCGCCGGTATCTGCTGCATCGCATGCCAGACTGATCGTTGGAAAGGGGTTCCCTCTAATACAAGCGGCAGATCAAACTGCCACTTGGGGCTGTCGAAATAGCGTTCCAGTTGGCAGACTACCTCCACCACCTCATCGCTCTCAGGCCGTTTGAGCGGTGTTGTCCGACTGACAAAATCGATAGCGCTGAGTTTGCCAGCCTGGCATTTGATACCGAGCCGTGTGAACGGCGTATCAATGATAGCCTGGAATTTCGCATCATCCATCTCAGTCACCTCTACAGCATTGGAAACAGCTACCATACCTGCTGAGACACTCACACTTCAATCGACAGCAACTTCACCCATGCAGCCAACATGGTACTATTCCACGCTTTTCCACATCACCACGACCCATATTAAGACCGATGAAAACAGCCCTTTTTACCCTTCTTCTCCTGCTTGCCACCACCGCATCTGCTGAAAATGATTGGAGCATTCGCGCGGCGGTGGGCTCTGCCTCAGCCAGTGATTTTGATGAGCTCTACTACTTCAGCGGATTAAACACTAGCTCATTAAAGACACACATCTATGGTGTTGAAGGGGGTTACAGGTTGGCTGAAGACATTTTTGAGTGGCCGATAGATATCTATGTCAAAGGGGGGCTTAACTATTTTGATGAAAATGGTCATCAAGCCAACTTTTTTGAAGGCACACTCTATGTGAAGTTCTACGTAAAGCTGAACGCATTTGAAAACCAACTACGGTTTGGAATTGCCGAGGGGGTCTCATACGCCGGACGCTCCCCCTATGTTGAAAAATTGGAGGCCGAAGAGGAGGGCGATAACGTCTCAAAACTGCTCAACTACATGGAGATCACCTTTGATATCGACCTTGGTCGGCTCACCGGCTACCCCTCCCTCAAAGAGACCTATTTTGGCTACATGATCAAACACCGCTCAGGTGTACAAGGTTATTATGGTGGCGTCAGCGATGGGGGTTCTAACTACAATGCCCTCTACATCGAGACGAATTTTTAATGGCGCCCCCATTCTGGAAAGAGAGGCCACTTTCACAACTGAGCCGTAAAGAGTGGGAATCACTCTGCGATGGCTGCGGAAAGTGCTGCCTCCAGAAACTAGAAGATGAGGATACCGGTGAGGTCTACTTCACAAATGTAGTCTGCGATCTACTTAACCTGTCGTGCAGCCGCTGTACCCGCTATCAAGAACGCTCTGTATTAGTGCCAAACTGTGTCACCCTGGCACTGGATGATCTGCTCGCCCCCTATTACCTACCCTCCACCTGTGCCTACCGCTTACTGGCCGAAGGGCAAGATCTGCCTGAATGGCATCCACTGGTGTCAGGTGATGCCGATAGTGTAGAGAGTTCGGGCAACTCAATTCGTGGTCGGGTGGTAGTGGAGAGCGAAGCGGATGATTGGGAGCACCATCTGATCGACTGGATCGACTAACCGATCTAAAGAATCATTAGGCGCTAAACCTCTTGCTCCCTCAATGAACAACTAAAGAGTCATAATGACACTTTAAGTGTGGATTCTTCGAAAAATCGTAACTACTCAGCGTCAGTGAACTCCGTGCTCACCGCGCACGTGCAAAATTCAGGCAGGAGTCCTTTGAACGCAAGGCCCATAGCCACAGCAGCACTGACGCCCTGCGTCCGCCAAGTCGATA
>JAKITT010000031.1 GCA_021647945.1 Candidatus Polarisedimenticolaceae bacterium
CACAAACTCCCGATACAATCGAGGGTAACTAACACCAGCGACCAATGTCCCAATAATTTTGGATTCATCATAAAATTGTTCCACCACTACATATTGTACCAAGAGGAGCTAAGTATCCACCCCGCTTGTTCTATATGAATAGGTGCAAATTTAGTTACGTGCCAGAACCGATGCGCTCTTCGTAAAACGTGATCGCATGGCCTCCTAACTCTCCATCATCAACGCTATCCTGATTATATTTGCCAACAATGCCACGTGCACAAATAGTTCGATCAGGCCTTGTGGCCCACCGGGGTAAGCGATAGTCGGGTAGCCCCGTTCAAGCAAAACATCTTTGATGTTATTAACGCGTTTTATGCCCTGCCCGTAGTGCAGAACAATCTGGCCTGTAGATGCACGGTAAGCCTCTTTGCGGCTGAGATGTTTCTGATTTTCTGTTGGAAGTGAGGTTGGCAGTTCACTAGCGTGGGCCGTAGATACTGCAAATGATCCAACCAACAAGGTGCAGCAAAGAAGAGTGAAGAGGCTTTGTCTACGTAAGTTCTTCATATTTGGCATTCCAAATAAACCATTAATAATCAATTGGCTATAAGGAAAAGGGAACCCTTACGCGGATATTGTCATAACCCTCAAAAAAGGGCAAAATAGCCAAGAATGCACGGTAAAATGATGGTTGTAGGGGTGAATCTCTTTGAAAGCTCGTTGAAAAACGGGTACGCATAAGGGTTCCCTTTTGCGGAGGGGGCTTTTTTTATTTTGTAACCCCTCAAAAGAGAATTAACCGTTATGCCAAAACGAAATCCCATGAAGATTGGGTACGCTCGTGTGTCTACTGATGAGCAAAGTGTTTATCAGCAAGTTGATGCCCTGAATGAAGCAGGATGTGAGAAGATTTTTATGGATGAAGGCATTTCGGCGGTTGCCAAAAACAGACCCGGTCTTGAAGAGGCCCACCAATATCTTCAATCGGGCGATATCTTCATGGTCTGGGCCATTGACCGCGCCTTCCGCTCAACCATTGAGGCCATATTATTTCTGGATGATCTACTCAAGGCGGGTATTGAGTTTAAGTCACTCACTCAACAAATCGACACCACCACGCCGGAAGGCAGAAAATGGTTCATTGATACGGCTTCGTGGGCGGAGTACGAACGGGCTATAATTTCCCGCCGCACAAAAGAAAAAATGGCCGCCGCCAAACGTCGGGGCCAGCATATGGGCCGCCCCTACGCCTTAACGGATGACCGCATACACGCAGCACATAAAAAGGTAGTAGAGGAAGAAGCGCCAATCTCACACGTGGCAGGGCAGCTCAGCGTATCTCATGACACCCTAACCCGTGGGTTTAAACGGTTGGGATTGCAAACGTAGTAGCGGTTGTTCGGCTTGGGATAAGATGAACTAAGAGTTGATTTTTTCTTCCGTTCCGAACAAGGTTGTTATGGTCAGGGTTCGACCCAAAGCAGACTTAATGCCTGTTAAGAGATAAGCTAGATCATATGTATTTTAAATAACGAGATATGGATAGAACTTAGGATGAGTGAAGATTTACTAGCCTTTCCAATTGACGTAACAGCGACGCTAAAACATCTCCGACAAGATATGAAGGACGATTGGTTTTACGATGCTGTTAGATATGAAGACCTATTGTCAAATGGAAAAAGCTTGAAGAAAATTCTTTCTGAGAACCTTGAAAGAAACCATGGGGTGTATAAGACAGGATATAAAGCCACTTATGATGTTCCTAAACGTGCGCTTGGCCTCAGGTACACCTTAGAGATAGATTTTTATGATCGCTTTCTTTATCAGGCTATCTGTACTTATCTTATTCCATTTTTTGACCCTCTACTTTCAAACAGGGTTTTCAGTCATCGGTACAATAAAAATGGTAATAAGCGATACTTGTTTAAGCATCGCATCGAATTGTGGAACACTTTTGAGAATATCAGCCAGTTAGCATTTGTAGATAACAAATCATTGCTAATTACCGATCTTCTGAATTATTTCGAGCAAATTTCAATTGATGTTATTGAAAATGCATTTATCGGAATGATTTCGAAAATTGAAGCTACGGGAAGTGAGAAGAATACAATAAGAAGCGCCGTGAGTACATTGAGAGTGCTTCTTGAAAAATGGTGCTTCAATGGCCACCATGGATTACCTCAAAATCGTGATGCCTCAGCATTTATAGCAAACATAGTTCTTGATGTAGTTGATAAAAAAATGGTCGCTAAGGGGTATGACTATTTTCGCTATGTAGATGATATTAGGGTCATATGCTCAGATGAGTATGAAGCAAAAAGAGCACTGAATGACTTGATCTTTGAGCTTAGGCTGTTGGGTTTAAATATTAACTCGAAGAAAACAATCATTCTTAATCGTGATAGCGAAACTATTAAGGAATTCTTCCCTAGCTCTGATGACACAATGATGTTGATCGATAGTATGTGGCGATCAAAAAGTAAAAAAGTTATTGCTCGGTCAATCCCCATTCTTTTTGAATTCCTTAAAAAGCAAATTGAAGAAGAGGAGACTCAGAGTCGTCCTTTTAGATATTGCATTAACCGCTTTAAAACTCTAATTTCTAGCAATCTATTTGATTCTAAATCAGTATTGGCAAATGAGATCGCAGATGTACTAATTGCGGAGTTAGGTCGACAACCAGTTTCTTCAGATCAGTTTTGTAAATTGTTGATGGATTTAGTGCTTTCTGATTTACAGCTTCAAAGCATAGGTGATTTTATCGCAAATAGAATGGTTGCTATTCACGGATGGCAAAATTATCACCTGCTACTACTTATGGCGTATAAGAAATATGAGTACCAGCCTCTTGTCGATCACTGTAAGAAACTTATATCAACAAATGTTTATAACCCCGAAGTACCAGCATGCTTCATCTATTTTGCCTCCATAGGTAAAGAATCTGAGGTAGAGGCATTTATCGGTGATTTTGAAGAAAAGTGGCCTTATCAACATCAGCGTTATTTCTTAATTGCCTTGCAGAATACGCCTGCAAAAAAACTGCGGCCATTGTTTGGAAAAGTAGGATACCGCCTGAAAGGCACAGTAACTCGTATGAAGCAAAATAAGCACTTTAAGAATAAGACGGTGTATTTGAAAAATTTCAATACAACCGTGATTACCGAAATATACGATGAGATATCGCCATATGAGTAAAGGACAGTATGCATATCTCGTATATCAGAAGGACTTTGCAGAAAAAGGCAATGATCGTTATTTTTTGTATAAAGATGGCGCTTTTTTTGAGGTTGATTCTTTTACTGTAACAAATCTTGATTGTTTCGTTGTCACCCATGATTTCTGGTTAATTTCGAATTCACTATATAAGAAACATAGTCAGCTTCCCAAGAAAGTTATTGATGTGGTTCTATTGTCTAAAATTGTTGCTGGCGTAAAGTCTATCAAAGGCGACAATCAGCCTTGGGATATTTCACAAACGGTTAAGCCACTATACAAAGATGCAAGTGATTTTGAAGAGTATGTAAAAATTTACTACCGTCGTTCAGATATTGACGAAAATGTTTATATGCTATTTTCGCATAAGCTTGCAGAGTATGCTGATACCTTATTTGATAAAGCTTATGAGATGGGAGAATCAGAAAGATTCTTTTCAGTCGAATTGCCTCTATACAATGTGCTTGTCACTGCTGCTTGTAAAGGAATAAGAGTTTCTCAGGATATTATTAGAGAGCACAAAGATCAGCTTAAGATAGATTTTTACCAAGAGTTAAAGGCGTTTGCTGAAAAACACGATGTGTTATACGAAATACCTCACAAAAAAGATGTTTTAGAGAAGCTTTATGATCTAGGTTACGACGTTGAAAGCTATGCTCTAGATTATTTGATTGATTTTCTGCCATCAAAAGATGGTTATACTGATGATCTCAGAAGTCTTCAAAAGGTGAATAAGAGCCATCGAGTTTTTAATAGCATTTCATCATCTAAGTCTCGAATTTGCCCAATAGTTGAATCACATTGGACATCTACCGCTCGTATTTATCATAAATCACCAAGCATACAAAATATCTCGAAGCGATATAGGAATATATTTATAGCAGACGAAGGATTGTCGCTTAATTATGTTGATTATGACCAGTTTGAGGTTGGTATCATGGCCGCTCTCTCTGGCGACACTAAAATGAAATATATCTATGAAAATATGGATGCATACAAGAATCTTTCTGAGGTGGTTTTTGGAACTCCAGAATATAGGAAAAAAACGAAAGTGATGTTCCTATCATATACCTATGGTATGTCCATGGAGAACATCATGAGTTCTGTTCGTCAGCTTGGCGGTGATGTGAAGAAAGTGAAAGAATACTTCTCTGAATTTGATGGGTATGAAAGTTGGAAACAATCAGTATACGATGAGTACTTTAATAATGGGAGGATATCTACGGTTTGTGCAAACTTTCTAAATAGAAAGCTCAAAGGTGATTTATCCAATAAAGAGAAGAGAACTGTGGTTAGTCATATCGTTCAAGGTACAGGATCGTACATATTTAAGAAATCTCTGATTGATCTAAACCATGAGGATGGTGTTGATATTTTAATTCCAATGCATGATGCCGTTTTGTTTCAGCACCCAGATGATTTTGACCCTAATCGTGCAGTTCACATATTTGAAAATAATATGGCCGTGATTTTGAATGGCAAAGTTAAAGGTAAGGCCTCTATTGAAAGATTTTATAGTTCTTAGATCGCGAATTGATGGATCAGAGTAGTCGATTTTTTCTCAATGGTAGCTATGGCCGAACATGGAAGTCGTGAGGCGCAAGGCGCTACGTAATTATCTAAAAGTTAAAGGGGGGCCACAAGCAGCCCCTCTTTGTGTTTTTAGTGGTTCCAGAACATGTGTGCTTCCTGATATCCGGTTTCGATGGTGAAGATATCGCCGCTTAGCTCCATATCGCGACCCATGCATTCATAGTCTATATAGAACGCGAGGCTTTCGGGGATTTCAGTGGTTTCTTCGGTGGTAATCCCTCCATTCCAACGCATCCAAGGGTGTTTTATAAACGCCCTTTCTTGAAGGTCATAAAGATATACATTAGATTAAGCCGTGTTCGGCAAATGAATAGCTTTGTTCTCCGACGATGATATGGTCAAGGCTACGAACCTCCACTAAAGACAAAGCGTCTTTTAGACGTTGGGTGATGTGCTTATCACTTTGGGACGGTTCTGGAATGCCGGAAGGATGGTTGTGACAGAAGATACAGGCGGCGGCATTATGCTGGAGGGCGGACTTAACGACTTCCCGTGCGTAAACGCTTGCTCCGTCGATTGTTCCCCGGAAAAGTTCTTCGAAAGCAATTACGCGATGGCGATTATCCAGCCATAAAACGCAAAATACTTCATGCTCGTAGTGCGCTAATTTGAGTTGCAGGTAATCTCTCGTTGTGTCAGGTGATGTTAGAGCTTGTCCCTGCTGGAACATGGAGCTGATCTCCTGTCGTGCAGCTTTGATAATCTCTTCCGGCGCTGCAAGCCGATATTTTCCATCCGACTCCTGACATAACAATGAATAAAAATTAAATTCTCTTTGCAACATGAACCATATGCTTTCCTTATTATCACTAACACAACCAATGACATGGTTACTGTATCCCGGCGGGAAAAATTAAGAAGAAAAGGGCGCGTTATAAATGATGCGCCCCTTCGGTATAAGTAATGGTCGATGACACGATCATGCCATGGCTTGTTTTTACCGCCCGAAATGCTGCGCAATATCCGGGTGTCTGATTTTGAAAAACAGGTCGAAAAGTTGCAGACGTTTGAACTTACGGCTTTTGCTTACAGGGTGCTCTCCTGAATCATCAGGGCGCATGTAATAGCTGATCCAACGCATATCTGGATCATCCCCAAAAACCTCATCGACAAGTGGAATAGAAAAACGTCTTTCGTAGCTATCCACGATCATACCATCGTAGTCACGCAAGGCATCGGCAATCTCATTGAGCCATTCCCTGCGTGGAATAGGCATGTTGCGTGTGGCAATCCAAAGTCTTCGATAGTAGTGCTCACAGGCCAGCATTTCTGCGGTTGCGATGGTGATTTTTTGGTTTTTTCCTAAAGTCATAAGTGGTACTCCATTTTTTTATTTACTCAATGGAATGCAACTTAGAATTGTTTTGATGTGGTTTTGGGAAAAACTATGGTTGAAATGATTTTTCTTGTCTGGTTGGATTAGACCAGAACACAAAGACGCTATGGGTCAGTCTTGTTCAAATGAAAGCAGGAAAAATCAAACTACTATAAAAGAAAATTTTGGCGTGCTGCATGCTGGGCAAAGGCATTTATACCCCCCCTTTCTATTTCTCTTTGGCAAAAGCTTAGAAGTTGTTCTTACATCTCTCGGTCTAAGCCATTTGGAATACGGTTTTTTTTATCGTGCACAAAATTGATGGCTTTATGTTTCCCTTTGTTGACTTCATGGTATTGGCCAATATCCTGTATCAAAGAGAAGTCTCGTTTTTCAGACAGCTTTTCAAGGCGTTTGATGCGGTCTTGTAAAACCCTGCGATGATCACATTGGGCAAAGATCAGAGTATCTTTTTCCTTTTGATCACGGTTACGGGATTGCCCAGCTTCTTGTTCATTGAGCTGTTTGATTTTGCGGTGGTGGCCTGTGAAACGATCAAGAAACCCCCGAAGCCCCTTATTGAACCGCTCCTGACGCAGCCGCGTTTCATCTATTTGCCGCTGGTACTGTGTTTTTTGCAGGGTGGCCCGTTCGGCCCGATGCTTTTGCACCATCCGTATGCGTTTGTGCTCGATCTCTGATATTCGGGTATCAATGGCCGTGTGCTGTTGATTTTTGAGTGTCCCCAAATGCTGCGCCATATCATGAGCAATTTGTGTTTTGGCTTCATCGACCGAAGGAAGAGAAGTCTGGCTTGTCAGGCGTGAACGTACTTCTTTAGCCTTAATACCAACCCATTTAGCCACAGAGAAAACTTCACATTTATAATTAAGTGCCACAAAACTGCGCCGATCTCCTTTAGCCAGCGTATAGCCTCGTTCTTTCAGAGCTTGTTGAAAAGCTGTCTGGCTGTCACTAACTGCCCAGCAATCTTGAAAGCTGCGTTTGATCTCTCTTGGGTCTTTGCCGATCCGTTTGGCCTGTTGCCATTGCAAGTGCGTAAAATTACGGGGATCACGTTCTTTGGAGTTCATGAGGCCACGCGGCATTTGCCAGCCATGCTCCAAATAAAGTTCACGGGAAATCGCTATGAGCTTTTTATGGTCAAAAGACATCTGAACAGCCTTCATTTCATCAATCTTGATTCGTGACCAGATGGCATGACAATGACGACGGCCTTTCTTCTCATGAAAAACAATGGCGCGGGGTTGATCCGTCAGGCCGAGCTTTTTTTCAATGCGCTCTATCGCATCTTCAAAACTCTCAGTCGAGACATTTTTCTCAGGTGGTGGATTGAGGCTCAGGGAATACAGGAATTGTTTAGCCCTTGTCCCCCGGCTCACGGCATAGGCTTCATTGAGAGCGCCCATAAGATTATCAGAGACAAAACCGCGCAGTTCATGCAGCTCGGCATGTTCATTTTCTTCTTTGAGCAGATGCAGGGCCAAATCTTTGGCCCCGCCACGCTGATTGCCATGCAGGATCATAGGCCGCTTCCTTTAAGGCCCAGAGCCGCAAACAGAGCATCCCGCATAGCCAAAACAGCAGCACAGGCATCCCGTAGCTCCTGCTCAACATCCTGTGAGGCATCCAGCGTTCCCATATTGACTGATTTTGCAAGCTGGTTAAGGTTGCTTGATAGCCTTGAAGCACCCAACGCAGCCAGAACCGGGGCTATGAGCTTTTCATCAATTTTTGGTTTCCTTATATATTGACGCTGTTCAGCCTGTTCCCCGAGCAACCGCTCACGGATATAAGCCCCCAATGGCCGCCCGGCAGCCCGTTGCTCAAGAGTGGCCCGTTCATCAGGCGTGAGGCGCAGTGAGAAGGGAGCTGCTGTTCTTTTACAAGTATTGGCTACCTCTGATACTTGCTGAAACGCACCTGAAAGCCCGCTTTTGGCCACAGCTTGCGACCTCATGGCCCCGGCTCCTGAAAATACGGAACATGGTTCTCTAAATACTCATTCCATTGTGCTAATATGTTGAAAAGCTGTTCGCATGTCTGCGGAGTTAATGAAGTTTTAAATTCAGGTGGAATATCCTTGTTGTTGCTTTCCCATTCTGTTCTTAGCTGGTTTTTATAGTTCGAGGTTGCTCCCGTACTGGGCACCATCCATACACTCCCCTCGCAATACACTCCGAAGCTCCTCTATGCACGCTTGAAAGAGCATCTGTGAAGATCTTGTTTGGTGGTAGCATGCACACTTGCAGATGACGCAGTGATAAATCTTAAATGATGCTGCCGCCTATTTGGTTTTAACAGGTTGTGATTTTTATGGCGATTCAGTGGTACCCCGGGCATATGCATAAGGCCCGTAAAAAGATCAAGGAGAGCATGCCTCAAATCGATATTGTGATTGAGGTGCTAGATGCGCGCATCCCCTATAGCAGTGAGAATCCGCTGGTTAATGAGCTGCGTATGGATCGGCTCTGTATTAAGTTGCTCAACAAAAGCGATCTGGCCGACCCAGCGGTGACTAAGCTTTGGCAGCGCTACTTTGAAGCAGATAGAGGGGTTAAGGCGATCCCCATTGTTGCTGAGAAGAAGGGTGAGGCACGCCATCTGATTCAGACCATATCCCGTACCGCTAAGAGCATGCTGGGGGATCGGAATTTAGTATTGAAACCTGCACGGGTGATGATTTTGGGTATCCCAAATGTGGGCAAGTCAACGCTTATGAATAGTTTGGCGGGTAGGGCGCTGGCTAAGGTGGGAAATGAACCGGCAGTGACGAAAATGCAGCAAAACATCCGACTGGCAGATGGTATTTCACTCTCTGATACACCGGGTCTGCTCTGGCCAAAGGTGGATGATGTGGATAGCGGTTATCGTCTGGCGGTGACGGGGGCGATTAGAAATACCGCGATTGAGTTTGAGGATGTAGCCCTCTACGCCGCTGAATTTTTTCTTGAGTACCATCCCGAGGTGATGCTCAAGCGGTACAAACTTAAACAGTTACCAAAAGATGGCATCACTCTGCTGGAAGAGATCGGACGTCGGCGGGGTGCATTACGTGCGGGTGGGCATGTAGATCTGCATAAGGCCTCTGAAGTGCTGCTGAATGAGTACCGAGGTGGCATGTTGGGGCGTATTAGCCTGGAGACGCCAGAGATGGTGGCAGCGACTAAAGTTGCGCGTGCCGCAACGACAGATGAAAGGTAGATGACGGCCCGCTTGAGGTTGTGACAAGCTGATCATAAGTGAACGTTTATGCCACTCATTGGAGGGCAAAATACCTTATGATGGTTGAATTAAAATCCCAGAATAAATAATAAGCAGGCAGTGATGAGCAACTCCCCAGACAAGCTATTTAAAAAGGCCAGTAACAAACATAAGGCAGGTGAACATGCTGCGGCGCGTCTGCTCTATCAACGGATTCTTAAACGTCATCCAGAGGATGTTGATACGCTCTACATGCTCGGTACGCTCTATGCGGAGCAGGGCGATTTGCTGAAGGCGAGCCGCTATCTTCTTCAAGCGGCCAACCATGCGCCACGTTCACCGATGATTCAGAACAACCTCGGTAATGTCTATCTCCAGTCTGGAGAGTATGAAGAGGCGGTGCTCTGTTATCAGAAAACCTTAATGATTGATGCGTCGATGAGTCAGGCCAACTACAACTTGGGTCAGGCCCTTATGCAGCTCGGTCGATTGAGTGAGGCGCTGAGCTATTATCAGAAGACCGTGACATTGCAGCCACACTACTTCTCCGCTTGGTTTAATCTGGGCAAGGTGGAGATGGCGCTTGGCCAATATGACAAGGCCATTGCTGCTCTTCGTAAGGCCTTGGAGCTACAGCCTGACTCATCGTTGATACTGCACTCGCTCGGCAGCGCGCTGGCGGTTGCCGATCAGAATGATGAGGCGATCCGCTGTTATGAACGGCTGTTGGAGCTACGGCCTGAGGATGAGTCCGCTAAACATGCGCTGGCGGTGTTGAAGGGTGAGACGACTGCACGTGCACCGCAGGGCCATGTCGCATCGATATTTGATGAGTTGTCGACCAGCTTTGAGCAGCACCTTTGTGAGCTAGGTTATGAGATTCCAGCGTTGATCTACCAATCGCTGATTGAGCAGACCAGCGAAGATGTGCAGTTTAAGCATATGCTTGATATGGGGTGTGGTACCGGCTTGGCGGGCCCGTTGTTTAGCAAGCATGCAGTACAACTGGATGGTGTTGATCTTTCGCCAAAAATGGTTGAGTTGGCGCGTGCTAAAGAGGTATACAGCCAACTGGAGACCGCTGATCTGATTGGATATCTCCAGCAGAGTGAAGATAAATATGACCTGCTGCTTGCCACGGATGTTTTTGTCTATCTTGGCGATCTTCACCCCGTATTCAAAGCGGTCACTGAATCTGCACAAGCGGGTGCTTGGTTCCTCTTCTCCATAGAGCTGTGTGAAGGTGATGATTACCAGCTCTGCGCGACGGGGCGTTATGCACAGTCAGCGGCCTATATAGAGCGGCTGGCAAAAGAGTTTGGTTTCTCAATTAAGGCTGAACAAGATGTCACTGTTCGGGAAGAGCAGGGCAAAGCGGTGCCCGGCAAAATCTATCTGTTGCAGTTGGACTGACGCTAAACCTCTCTCTCTATAGATAGGGGTTTTTCTCGGTTGAAAGAGGCATTGTCCGGGCTTCAGCAGTGATTACATTGCCTCAACACGCTGCCACAGGTAAACTAAGCGCCGGTTTTCCAACAAGAAAACAGGGTTTGAACGCTGTTTCTCTGTGGCAGGCGTTTTGTTTGTGGTCCAATTTTTGACCGCGGAACGCAGCCGGTTACCCCAGATACCTAATTTTCTACGTTGTATTGTTACTGCGTAGATTTGCTTTATCTTATTGAAAATATTGGAGTTATTAATGGCTATTGAACGTACCCTGTCGATCATCAAACCCGATGCTGTCGCTAAAAATGTTATCGGAAAGATCTACAGTCGTTTTGAAAAGGCTGGCCTACAGGTGGTTGCTGCGAAGATGACACACCTGAGCCGTGCAGAAGCAGAAGGCTTCTACATTGTTCACAAAGAGCGTCCTTTCTTCAACGATCTGGTTGAATTCATGATCTCTGGCCCTGTCATGATCCAGGCACTGGAAGGTGAAGATGCCATTGCTAAAAACCGTGACCTGATGGGCGCTACCAACCCATCTGAAGCGGCTGAAGGGACCATCCGTGCTGAGTTTGCAAAGAGCATTGATGAGAATGCCGTGCACGGTTCTGATGCGCCTGAGACAGCGGCTGATGAGATTGCCTACTTCTTTGAAGATCAGGTCTGTCCACGTACCCGCTAAGGTGGAAATAGATCCTGCACTTAGGTGCCTAAGTGCAGGATCTAGACAAACATTTTGACTACTCCTGAAAAAATTAACCTGCTTGGTCTTGATCGCAAAGCGATGGAGACCCTGTTCGTCGCGTGGGGTCACAAACCCTTTCATGCGCGACAGATGTTGAAGTGGATTCACAAGCATGGTGTGACTGATTTTGCCGAGATGACAGATCTCAGTAAATCATTACGCAGCCAATTGAGTCGGGTGGCGGAGGTTCGGGCACCAGAGATTATTGTCGAACAGCCCTCCAGTGATGGTACCCGCAAGTGGGTGCTGGAGCTGGTTTGTGGCAATCGTGTGGAGTCAGTGCTGATCCCTGATGGCGATCGCACCACGCTCTGCATCTCCTCCCAAGTGGGTTGCTCGCTCGATTGCAGCTTCTGCTCCACCGCCCAACAGGGGTTTAATCGCAATCTGAGTGTGGCTGAAATTGTCGGCCAAGTTTGGGTAGCGGTGCATTACGGGAAGTTGTGCACGAAAAACAGTGGTAAATCCCCCTATGATAGAGCCCTGACCAATGTGGTCTTAATGGGAATGGGTGAGCCGTTGGCCAATTTTGATGCCGTCGTAAGTGCAATAGATATCATGCAGGATGATCTGGCCTATGGTCTGTCAAAGACGCGGGTGACCATCAGTACCTCTGGAATTGTACCGGCGATCTATGATCTTAAAAAAGTGAGTGATGTCAGTCTAGCCGTATCGCTCCATGCGGCAAATGACGCGCTACGTGATGAGTTGGTGCCGATCAATAAACGCTATCCGCTTGCTGAGCTTATTGCCGCCTGTAAAGCCTATGTAGAGGGTGATAATCGGCGTAAAATCACATTTGAATATGTGATGTTGGATGGTATAAACGACTCAATGAAGGATGCCAAGGCGCTTATTCGTCTGTTAGAGGGGGTACCGTCAAAAATGAATCTGATTCCATTTAACCCTTTCCCGGGTACCGACTACCGTTGCTCGCCACCTGAACGAATTGAGGCGTTTCGCCAGAAGCTGAAATCCTCTGGCATGATCTCGACCACTCGTAAGACACGCGGTGAAGATATTGATGCGGCGTGTGGTCAGTTGGTTGGTAAAGTGCAGGATCGTAGCCGTCGTGAATTACGCTCGGTTATGGTTAAGGGAGAGACCATTTGATCTCCTTTCGCCTATTTTTGTCTGCACTGCTTCTGTTGCTGCTAGTGGGTTGCGCTACTCAACCATCGAATGAATATATTGATGCCGATACGGCAGATAACATAGGTGCGGAGAGAGAGAAGAGTCCTGCCGATATCTATGTGAAGCTGGGTGTTGCCTATATGCAAGAGAGGCAGTACGGCACCGCGATGAAGAAGTTACGGCGTGGTCTTGAGTTGGATCCCAATAATGCTGATATCCATAATGTGATGGCGCTGCTCTATGATCAGTTGAATGATATTGAAAAAGCGAGCAGTTATTTTAACTCTGCCGTCTCGTTAAGCCCTAAAGACCCCTATATTCGCAATGCACGTGCGACCCACTACTGCAAACTTGAACAGTATGCAGAGGCGGATGCCGATTTTAACGTGGCGTTGGCCAATCCTATCTACAGCACCCCTTGGGTGGCGATGACCAATGCGGGACTCTGTGCTTTACGGCAGGATGATGCGGTAAAAGCTGAGATCTATTTTCGTCGTGCCTTAAGCGGCAATGCGAAATACTTCATTGCCCTTGAGCAGATGCTTAAGCTCAACTGGCAGCAGAAGAGCTATCCTTCAGCGCGTGCTTATCTTAATCGTTATTTGGCTGTTCAGCAGCCATCAGCTGCCCTATTATGGCTCGCTATCAGGATCGAGGGTGAGTTAAAGAACCGCGAGGCTATGGAGGGTTATAAGCGACAACTGCTGGAACTATTTCCTGATGCACCAGAGGTGCTACAGATGAGAGGGATGGAGTAGCGACATGAGCAAAAATAATAACGCCGAGTCTGAGCAGATAGAAGAGCAGGTAGAGAGCATTGGTCTCCGTCTGAAGAGAGGACGCGAAGCGAAGGGGTTGTTGTTATCTGATGTTGTAAAACAGTTGAATCTCTCCAGTGAGATCATTGAGGCGCTTGAGAGTGATGATACAGCGGCCCTGCCTAGTGCTGTTTTTGTGCAAGGTTATCTGCGCAGTTACGCGAAAATCATCGATATTGATGCTGAGCCATTAATCGAACAATACCGAATACAACGGCCTCAGTTTGAACAGGGTTCGCTGTCACAACCCTCTCTTAAACGAGAGGTACATAGTGGTCATGGCATTGTCAGAGTGGTCAGCTGGACACTAGGTCTTGGCATGATCGCATTGATGGTGCTTTGGTGGGTTAATCAGGGTGAAGAGATGTTGGTGATTGAGACCACTCCGGTGGTTGAATCGCCTCTTTTGACGCTACCGAAGATTGTTGAAGTGGAGGCGGTGGAAGCACCTCCGGTAATAGCTGCTGTAGAGATCCCCATCAAGACGGCAGTGGCTTCAGCGCCTGTTGCTGAAGATGTGACTGCTGTTGAAATAAGTGAACCTGTTAGTGAGCCGGTTGAAGCAGTATCGACAGATGATATGACTGAAGAGCCACTGTCGAGTGACCCTGAATGGAAAATTGTTATTGAATTCAGTGGTCCATGTTGGGTCAATATCAAAGATGCAGAGGGACGAGGACGCATCGTCGGCAATATGGAGGAGGGCACAGTCCATACCCTGGAAGGCCCAGCACCCTATAGTGTCGTTTTGGGTAATGCTTCAGCCGTTACCATGCGTATCGATGGTCAGCTGATTGACCTGAGTTCCTATAGCAGAGGCAATGTGGCGCGGTTCACTCTGGATCCTGCTGAATTTGTCGCACAATAAACAAGCGCTTTAATTCCGAGTAGTGTAGATAGTCGATGGCAAAAAATATTCAGGCAATTCGTGGTATGCACGATACCTTGCCGCAGCAAACCCCACTTTGGCAGTACCTTGAGCGACAGATCCGTGCGGTTTTGAAACAGTATGCCTATGAGGAGATTCGTACCCCCATTGTGGAGATGACCGAACTCTTTAAACGCTCCATCGGTGAAGTGACCGATATTGTTGAAAAAGAGATGTACACTTTCGATGACCGAAATGGTGATAGCCTCACCCTTCGGCCGGAAGGAACCGCCGCCTGTGTACGTGCCTGTATGGAGGGTGGTCTGCTACACAATCAGACACAACGTCTCTGGTATCAAGGGGCGATGTTCCGTCACGAACGTCCACAGAAGGGGCGTTATCGGCAGTTTCAGCAGATTGGTGTTGAGACCTTCGGCCTGAGTGGCCCCGATATTGATATTGAGTTGATTCTCATCACCCAGCGAATCTGGAAGGCGATCGGCTTAGAGGGTCTGGAACTACAGATCAATACACTGGGTACACTGGAGGAGCGGACAGCCTACCGTGAGGTGTTGGTTGACTATTTTCGCCAACATCTAGACCGGCTGGACGAGGATAGCTTGCGGCGTCTGGAGAGCAATCCACTGCGTATTCTGGATAGTAAAAATCCAGACCTGATAGAGCTGAACGAGAATGCTCCAAATCTGATGGACTACCTTGGTGATGACTCAAAAGCCCATTTCACTACCCTCTGTCAGGGGCTTGATGCGGCGGGTATCGCCTATGTGATCAATCCGCGTCTGGTGCGTGGTCTTGATTACTACTCACTCACCGTATTTGAGTGGATTACCGACCAGCTCGGTGCTCAAGGCACCGTCTGTGCGGGTGGCCGATTTGATGGCTTGGTGAAACAGTTGGGTGGCAAAGAGATACCTGCGATCGGTTTCGCCATGGGTTTGGAGCGTTTGGTCGCACTAATAGAGGCGCATATCGACAGTGATGCACTGCGAACGATTGATCTCTATCTGGTCGTGATGGGTGAAGCTGCGCAACGTCACGGTATGGTGTTGGCCGAAACGCTGCGTGATCAACTGCCTGCATGTCGCCTACAGCTCAACTGCGGCGGTGGCAGTTTTAAAAGCCAGTTCAAGAGGGCCGATAAAAGTGGTGCGAACTATGCGCTGGTGCTGGGCGATGATGAATTGGAACAGGGTGTGATTAGTCTTAAACCGTTGCGTGGCCAAGGCGAGCAGCAGACGGTTGAACTTGATAAACTTGCAGAATTACTAAATAACGAGGTGTTGGCGTGAGCGTCTACGAAACTGAAGAAGAACAGGTTGAATCGATAAAGAGGTGGTGGAAAGAGAATGGCACCTCTGTTATCGCGGGTTTGGTGATTGGTCTGGGCGGTGTCTTTGGCTGGCAGACCTGGAATCAGCATACCGATAGTACCGGTGAACAGGGTTCAATCGCCTTTGAGCAGATGATGCAAGCGGTGAGCAACGGTGATGTGGACTCCTCCAGTAAACAGGCTGAGTTACTGCGCATCGAATATGAGTCGACCGCTTATGCCGATATTGCTGCACTGGTGCAGGCCAAGTTGAAATTGGAGCAGGGTGATAGCCCAGCAGCCAGATCTCAGCTCGATTGGGTGATGAGACATACCAAAGACCAAGGCATTGAGCAGATTGCTCGGCTGCGTCTTGCCCGGATTCTGCTGAGCGACGGTGATCATGCCGCTGCGGCCGCACTGCTTACCAATATTAAACCATCATTTGCGGGTGAGTTTGCCGAGTTGCGTGGTGACATTGCTGCGGCTAACAATGATCTGGATCAGGCGCGGCAGGCCTATCAAGAGGCGGTCGATCTTGACGCAGGAAATCGCACCATGATCATCATAAAGATGGATGACCTGGGTTCCCCGAAAAGCTAAGAATGAGACTATTTGTATTTGCTCTCTCTCTGAGCTTGCTGCTGACTGGATGTAGCAGTTGGCTTGAAGATGACAACAGTGATCCTCCCGCTGAATTGGTTGATATTACCCAAACGCTTGAGATAGAGAGGTTGTGGCAGACCGATCTGTTATCGAGCCTGGAACTCTTTGAACAGGAGTCTCAGCCTGGCGTATTAGATTCAAACAGGGATCGCCTGCTGAAATTACGACCTGCGCTGGGTGGCCAACAGATCTTTATTGCTGAGCCAGAGGGGCAGGTCACCGCACATCAGATTGAGAGCGGCAGTAAGTTCTGGCAGGTTGAAACAGGTGCTGAGCTTGGCGCTGGGCCCAGTGTTGGGCAGGGTCTGGTTATTCTGGGTAGCCAGAATGGTGAGGTGATCGCGCTGGATCAATTGACCGGTGACGAACGTTGGCGTCAACAGGTCAGTAGTGAGATCCTGGCACCCCCCGCCATCTCTGAAACACACGTGGTGGTACACACCATCGACGGCAAGGTCTATGGGCTCGATACCGTCTCTGGCAAACAGCTTTGGACCTATCAGGTGTCAGTTCCGCTGTTGACACTTCGTGGCAGTGGCACCCCAATAATCGCTGACTCATTGGTTATTGTCGGTTTTTCTGGTGGTAAACTGGTGGGGCTGCATCTCAGTGACGGTAGTCCGCAGTGGGAGGTGACCATCACCATCCCGACTGGCCGCTCTGAGCTAGACCGAATTGTCGACATCGATGCCGATCCAGTCGTGGTTGGAGATGTCGTATATGCCGCTAGCTTTCAAGGTGAATTGGTGGCTATTGCGCTGAAAAGTGGCAACGTACTTTGGCGCAGTGAACTCTCCTCCTATGCCGGTTTTAGTGTTGACCAGAAAAAGGTCTATCTCTCTGATGCACGAGGCCACCTGTGGGGCATTGATAGCCGTACAGGTGGTGTTTTATGGAAACAGGAGAAGTTGCAGGGACGTAAACTCTCAGCACCCGTTGTGGTTGATGGTGACACCCTCTTGGTAGGGGATTATGAGGGTTATCTACACTGGTTGTCAGTTGCTGATGGTCGTCTTTTGGCGCGTGAAAAGCTTGATACAGCCGCAATCTCCATGCCACCAGCAGTGGTGAAAGATGTCGCCTATGTTTTTGACATTGAAGGGCATTTAGCCGCTTATCGCAGCAGTGAGAAGATCACTGCTGCCACACAGACAGAGTAGTCAATAATGCTCCCCGTAATTGCACTGGTCGGCCGACCCAATGTCGGCAAATCAACCCTCTTCAATCGACTCACTCGTAGCCGTGATGCGCTGGTAGCAGATCAACCAGGACTGACCCGTGACCGTAAATATGGTGTTGGCAAGCTTGGTTCTAGTAACTACCTGGTGGTGGATACAGGCGGTATCAGCGGTAATAGGGAAGGTATTGAACAGCTGATGGTGGAGCAGGTTCGACTCGCCATCGGTGAGGCGGATCACATCCTGTTTCTGGTCGATGCACGGGGTGGTTACACCACAGGTGACCAAAGCATTGCCGCTGAGCTGCGTAAAACGGGCAAGCCGATCACGCTGGTGGTCAATAAGAGTGATGGGGTAGATAGCGCCATTGCCAACTCAGACTTCTTCAGCATGGGGCTGGGCGAACCAAAATCGATCTCTTCTGCGCACGGCATGGGTGTTAAGCCGCTGATTGAAGAGGTTCTCCTCTCACTGCCTGATATCGATGAAGAACAGGAGGATGACGGCATAAAATTGGCGGTTGTTGGCCGGCCGAATGTGGGTAAATCAACCCTGGTTAATCGTCTGCTGGGTGAGGAGCGAGTGCTGGCCTTTGATCTGCCAGGAACCACCCGTGACAGTATTTTTATCCCGCTGGAACACCGGGGGCAACGCTATACGCTGATCGATACAGCGGGTGTTAGACGCCGTGCAAAAGTCCATGAAGTGGTGGAAAAGTTCAGTATTATCAAAACACTACAGGCGATTTCAAAAGCCAACGTCATTCTGATGGTGTTGGATGCAGAGCAGGGCATCTGTGAGCAAGATGCCACGCTGGCAGGACATATTCTTGAGAGTGGTCGTGCATTGATTGTTGTGACCAATAAGTGGGATACATTGGACAAATATGGGCGTGAGCGGTTGAAAGAGGAGCTGGAGCGTAGGCTGCCATTTCTAAGTTTTGCTAAACACCACTACATCTCTGCACTACGTGGCAGCGGTGTTGATAAGCTGCTCTCAAGTGTTAACAAGGCCTACGCCAATGCGACGGCAGATCTCTCAACTCCCCAGCTCACCCGTATTTTAGAACAGGCCGTTCAGCAGCACACTCCACCCCTAGTAAACGGGCGTCGGATTAAACTACGTTATGCCCATCAGGGCGGACAGAATCCACCCATTATCGTGATTCATGGTACGCAGACCAAGTCGGTGCCGAATGCCTATGAGCGTTATCTGATCAATAAATTTCGCTCTGAGCTGAAGCTTGATGGCACGCCGATCAGAATAGAGTTCAAGTCGGGTCACAACCCCTTTGAGGGGCGTAAAAACAAACGCGCCGATCAACATGTCAATAAACGACAACGACAGAAAAAATTTGATGGCAGTAAAAAATAGATAAAAAAGGGGCCACATGGCCCCTTTTTTTAATCTGTGGCTTGCGGGCTAGAAGCTATTCAGTCGCCATGACATATTGCAGAATCTGCACCACTTGCGCAGGTGTTTCTGCGACGGCGCAGGCGGCACTGTCCACCTCTTTTAGGGCATGGTTAAGGTTGGGGTCATGTAGCGTAATGATCGGTTTGCCAAGTGCTGCGGCGTAACCGGCGTCGAAAGCGGCGTTCCATTGGCGGTACTGTTCTCCAAACCGAACCACTACGATATCTGCCTTACCGATCTGAGTGCGAGTACGGATGGCGTTGATGCCTGCCCCTTTGTGATCCTTCCAGACGGGATTGCTCTCATTGCCGAGAATTTGCACCCCACAATCATCGCTGCTGGCATGGTCGGTGACGGGGTTGAGAAATTTAGTGGGCAGATGATGGCTCTCGGCACCATCAATAATCCGTTTGCGCCAATCGCTATGAATCTCGCCTGAGAGGTAGATTGTCCATTTTTTCATAATCATTCTCGTCTAAAATGGTAATAAATACTAAGAAGGTCGTTGATATTGCGACCTTCTTAGTAACTGCAATTCTAACAGTTAATGGCTGACTAAATATGCACCACACTGCGCTGATTCAGGGTTTGCTTAAACCCAATGCTTGGCCTTGGCCGACCGATGATATTAAACATATCGACACTCACATCTCTACCGTTCTGTTGGTGGGTGACTACGCCTACAAAATTAAAAAACCGCTCAATCTCGGCTTTCTTGATTTCACTACACTCGCCTTACGCAAGCATTTTTGTGAAGAGGAGCTGCGCCTCAATGGCCGTTTGGCACCCCATATCTACCTTGATGTGGTGGCGATTACCGGCAGCGTGGAAGAGCCAGAAATGGGGGGTGATGGGCCGATTATCGACTATGCCGTTAGGATGAATCAGTTCCCACCCGATGCCCTGCTGTCGAACCACCAGCATCTGCTGACGCCGGATCTGATGGATCGGATGGCTGTCATCATTGCGCAGTTCCACCAAAAGATCGCACATGTCGACCTGGCAACGGGATACGGCAGTGCCGATAGTCTGTTGGTGCCGATCAAGCGTAACTTCAATAAAATCGGCGCGTTGCTACAGGATGCAGAGGAGCGGCTGCGACTTGAGGCGTTAGAGCAGTGGATGTTGCGTCAGCATGACAACTTTCGAGAGACCTTTGAACAGCGACGCCAGACGGGTTTTATCCGTGAATGCCACGGTGATATGCATCTGGGTAATATTGCACTGGTTGATGGTGAGATCCTGATCTTTGACGGTATTGAGTTTAATGATGAGCTGCGCTGGATTGATCTGATCAACGAGATCGCTTTTCTGGTGATGGATCTGGATGAGAAGGGACGCCCTGACCTAGGGCAACACTTCCTCAATAGCTATCTCCAGCAGACGGGGGATTATGCCGGGCTGGCTCTGATGCGCTTTTATCAGCTCTATCGGGCGCTGGTGCGTATGATGGTGGCGCTGATTAGGCTTGATCAGGATGAGTTACCCGGTGCGGAACGGGGTGCTCTTGAGGTTGAGTATCATGCCTATCTGGCGCTGGCGGAGGGTTATACCCAAGCCCATTGTCCCACCCTTGTGATCACCTACGGTCTCTCTGGTTCTGGTAAGAGCTACACCACGTTGCCCTTGGTGGATAGTTGGCCAGCCATCCGAATTTGCTCAGATGTGGAGCGCAAACGGCTGGCCGGTCTCGATATGTTGGCGGATAGCAAAACGGATGTTGGCGGGCTGATCTACTCAGCAGATTTTACCGAGCGAACCTATGCTCACCTGCTGCAACAGGCTGAGCAGAGCCTGAGGGCGGGTTACAACACCATTATTGATGCCACCTTTCTAACGCAGGCAGGTAGATCCCCATTTCAGGCGCTGGCAAAACGCTTAGAGATCTCCTTTGTTATTCTTGATTTTCAAGTGCCGAAGGAGATACTGCGCCAGCGGATAGTGCAACGTTTGCATAAAGGTGGTGACCCATCAGAGGCGACGACTAAAGTGCTGGAGCTACAGCTAACCCACCGAGAACCATTGACTGATCTGGAGGCGCTATCGGCCATACCCATCACCATCGATCTGCCGCTCATGCTTGATGCATTAAAAAGAGAGATATTTACCGCAGGGAGGAGCGCTTAAATCCCTGCCTCCTCTGTGCTCTCTGTGGTGAAAAATGGTAACTACTCAGGGTATTCATCTTTTGCCTCAACTCATCGTTATTTTCGTACTCAATCGGTCACATATGCCCTATATGCTCCCTCTTTCCGTGCGAAAATGCCTCAATTTGAGGCAAAATCTAAACACGCTGAATAGTTACAAAAAATGTTACATTTATGACGATCTAACCAGAGACCCACCTCACTATGTGTCAACTACTCGGAATGAACTGCAACGTACCCACCGACATCTGCTTCTCGTTTGAGGGCTTTTGTGAACGGGGTGGTACTACCGATGAGCATAAGGACGGCTGGGGGATCGCCTTTTTTGAGGATAATGGCTGCCGCTCCTTTCTTGATCCCAATCCATCGGTTGAGTCATCTGTTTCGACCCTGATTCGCAACTATCCCATTAAATCCCGCAATGTGATCTCACATATCCGCAAAGCGACCTACGGTGAGGTGAAGCTGGAGAATACCCACCCCTTTACCCGTGAACTCTGGGGCCGCTATTGGGTCTTCGCTCACAATGGCGATCTGCATGATTTCCAACCCGATTTTAGTGGTGCCTATGAGCCGGTGGGGGGCACCGATAGCGAACGCGCCTTCTGCCTGATCCTAGAGCGGCTGAAGCGTGACTTTCGTAAAATGCCGCCAAGTGAGCTGTTAGGCGCCAGTTTGCAGCAGATCGCGGAAGATATCGCCAAATTCGGCATCTTCAACTTCATGCTCTCCAATGGTGAATGCCTGTTTGTCTTCTGTACCACCAAGCTCTCCTATATTGTCCGCCAGCACCCCTTCTCGACCGCCAGCCTGAAGGATAAGGATGTCACTATCGATTTTAGAGAGCATGCGGCCCCCGGTGATCGTGTCGCGGTTATTGCCACCGAACCGTTAACGGTGGATGAGACATGGATTGATGTACCGCAGAAAAAGCTGCTGATCTTCCAAGATGGGGAGTTAATGGTTTAATTGCCCCCTTACTCACGAAAAATCTTCCCCAATCACCCCTCCTGTTAGCTACTTCTCAAAATAAACAAGAATATTGAAGAGAGCCACTGCATTGTCGTTAAAGGGCGTGATGATGAGTGACTAGTTTGGAGATTAAAGATGAGCTCAAAGTTTAAGTGTGCTGGTTTTGCGTTGACAAATACGGCAACGGCGCTGGTGGTGAGTGGTGTGCTGTTGGGTGGCGCGGTGCAAGGCAAACAGATGGTTGCAAATAGTGACTATGAGCACTTTAAGCAGCAGATTTCATCCTACCAGTCGGCGGTTGAACGATTTGAGGCGCGTTACAAGGCGTTGCCGGGAGATTATGCATCAGCCTCCACGGAGTTGACCGCACCTGCGGGTGTCACCATTCAAAATGGCAACGGTAATGGCGCTGTGATGGGCGGTTTTTGCAATGTTGCTAATGAAGAAGCCTGCATTGTTTGGCAGCACCTCATCTTAGCTGGACTGATTGAGGGCGATGTCCGTGCAACAGATACGACCGCCCGACAGAGGCACATCTATGGCGGTGTGGTCAGCTCAATGGCTACCGGTGACTATGCCAATGGAAAAGGTGAACTGAAGATGTTGCTAGAGGGTGTACCGGCTGATGTGGCTCAACGTCTTGATGATGAGATGGATGATGGTAATGCCACGTCAGGTAACATTGCACGATATGGTGGTACGGGTAGCGCTTATGATAGTGAGGCTGCCCTTAATCTCTGCATCACACTATAGGCTCATATCACCGGTTTCTGGTGATGATATATTCAGCAATCCAACGTAGTGGGTTAGCACGCTCATCCAGCTCAGCTAGGCTCTTAATCGACTCTTCCAGTAACATCTGAGCACGCTCTTTTGACTCCGATAGCCCCATTAGGGACGGGTAGGTGGGTTTGTCATTGGCTTGATCTTTTCCTTGAGTTTTTCCAAGGGTCGCGGTATCGCTCTCTACATCCAGGATATCATCGCGGATCTGGAATGCCAGGCCGATGCATTTGGCATAGTGGTCGAGCTTGTGGACTACACTCTCATCTAGATCGGGCTGGAACAGCGTGCCAAGGCGTACACTGGCGCGGATCAGCGCCCCCGTCTTATGAATATGCATATTCTCAAGTTGTGCCAGATCAAGCGCTTCGCCCACCGAATCCAGATCAATCGCCTGGCCGCCTGCCATACCGCGTGAGCCGCTGGAGAGTGCCAGCATCTCGATCATCTGTAGCCGTGCTTCGGCACTGGCCTGCATCTGTTTATCATGACTCAACAGGTAGAATGCATGTGTCTGTAGTGCATCACCGGCCAATAGGGCAGTGGCCTCGTCAAACTGCTTATGACAGGTTGGGTGACCACGACGCAGGTCATCATCATCCATCGCGGGCATGTCATCATGTACCAGTGAGTAAGCGTGGATCAGTTCAACTGCGCAGGCGGGAGCATTCAGTCGTTCTGGTTCAATACCAAGGGCTTTTCCCGTGGCGTAGACCAGTACCGGACGTACCCGTTTGCCACCGCCAAGGGTGCTATAGCGCATCGCTTCGTGTAGTCGGCTAGGTGAGGTTTTGCTGCTGGGAAGAGTCAGCTCTAGCGCTGCCTCAACGCGCCTCTGGCAGTCGCTAATGAAGTGGTTGAGCTGTTCGCTATTCATCGTTGTTAAATGGCTCTAGGGTCGCGTCAGGGCTGTTTCCGGTGAGAATTTGCACCTTCTGTTCCGCCTCTTTTAGCTGCAGTTGGCACTGTCGTGTCAGTTCAACACCGCGTTCAAATGACTTCAGTGCTTCATCCAATGGTAGGTCACCGCTCTCCATGCTATCGACCAGCGTCTCCAGTTCAGATAGAGAGGCTTCAAATGTTTGGGTCTGTTTTCTTTTGGCCACGATAAAACCGGTGGTAGTGAATGGTCAAACAACCGTACCTCAGCCGCCTCCTATGGGTCAATTGGTTTCCCGATCCCATTGATATGTGTAAACTCCTGTCGGTTAGAGATCTTTGTATGAAATCTATGTTTCATGCGCGGGTTTTAGTCAGTCATTTGAGATGAGATCTATGAGCAGTTCCTACAGCGCCTCCGATATTGAAGTTCTGAGTGGTCTTGAACCGGTCCGTAAACGGCCGGGCATGTATACCGATACCAGTCGCCCCAATCACCTTGCGCAAGAGGTGATCGATAACAGCATTGATGAGGCGATGGCGGGGCATGCGACAAAAATTGCTGTGACCCTCTATAAAGATGGCTCGATACAGGTGACGGATGATGGACGAGGTATGCCCGTAGATATCCACCCGCAGCAGAAAAAACCCGGTGTTGAGGTGATTCTGACTAAGCTGCATGCCGGCGGTAAATTTTCCAATAAGAGCTACAAATACTCGGGTGGTCTGCACGGTGTGGGGGTCTCGGTGGTTAACGCGCTCTCCAAACAGTTGCAGGTGTGGGTCAAGCGTGCTGGCTTTGAGCACACTATTACCTTTGCCGATGGTTACAAGAGTGCAGATCTAGAGCAGCTCGGCAAGGTCGGCAAAAACAACACAGGTACATCACTGCGTTTCTGGCCCGATGAAAAATATTTCGATACCGCTAAATTCTCGGTGAGGCAGCTACAGCATGTACTGCGCGCCAAGGCAGTACTCTGCCCGGGTCTGCATGTCAGTTTTCATGATGAAAACAGTGGTGAGAGCCAAGAGTGGTGTTATGAAGACGGTCTGCAAGATTACCTGCTGGATGCGCTAAATGGTTTGGAGCTGCTGCCTGAGACCCCATTTATTGGTAGCACTGAGGTAAAAGATGATGTGGCCGATTGGGCCGTGCTCTGGTTGCCAGAGGGGGGTGAAGCGGTCTGTGAGAGCTACGTTAACCTCATCCCCACCGCACAGGGTGGTACCCATGTTAACGGTCTACGCACCGGTCTGACCGATGCAGTGCGTGAGTTCTGTGAGTTTCGTAATCTATTGCCACGGGGCGTTAAACTCACCCCAGATGATGTCTGGACGCGCTGTAGTTATGTCCTGTCGGTAAAGATGCTCGACCCGCAATTTTCCGGTCAGACCAAAGAGCGCCTCTCCTCACGCGCCTGTGCCGGATTTGTCTCTGGGGTGGTGAAGGATGCGTTGAGTCTCTGGCTCAATCAACATACCGAAATCGGTGAGAAAATTGCTGAGTTGGCGATCGATGCCGCGCAGGTACGCATGCGTGCTGGGCGTAAAGTGTTGCGTAAAAAGGTGACACAGGGGCCAGCGTTGCCCGGTAAATTGGCTGATTGTGCCTCAGTTGATCCGGTGCGTAGTGAGCTGTTTCTGGTGGAGGGTGACTCAGCGGGTGGTTCTGCCAAACAGGCACGTGACCGTGAATTTCAGGCGATCATGCCGCTGCGAGGTAAGATCCTCAACACCTGGGAGGTTGAGTCATCGGAGGTACTTGCCTCGCAAGAGGTGCATGATATCTCGGTTGCGATCGGTGTTGAGCCAGGCAGTGATGACCTCACTAAACTGCGCTTTGGCAAGGTCTGTATTCTGGCCGATGCGGATTCTGATGGTCTGCATATTGCGACCCTGCTCTGTGCACTCTTCTTAATGCATTTCCGTAAATTGGTACAAGAGGGGCATATCTATGTCGCTATGCCGCCTCTGTTCCGCATTGATGTGGGTAAAACCGTTTTTTATGCGTTGGATGAGGAGGAGCGGCAGAGCATTCTGGATCGCATTGAGAAGGATAAGCTAAAGGGCAAAGTGTCGATTCAACGCTTCAAAGGTTTGGGTGAGATGAATCCATCGCAGCTGCGTGAAACCACCATCAACCCCGATACTCGCCGCTTGGTACAGCTGACGATTGAGCCAGGTGATGACTCCGACAGTCTGTTGGATATGCTACTCGCCAAAAAACGAGCCGGTGATCGAAAACAGTGGTTACAAGAGAAGGGTGATTTGGCAGAGGTTTAACGGCAATGCCTCTGAAACATAAACGCTAGCAGATCATGGTTTTTAGTTGCCGAATAGAGTTTACTAGACCGAGACCCGTTCGCTGATCTGCTCAGCTAACTCGTTAAGTTCAGTGAGCAGACTCTTTGCTTTGTTGGTATCTTCCCCTTTTAACTCCTCCAACTCTTGGCATAGCGTTGCAAAGTGTATTGCACCGACGGTGCGTGCGGGTGATTTTAACTGGTGCCCGAGAGCACTCAGCCTCTCAAAATCGTCTTCTGAGAGTGCCTCTTCCATTTCAGACAGGACTCTCTTGGCTGATTCCATAAATTGCTTTGCAAATTTGCGAACCTTTACGGGGTTCTCTTTTAGCTGCCTAGCTAAATATTTTATGTCTATGATCTTTGGATCATTTGCCTTGGGGAATAGCTTCTCAATAGCGGAGTCACTTTTGCGTAAAGGTTCAGAGGGTGAAAGGAGGGGTCTCTGTTTTGGTTGTAGCCATTTTGCAAGTGTGCTGTAGAGGATATTCGGCTCAACTGGTTTGCTGACAAAGTCATTCATACCGGCGGCTAGGCATTTTTGCCGCTCCTCTTTTGCTACGTTGGCCGTGATAGCAATGATCGGCAGTGTGCTATTTTCTGCGTGGGCACGAATCTTACTAGTTGCCTCAAGACCATCCATATTAGGCATCTGTACGTCCATTAGTACGGCATCAAAATGACCGTTAGTGACCTTCTCAAGGGCAATGACACCATCCTCAGCTAGCTCGACAGTGATGCCTACATTCTGTAGAAGTTCTTGTGCTACTTGTTGATTGAGGCGGTTGTCATCAGCGATCAGGATATGTCTGCCCGCTAGGGAGCTTAATAGATCATTGCTGATGCCGTTAGTGGTCTGCTTAGTCTGCTCTGTACCTCGACCTAAGTAGATGGTAAACCAGAAGGTGCTTCCCTGGCCCAGATGGCTTCTCACGCCAATCTCACCATCCATTAGCTGGGTTAACTGTTTGCAGATTGCTAAGCCAAGACCAGAACCGCCATATTTTCGTGTGATGGATGTATCTGCTTGTTGGAAGCTCTCGAATAGTTTTTGTTGTTCTTCCACACTGATACCTATACCGCTGTCCTGAACCTCAAAGTTCACCAGGAGACTTTTCTCTGACGCCTCAAGTAGAGCAACATGGATGTTGATGCTGCCATGTTCGGTAAATTTGATGGCATTGTTGGTCAGATTAATGAGTATCTGACCTAACCGCAGGGGATCCCCCCGTAAAGGGATCTCCAATGCAGGATCAATGTCAAATTTTAGTGTCAGCCCCTTTGAGGTAGCGGCCTCAGAAACAATGGTGGTGAGGGTGCTAATGACCTGATGTAAGCTGAAGTCGGTCTCCTCAATATCTAGTTTACCCGCCTCTATTTTTGAAAAATCAAGAATGTGATTGATGACACCGAGTAGATGTTGGCTTGAGAGACCTATCTTTTCAAGATAGTCCTGCTGTTTAGGGTCGGATTCTCTCTGTAGTGCTAGATTGGCCATGCCGATAATGGCATTCATCGGTGTGCGGATTTCATGACTCATATTGGCCAGAAACTCACTCTTTGATTTGTTGGCCTTTTCAGCCACCTCTTTGGCAATAATGAGGTCTTGTTGGGTTCTCTCACGTTGAGCTATCTCATTGGTGAGTTGTCCAATGAGCACTTTGTTGTGGATCTCAAGTTGAATTGCTTGAATGATACGCCGGTTTAAATTTTTTCCTGTGGAGAGCATGAGACCAAAGTAGAGGAGCGGGCCAAAGGCTGAGAGTTGGCTGTCCACGTCTCCAGTGGCTATAAGGGTGAAAAATAGAGCAAAAATCTGTGGGATGCATGCGGCCATAAATGTCTGTTTAACCGCGGCTAAAACCGGCACAGAGGCTGTTGTGATGATGATTATGACGACGATGACAAAGTAGGTCACAAAAAGAGAGTCACTGGTATATATAAATTGGCACAAGAGACCCCAGCTGCTTCCTACCATAAATGAGGTGATGGTATAGCGCTGAATAAATGCTTGGTTTGAGAGGCTCTCGGGCTGTGAATAATAACGGTGTGCCAGGGTGAGGCGAATGACGACAGATGTGGTGAGTATTGCCAGCCAAATGAGTAGTGCTTGGTGATCTGCCTTGCCCCATAAGATGGATACGCACAAAATGCCCAGCAGAACGACCACTACATTTGATGCCCGTGCATTGGCATAGAGCAGTTTTACCTGCTCAGTAGTGATGAGTTCTGCTTCTGAATAGGTGCTTAGGTCTGCCATTTCTACATCTGTTTGGATTGCGTTGTATCTACACTTAGGGGAGCCGCTGATCAAGTCATGATTGTTTTAGACTGGCTGAAACTGTCCCGATTCGTCTCGAAGATCGCTATAATAGTAGTGACTATTCCAGCTCACTTTGATACAAATCAAAACAGTTTCATTTCGGCAATTGCTCCTACATCCCTGTAGGCATCAGCCTAATTTTAGTCAGACTTAATCAGCATGTTCCTTTGCGTTCTTCGTCGCTATATTGTAGCTATCTTGCAGCCAAATACACTCCCTGTTTTGTGTGATTTTTTCAGCTACTCATCTCCATCCTGGAGAGTGATTTTCAGTTAAGTTTGGTAGACTTTTAGCTGAGATGCAATTTTTTCAAAAGAGAGCGGACGCAGCGGTTGTTAAATGTTGGCTTGTTGCTTGGTGTGAAGAGCGTCGGCGGGGCTTGGTATGCTGCCGTTTTGCTGGAGCCGTTGGCCAATTTGTTTCAGCAAGAGGTTAAGTTCTGAGATCAAACTATTGATTTCTGAGGGTGTGCTGTTCGCATCTATCATCTCTAACTCTTGACATAGATCACCCAGCCGGAGTGCTCCGACAGTGCACGCTTGTGATTTTAAGCGGTGTCCTAGAAAATTTAACTGCTTAAACTCTTTTTTCTGCTGAGCCTCTTTTATCTCAGTCAATGACTCATCCGCTAATTGCAGGAAAAGATGGATGAATTTTTCTACCTTTTTAGGGTTGGAATTCAGCAGCTGATTTAGGATGCCTATGTCGATGATGTCGGGATCATTTGCGTCCAAGCGAGTCTTTGATCTCATGATACAAAACGGGACATCCCAGTCACCCTTTTGCAATCGATCTTCGACGCCTATATGCCCCGGACGTCCTGGTCACTGGCTCTACGCTTCAATATCGCTTTGCTCATTGCAGCTTCGTGCCAGCTCCCAACCTGACTTGACGCTGTGTTCGGATGCCTACTTCGTATCCCCTCTGGCGCTCGCGCACGACGGGTATACGGTGCGGCCTCACAGCTACCGGGGGCTAACCGCCCTCGTTTCACTCTCCTTGGCGGTCAGCGAAAGCAAGCAATATGGGAATGGGGTTCTTTAAACACATAGCAGTTTGTCTATTGACAGGCCCCCTGGAGGTTGCGTTGGCAGGTATACATTCTCACCCCCGAATAGAGGTAGCAACAGTTGTTGCACAAAAAGCATCTTATGCGCGACCACACCAGTCGCTGCAACTCACTCTCCTCATATTAATATATCTGATATCTACTCTGACATTTGCGTCGGTGATGCCAGCAAATAGTTGGATCCAATCAGTTCCACAGGGCATCAGTATGCCAACTGCGATGGCAATAGATAGTAGTGAGAATCTATACATAGCCGAATCCGGAGAAAACAGGGTATTGCTCCTGAACCCTTACGGTGAGATCAAAGATACACTTTGGGGCTTAAATCAGCCCATTTCTGTTGCGACAGGCAGTGATGGTTCTATCTATATCGGTAGCGCTGGAAAAGGCAGTGTTGCCATTTACAATGCCGATCTCCAGCTGCAACGTAAGCTGGGCAGCGGTGATGGCGAATTCAAAAGACCAAGTGATCTGGTGGTAGATAGTGCAAACAACGTTTATGTCGTTGACAGCAAAAAGCACGCAGTAAACATCTATCTTCCTGACGGATCACTCAAAACCTCATTCGGAAGCCTGGGTACGACGCCAGGCCTATTCACGACACCTGTCGCCATCGCTCTAAACGAGGCCGCTGCAGAGATCATTGTCTCTGACTTGGCCATGATCAGCTCTTGGGCCCCGTCAGCACGAATCCAGGTATTTGATCTGAATGGTATCTACAAGCGCTCCTTTTATACACTGGTCAATGACAACGGTTATTTAAGACCATTTGCGGTCGCTGTAGATGAATTGAACCGCATTTATGTGGCCGATGCATTTCAAAACTCGGTTACTGTTTACGACTCAGATGGCGTTGCACTTGGAGTCATATCCGATCCTTTACACCCCTTTCGCACCCCAATGGGACTATCCTATTCTGCCGCCAAAAGCCGTCTCTTTGTTGCCTCACTCAGTTCAGCCAAGTTGGATGTGGTTGCTATTGACAGCTTTGACCCGACTCTGGATGTGAGAAATGATAGCGGCACCCTGCTGGGTGATAGCTACGATTTTGGCACCGTTTGGATTGGCAGAGACTCTGATCCAAAGCAGACCATTATCACCAATAATGGTAACAGTAATCTAGTGATAAGTAGCGTCACTTTCTCAAACAACAGTAGTGCCGAGTTTGCTATACCTGATGGCTCCGATAGCTGTTCAAATCAGACATTAGCACCGTTTTCCAGTTGCACCATCAGTGTCACTTTTTCACCTACGTCTGAAGGCAGCAAAACGGCTCAGTTGAATGTGGCCTCAAATGCCATCGGCGCGCCCATTACATCAACAACTCTGCACGGCACAAGCATACAACAACCGCAGCATAGCGTGACTGTTGTTATTAACAGTGGCACAGGTGGTGGTAATGTACTGGGCACTGGTATCAATTGTGGAGCAGACTGTAGCAAGTTGTATGGTGAGGAGTCATCTGTAACCCTAAATGCTGTCGCCGATGCAGGATCAGTTTTTGCCGGGTGGTCTGGCGCAGGCTGTAGTGGTGTGGAGAGTTGCCTGATAACACTCACTCAGGATGAGATCGTTACCGCTACATTCTCTTCCGATAGCGCACCGACCTATGTGATTACCGCCAGTTCAACGGCCAACGGTTCAATCTCGCCAGCTGGTCTACTAGAGCTTGATGAGGGCTCCAATCAAACATACCACATCACACCTGACAGCGACTTCCAGATCAAGGCGTTACTGATAGATGGTCTCTCGATAGCGACAACGAGCAGCTACACCTTCAGCGACGTCTCTGACAACCACACGATTGCAGTTGAATTTGAGACGGCTGCTCCGCTTCAATTCACCTTTGAATCCGGCGTGGTCACTGAAACAGATAGCTGGGTGCCCATCGTTTTCAGCAGAAGTTTCACCAGCCCAATAGTGGTAGCGA
>JAKITT010000032.1 GCA_021647945.1 Candidatus Polarisedimenticolaceae bacterium
GTTTGTAAGGTAGAATGTGTGTTGGCCTTGGTTGTTTCACCCATTGGGTGTCGGTTTGTTTTGTCGCTAACCATTATACAACCAAGGCTTTCTGCGTTTTACGTTTTTCTATGTGGGGATTAGGGGAGGAGATTAATCAGCCCTACAAAGCAAAAAAGGTTAAACTGCGCCCATGCTAAAGTTTGACTCTCTCGCCCTACGCCGGGGCACAAAAATTCTATTTGAAAAGGCCAGTTTCACCCTACACAGGGGTTGGAAGGTGGGCATCACAGGCGGCAATGGCTGTGGCAAATCGAGTCTATTTGAACTCATTCGTGGCGATCTACATGCCGATTGTGGTGATTACAGTGCGCCCCCCAAGATGACCATCGCCAGTGTTGCTCAAGAGACCCCCGCCCTGGAACAGCCCGCTATCGAATATGTGCTTGATGGTGATGCTGAGTTGAGACAGGTCGAGCAGGCACTCGTCAAAGCTGAAGCAGCTGATGATGGTGAAGCCCAAGCCCATCTGCATGAGCAGTTCCAGATTATCGATGGTTATACTGCACGCAGTCGAGCAGCCCGCCTGATGAGTGGTCTCGGCTTCAAAAATGATCAGGAGCAGCATTCAGTATCCTCCTTCTCAGGCGGCTGGCGCATGCGCCTCAATCTCGCTCGTGCACTAATTTGTCGCTCTGATCTACTACTGCTTGATGAACCAACCAACCATCTCGATCTTGATGCTGTCATCTGGTTAGAGGAGTGGCTACGCTGCTACCCCGGCACCCTGTTGTTGATCTCACATGACCGTGATTTTCTTGACCGGGTGATTGCCCACATCCTACACATCGAACATCAAATCGCCACGCTCTACACCGGCAACTACTCAGCATTTGAAAAAATGCGTGCCCAGCGCCTAGCCGGACAACAAGCCGCCTATGAGAAACAGCAGCGTGAGATTGCCCACATCCGCAGCTATGTTGACCGCTTCCGCGCCCAAGCGACCAAGGCGCGCCAAGCACAGAGCCGACTCAAGGCACTGGAGCGGATGGAAGAGATCGCCCCTGCACATGTCGATTCACCCTTCCATTTCAGCTTTTTACCCTCTAAAAAACAGCCCGATCCACTGCTGCAAGTTGAAAAGGGAGAGCTGGGTTATGGCGACAGCACTATCCTCAACCAGCTCAACTTTAATCTGGCACCCGGTGATCGCATCGGCCTACTGGGGCCAAATGGTGCTGGCAAATCAACCCTCATCAAACTCTTAGCGGGTGAACTCGACCTACAGCATGGGCACATCCAGCGTGCCCAAGACCTCAAGGTGGGCTACTTCGCCCAGCACCAATTAGAGCAACTGGATCCCGAGGCAACACCACTACTGCACCTGCAACGTCTCGACCCAAAAGTGACCGAACAGGCCCATCGTAATTTTCTCGGTGGTTTTGGTTTTATCGGTGACAGCGTTATCGCACCGGTAGCGCCTCTCTCAGGCGGCGAAAAGGCACGCCTGGTACTGGCCCTACTAGTCTACCAACGACCCAATCTACTGCTACTCGATGAACCCACCAACCATCTCGACATTGAGATGCGCCATAGCCTGAGCCAAGCCCTGCAACTCTTTGAAGGGGCCATGGTGATCGTCTCCCATGACCGTCATCTGCTACGTCTCACTACAGACAAACTTATCTTGGTCAACGCAGGTCAAGCCGATGATTTTCCTGGTGATCTAGAGGACTACCGTCGCTGGCTTGCTGAGCGTAATCAACAGAGTGGCAACCCACAAAATGAGCCTAGTAGCACCAACAGCACCCTCTCTCGTAAAGATCAAAAACGCATAGAGGCTGAACAGCGCCGAGCGCTTCAGCCATTAAAAAACAGAGTCTCAAAACTGGAAAAAGAGATGGATCAGCTGCATAGCAAACAGCAGAAACTGGAGACCCAACTCACAGACCCTGACATTTACCAAGCACAAAATAAAGATAATCTAAAACAGCTGTTGCTAGAAAAATCCGTTGTCGACCAAACGCTCGAAACCACCGAGGGCGAGTGGCTCTCTACAAGTGAAGAGTTAGAAAAGGCCTCACTAGGGAGCCTTTAGCACCAACAGAAAGCATCTACATGGCGCGCTCTTTTTTTCGTTGCCGTTTTGACTCAAACAACAATAATTTAAGATGCAAACCAGTAGCTGTTTTTTACAATAAGCGCTTTATTAAAACCAACCTCTGCCGATGAAATAGGAGATAACAGACTTTAACGGAGAAGTTTCATGGAGATCGTTCCATTCCTCAAGCTCATGGTGCAGAAAAACGCGTCGGATATCTTCTTTAGCACCGGCGCACCTGCCAACATCAAAGCTGAAGGTAAAACCATGCCCGTCGGCGATAAACGTCTCATGCCAGGGCAGGTTAGGAAACTCGCCTACTCCATCATGAGCGATGACCAAATCAAGGAGTTTGAGGCAACCTACGAGTGTAATCTCGCCGTCTCAATCCAAGGTTTAGGGCGTTTTCGTGTCAACGTCTTTCGCCAACGTGGCGAAGCCGCCATGGTGATCCGTTATATCAAAGGGGACATTCCCAACTTTGAGCAGCTAAATCTACCCTCTATCTTAAAAGACCTCATCATGGAGCCGCGCGGCCTGGTACTGGTTGTTGGCTCAACCGGCTCAGGTAAATCAACCACCCTAGCCTCAATGATTGAACACCGCAATATCACTCAGACCGGCCATATTCTGACCATCGAAGATCCTATTGAGTACATCTATTCACACAAAAAATCGGTCGTTGACCAACGTGAGGTGGGGCTGGATACATTGAGCTATGAGGCGGCACTGAAGAATGCCATGCGCGAAGCACCCGATGTCATTTTAATTGGTGAGATTCGAGACGCCAGCACCATGAAACACGCCATCGCTTATGCTGAGACAGGCCACCTCTGTCTCTCAACACTGCATGCCAACAACGCCAACCAAGCGCTTGATCGTATCGTCAACTTCTTTCCAGACACCGCCCATCGGCAGCTCTTTACCGACCTATCACTCAACCTGCGTGCCGTCATCTCCCAACGTCTAGTGGTGGGCATTGAGGGCCAGAGAATCCCCGCTGTTGAGTTGATGATACTCACCCCATTTATCTCAGAGCTAATCAAGAAAGGGGATATCCACAGTCTAAAAGAGGCGATGGAGCAAGGCACAGAGCATGGTATGCAGACCTTTGACCAGTCGCTATACAATCTCTACAAGGAGAATAAAATAACTATAGATGAGGCGTTGAAACACGCTGATTCCCGCAACAACTTGTCACTGAAAATCCGTCTCTCTGAGAGTGGACAGGTGGGAGCACCCGATACGCTTGATCTTAGCGGAACAGAGTTCTGAAGGCTACTCACCCGCAATCGTCATCTCTCGGATCAGCCAAGAGCCTGTCTGAATAGAGCCACGACGATCAATATCACTGCCGATAGCCAGCAAGTCTTGATACATCTGTTTCAGATTGCCAGCGATGGTGATCTCATGCACCGGGTACTGAATCTCGCCATTCTCAACCCAGAAACCGGAGGCGCCGCGTGAGTAGTCACCGGTCACTGGGTTGCTGCCCTGCCCCATCAATTCTGTCACCAACAACCCTCGATCCATCTCCTTGAGCAGAGCCGCATGATCCAAATCACCGCTATCAATACGCAGATTATGGATACCCCCTGCATTAGCGGTTGTCTGCATACCCAGTTTACGGGCTGAGTAGCTGCCCAGAAGATAGCTGCTTAATACGCCATCTGTAACCAGATCCTTGGCGTAGGTAGCGACCCCCTCATTATCAAATGGCGCGCTGGCGGCGGCACCTTTCAGCAGTGGCTCTTCATGGATATGTACAAAGTCAGGGAAGATCGGTTTACCCAGGTGGTCGAGCAGAAAGGAGGCCTGACGGTAGAGTGCAGAGCCACTAATGGCACCCAACAGACTCCCCAGCAAGCCACTCGCCACCTCAGCCTGAAAGATAATAGGTGATTGACGCGTGGTGAGACGACGACCGCCCAAACGCGCCAATGCACGTTGTGCCGCACGTTGACCAACCTCTTCAGCCACTTCCAGGTCATCACTGCATCGTGCAGAGGTGTACCAGTAGTCACGCTCCATTGAGTCACCCTGCTGACTCAATACCGAGCAGCTCAAACTATGACGACTGGTCGGATAACCACCAACAAAACCGTGGCTATTTCCATAGACATGCAGGCCACTGTGGCTACTGACGTCAGCCCCTTCAGAGTTACTAATGCGTGGATCTGTCGCACGTGCCGCATCTTCACAGCGCAACGCGATGGCAATCGCCTCATCCACCTCAACTGCCCAAGGGTGATAGAGATCCAGATCAGGCACATCGGTTGCCATCAGTTCAGCATCGGCCAAACCAGAACAGGGATCTTCAGAGGTGTAACGGGCAAAATTACAGGCCGCTTTCACCGTCTCTTCAATGGCATCATGGCTGAAATCTGAGGTACTGGCCGTACCTTTTCGCTGACCAAAGTAGACCGTCACACCCAGCGCATTATCTTGCGTATGCTCAACCGTCTCTACCTCGCCCATGCGCACCGAAACGCCAAACCCACTATCACGGCTGACCACCGCTTCAGCGGCCGTAGCACCTTGCTGTTTTGCACTACTCAGCAACTGCTCAACCATCTGTTCAAGCATTGATTGACGTCTTTTCAGATCATTCATTTTCTATTCCGTATTGCACTATATTTGGAGGTTTTTAATCGAATTTTGTGATGATGGGGAGCACAGCTGTTAACTGTTCGACACCATCACTTTTTTCTGCTGCTGAATGAATGCAGCCGCTGAATCATATCCGCGCTGACGCAGCATATATTGACGCACGGCAGTCTCTACCAATATTGCCATATTGCGACCCGGTGCGACAGGAACGACCACTTTACTCACCTGCACACGCAGTATCTCAACTTCAGAATTGCTACCTTGAATGCGGTCAACATTCGCCAGCTGACTCCCCGTCATCTCTTCAAGGTGGACATTCAGGTGGAGATTTTTCTTCGGCCTGACGGCACTATCACCAAACATCTCTCGAATATTCAGGATACCCAGGCCACGCACTTCAAGGAAATCTTGCAGCACATAGGGGCATGAACTATTTAGAATATCGGGATTCACCTGGGTAAGAATGGGCGCATCATCTGAAATCAGGCGATGACCTCGTGATATCAAATCAAGTGCCAGTTCACTCTTACCGATGCCTGGTTTACCCGTCAGCAAAACACCGCGCCCTAGCACCTCCATCATGACACCATGCACCGTGACGCTTTCAGCCAGAGCATGGGAGAGATGGTAACGCAGATTACTGATCAGAACCCCCTCCGAAAGGGGTGAACCAAGCAGCGCTATTTCATGATCTCTGGCTCGATCAAAAAACTCAATCGCTGGTGTCAGATCACTACTGAACAGAATGGCGGCAGGCTTGCCTTCAAAGAGACGATCTAATGTATCTTGGTACTGTTCACGACTCAGGGCGTGCAGAAATGTCAGCTCTGTGCGGCCGATAATCTGGATTCTATTGGGTTGGATACTATTGAGCGGCCCGACGAGTTTGTGCAGCTCATCGCCGGGCATATCTCCGATGAGCGGGGTGTTGCGGCCAATCTCACCACTTAGCCACTTGATATCATACTGATGACCAATATTTTCAATCAGTGCTGCAAGTGTGACACGCCGTCTCATCGGTTAGCGCTCTGCACTCATCAATCTGTGCTGACCTTAACCTGCTTCTCCCAGGCCTCAATCAAGCCAAGCAGATCCTCTGATGAGGCCGCATTGCGCAGAGACTCACAGAGTTCCATATTACTAAACATTGCCGCTAGCTTAGCCAGTAGTTGGAGGTGCTCATCCGTCGCCTCCTCCGGCACCAGCAGCGCAAATGCCAGGTCAACGGGTTTCCTATCTACGGCACCAAAATCGATCCCTTCACATAACTGAATAAAGGCACCTCTGGCTTCCGTCACTCCGGCCATCCGCGCATGAGGCAGGGCGATGCCATACCCCAGCGCGGTCGTTCCTAATCGCTCTCGTTCCAGCAACTTATCAAATACGAGATCCTGTGTTAGCTTCTGTTCGCTGCTAACCAACAGCTCACCCAATTGCTCAAGAACACGCTTCTTGCTGCTGCATTCAACATGACTGCGAATTCGTTTTTTTACGATAAAGTTCTCTGGAAACATCGACTTTCCTGGTTAGGGTTCAATGGCTGCTTGATCAAGCGTGCGACGATTTTCACCGATGCGGTGATTTTTAAACTTCTCTTTGTGTTTGAGAATCTGCCGGTCGAGCTTGTCTGTCAATGCGTCGATCGCTGCATACATATCCTCATCTACAGCATCAGCAAAGACTTTCGCCCCACTAATTTTAATCGTCGCCTCAGCCTTCTTCCGCAGCTTCTCGACGCCTAGAATGACATGGACGTTGGTTACATTGTCAAAGTGGCGCTCAAGCCGTTCGAATTTACCTTCGACATAGTTTCTGAGCGAATCGGTGATATCGATATGATGACCGGTCACACTTATTTGCATAATCTAACTCCTGCATTTACGAAAATAATCCTGCGTAGCGGACTCTACTCTTTAAAGGAGAGTTGTACTACATCAGGCGTTTGCGCTCGTTCGAAGGGGGAATGCCCATCGACTCACGATATTTTGCCACGGTTCTACGGGCCACTTCGATGCCCTGCTCCGATAGAATAGTGGCGATTTTATTATCACTGAGTGGTTTATTCACCTTCTCAGCAGAGATCAGTTTTTTAATCAGCGCCCGGATAGCGGTGGCCGAGCACTCGCCACCCGCAGTGGTACTGACATGGCTAGAGAAGAAATATTTAAACTCAAGCGTCCCTTTTGGGGTGTGCATATACTTCTGTGTGGTGACCCTTGAGATGGTCGACTCATGCATTTCCAATGCTTCTGCGACATCACGCAGCACCATTGGTTTCATCGCCTCTTCACCGTAATCGAAGTAGCCCTGTTGAAACTCAACAATCTTTGTCGCCACTTTTAACAGCGTATCATTGCGACTCAGCAGGCTTTTGATGAACCAGCGCGCCTCTTGCAGGTGATTTTTTAAGTAGATGTTGTCATCACTCTGATCGGCCCGCCGTATTAGGCTGGCGTATCCACTATTAACCTTCAACTTGGGTGTGGATTCAGGGTTAAGAGTAACATGCCATTGACCATTTTTGCGGCTGACAAACACATCGGGCACAACATACTGTGGTTCACTATCTGCAATCAGACTACCGGGATGGGGGTTGAGTGAGCAGATCAGCTTGTTGATGGCACTCAGCTCTTCATCATCCACCTTGAGTTTGCGTTTGATCTGATTTTGATCTCGCGCTGCCAACAGGGCAAAGTATTTATCGCAGAGTTGAATCGCCTGCTGCAGGTGTTGGGTATCTTCTGGCAGCTGGCGTAGCTGAATTAGCAGACACTCTTGCGGGTCACGTGCGGCCACACCGGGAGGATCAAAGCTCTGAATGCGATGCAGCACCGCTTCAACCTCGTCCAGCTCAACCTCCGCCATGGCGAGACCCGCATGAACCTCCTCAATTGAGCCGACCAGATAGCCATCTTCACTCACCGCATCAATCAGCGCGGTCGCGATAGCATGATCGGTCGGGGAGAAGGGGGTGAGATTCATCTGCCAATCTAAATGGGCATGCAGCGTCTGCGCACTGCTGCTCTGGGCGAGGTAGTCACTATCCTGATTATCACGTTGGCTTGAGCTGGCGGGGGGCGTGTAGCTGTCGAAGGTGTCAGCCCACTCACTGTCGGTCGGCAACTCATCGGGCATATCGGAGGATTCAACATTGATCTCCTGTTCACCCTTATCAACCGGTTTATCTTTTAGCTCCTCGGCAGAGATGGGTTGAATGCCGGTCTCCTCCTCTGTATCCAGCAGCGGGTTACTCTCTAACGCCTCCTGAATCTCCTGCTTGAGATCGAGAGTTGAGAGTTGTAACAGACGGATAGCCTGCTGCAACTGCGGGGTCATGGTGAGGTGCTGGCCGAGGCGAAGCTGAAGGGTTTGCTTCATACTAATACTATTTATACTCTCTTTGTCTGTTGGCTCTTTAGTTCCATTCTAGCTCAAAAATCGACCGCTAAAAACATTCTCAACTTAAGAACGACCAATACATGTATCTCTGAGTAACTCATAACCGCCACAGCGCTGGGCTACATGGTGAAGTTTTCACCGAGATAGACCTTCCTAACCTCTGGATTTTTCAGAATAGTCTCGGGCGCACCCTCGGCCATCACCGAGCCTTGGTTGATGATGTAGGCGCGATTACAGATATCCAGTGTCTCGCGCACATTGTGATCAGTGATCAATACACCGATATCCCGTTCACTCAGGTGGCGAATGATCTTTTTGATATCAAGTACCGCGATGGGGTCAACACCTGCGAAGGGCTCATCCAGCAGGATGAAACGCGGCTCTATGGCCAGTGCACGGGCGATCTCAAGCCGTCGTCGCTCACCCCCCGATAGACTCATTGCGATACTCTCTCGCAGGTGGCTGATACTGAACTCAGCGAGCAGCTCATCACACCTCTGCTGTTGCTGTTGTCGATTGAGTTCACGCCGCGTCTCAAGGATCGCCATGATGTTATCTTTGACCGAGAGGCGGCGAAAGATGGATGGCTCCTGCGCCAGATAACCCACACCGAGCTGGGCGCGGGTATGCATCGGCAGATCCGTCAACTCCTGCTCATCGAGCAAAACGCGGCCATCATCAAGCGGCACCAGACCAACGATCATATAAAAACTGGTTGTTTTTCCCGCCCCATTGGGGCCGAGTAGACCGACAATTTCACCACTCTCAATAGAGAGCGAGACGCCATCTACCACCTTTCGGCGGCTATAGCGTTTGACCAACTTCTCTGCGTGTAACCTGCTCATTCGTCTTTTGGGTTGATCACTGAGCGCACCCGCTCTTTGCCTTTGGCACTGGCACCCGCTTTAACCAACGAACGGTTGCGGAAGTAGGTGATACGGTCACTACTAAAGTTATCAAGCCCCTGTATTAGCTCGGCATCGTCAATCAGGTAGAGTCGCTCATCGGTAACGAAATACTCCATCATCAACGCCCGCCCCTTCACCTCATCCGTGCTGTTGTCCATCTGTTGACGATATCTGACCGGCTTGCCAACAGCAACGATACGCTCGGTCTTTTTTTCAACGCGATAGACGGTCACCTTATCTGCCAACAGGTGCATGGTGCCCTGAGTCACCTGTACATTGCCGAGATAGACACTGACACCGCTCTGGTCATCAATATCGACGCTGTCCGCCTCCACATAGATCGGCATATCCTGGTCACTGGTAAGACCCCAAGCGGTAAAAGGGAGTAGCGCAAGCAGCAAGACCAAGCACCGATTAATCCAACACATAACGCCCCCTCACATCAGCCAGCAGTTTGAACCGTGTTGTCCCATCTGTGAACCAAACCTGCATCCCCTGCCCATTCAGCCAATCATCCAGTGTGGTCATACGCACCGCCTCTGCTGTCTCGGCATACTCTTTTTCTGGCCAGATATGTAGATTCATGGTCTCTAGGTGCAGTGGTGGTCGACCCATTCCAGCATCGCGGTCAATGGTGACATCTCGATAGAGAAACCACTCTGTCTCACCATTTGTCAGTGATGCTCTAGGTGACTGAATGCGCATCGGCGGGGCATTTTTGGAAAAAATTTGCAGCTCCTGATCAAATAGCTCAATACGACCATCGTCGAAGTGCTCCCATCTCTTGGCGATGAGACGCCGTTTCGGCAGCCCCATCATATCCATGGAGGTCAATACCAGCCCTTCGCTATAGACGTCAGCCCCCACAACCACCTTGCGCTCATGCGGCAACTCATCTGCTGGACGATCAACCAACCACCCACTGACCACGGCCAGTACAACAAAGGTGAGAATGAGGATAAGTTGGCGCGACATTAGAGATAGCGTTGCAGCAGCCCATCAAGTGTACCCTGCATCTCCATCACCTTGTCGCAGACATCGCGCGCCGCGCCATGACCCCCTGCCCTTGGCGTAACCCAATGGGCATATTGTTTGACGATGGGGTGGGCATTTTCAACCGCAATAGCGAGGCCAACTTGACGCATAATGGGCAGATCAAGCAGATCATCACCGACATAAGCGATCTGCGCATCCTCCAGCTGTAGCGTCTGTTTCAATGCATCGTAGGCGATCCGCTTATTGGATTCTCCCTGAAACAGATGGACCACGCCAAGCTGTTTCATTCGATCCTGTACCAGTGTGGATTGGCGCGCCGTGATCACGGCCACCTCAACCCCACTCTCGCGCAGCATCTTGATGCCATGACCATCTTGCGAATTGAAACATTTGTACTCTTGGCCATCGTTGCCGAAGATCAGACCGCCATCGGTCAAGACACCATCGACATCAAAAATAACCAGCTTCAATGCTCTGATTTTTGCTTCCATTTAGACCACTCCCGCCCTCAATAAATCATGCATATTGAGTGCGCCGACCAGCTCATCCTGCCGGTTGACCACTAACAGCGCATTGATTTTATGCTGTTCCATCAGCTGTAACGCCTCAGCTGCCAAAATATCAGATCGAATCTGGGTGCCACCACGGGTCATCACCGCTGAAACCGGCACCTTACGCACATCCAACTGTTGATCATCCAGCGCCCGTCGCAGATCACCATCGGTGAAGATGCCGACCAACACATGCTGCCGATTGACGACAGCGGTCATACCCATGCCTTTATTGCTCATCTCAAGCAGAGCATCACTCAGCATCACATCATCGGCCACCTTAGGAATATCATCACCCGTATGCATGATATCTTCGACATGCAGCAGCAGGCGACGCCCTAGGCTGCCACCTGGATGGGAGAGGGCAAAATCTTCGGCGGTAAAACCGCGCGCTTCTAGCAGTGCGATGGCCATCGCATCCCCCATCACCAGGGTCGCCGTAGTGCTGGAGGTGGGGGCCAAACCGAGTGGACAGGCCTCCTTCTCAACGCTGACATCAATATGTGCATGGGCCGCCGTCGCCAGGGTCGATTGTGGGTTGCCGGTCAACGCAATCAGCGGCACACCGAGACGTTTGATCAGCGGCAGAATGGTCAGCACCTCACCCGTCTCACCCGAGTTGGAGAGCGCCAATACCACATCATTGATGGTGATCATGCCGAGATCACCGTGGCTCGCCTCACCCGGGTGGACAAAGAAAGCGGGACTGCCTGTACTGGCCAGTGTTGCGGCAATTTTGCCACCAATATGGCCCGACTTGCCCATGCCGATCACCACAATTCGCCCCTGGCAGTTGAGCATATGGTTACAGGCCCGAACAAAGGCCTCACCGATACGCGCCTGTAGGGCGGCAATGGCGGCCATTTCGGTGTCGATCACCGCCAGACCGAGTTTTTTGATCTGCTCCGCCTCTGTGGCGGTGACAGTTCGCCCACTGTTTTGATCAAGCATAGGTAAAAAAGATCACTGTTTGGTAAGCGATAAAACAGAGGGTAAGAATCACACCCTCCGCGCGATTGATGCGACCTTGCGAGCCAAAACCGTGCGCCACAAAATAGAGCAACAGCGTCAACCCCAACATCACAGGTAGATCACGCATCAGCACCATCGAATCAAAGGCACCCGGCGCAATAAGCGCCGGCAGGCTCAACACCGCCAGCAGATTGTATATATTGGAGCCGATCACATTGCCAATCGCAATATCATCCTCTCCTTTGAGTGAGCCGGTGATACTCGCTGCCAGTTCAGGCAGACTGGTGCCCAGCGCAACAATGGTCAGACCGATCACCAAGTCACTCACACCAAAGGCCACGGCGATATTGGTGGCACCCCAGACCAACATACGAGAGCTGACCAGCAGCACCGCAAGGCCAATCACCAACCAGACAATCGCCATGCGGGTGGAGATCTCTTTCGGTATCTCGGCATCAAACTCTACCGCCAGGGGTTCATCTGCCGGACCACTCTTTGCGGTGCGCACCATCCAAAATAGAACCAACACCAGTAGCACTAATAGAATGACACCATCCAGCGCCTCCAGCACACCATTCAACATCAATGCAAAGGTGATCAGGGTGACACCCAGCAGAATCGGGTACTCACGTTTCAGCACGCCGGAATGGACGCGCAACGGCGCTATCAGCGCCGTTACACCTAGAATCAGTGCAATGTTAGCGATGTTAGAGCCGATCGCATTACCAATCGCCAGCCCGGGGTTGCCCTCTAAAGAGGCGATACCAGAGACCATAATCTCTGGTGCGGAGGTACCAAAACCGACAATCGTCAGACCAATTAATAGAGGAGAGACGCCAAAATTATTGGCTATGGCCGCCGCACCAATCACAAAGCGATCAGCACTCCAAACAAGTGCCGCTAGGCCAACAATGATTACAACAATATCGATCAGCATCGGGGGATTGTGACTCAAAATTTCCAGCAATTAGATGACCGGCCAGCAATAACAGGCCGGGTGACGCAGGAGTATATCAGAGGGTTGCGCTATTTTGCCTCCACCCGGGTGGCATTACATCGTTTGCAGCGATAGCGCGTCACGAGACACCCCTGCTTTACGTCAAACACCGCCCCCTTATCGACTATCCACTTATGAAACCCCTCACGGCAGAGGGTTTTACCACGATGTTTCTCACTCAATTTAGGTCGTTTAAAAGGTATTACATCACCCATACCATGCTCCGCCAACAGATACTAACTAAGAAGGTCGTTGATATTACACACATCATACCTCAAGCAGTTCAACCCCACTCAATTCAGAAAATGCGGCGCAATAGTTGTTTCAAATTGTTTCATGCCTTGACCAATGGAACCTCTGTTGTCCACAATGCATACTAATCGATCCATAATCTTTGAATAACTGTAGCCACTCAGAAAAACTGTGCAAAATACGAAAGAGAGCCAACCCTTTGTCAAAATCAGAGGTCTGCACTTCTCACGAGGAGCGCGGAAGATCTTTGATGGCATTGATATCGATATCGAACGTGGCAAAGTGACTGCCATCATGGGGCCAAGCGGCACCGGCAAGACCACGCTACTGAAACTGATCACCCGGCAAATCCGGCCCGATTCTGGCACCATCGAGATTGATGGCCAGTTGATCAACACCCTCTCGCACAGCAAGCTCTATGAGCTACGCATGCGGATGGGCATGCTCTTCCAGAGCGGGGCATTGCTAACCGATATCACCGTCTTTGAGAATGTCGCCTACCCCATTCGTGAACACACCGATCTGCAAGAGTCGATGATTCGCCGTTTGGTGCTGTTGAAACTAGAAGCGGTCGGCCTGCGCGGTGCTCGCGACCTAATGCCCAATGAGCTATCTGGTGGCATGGCACGGCGTGTGGCACTAGCCCGCGCCATGGCGCTCGACCCTGAGATCGTACTCTACGATGAGCCATTCACTGGTCAAGATCCGATCTCTATGGGCATTCTGGTTAAGCTGATTCGTCAGCTTAATGATGCCAGCCGCCTGACCAGCATCCTGGTCTCACATGATGTGGCAGAGACCTGCCAGATCGCCGACCGCATCTATGTGATCTCTGATGGTAAGGTGGTTGAGCGTGGCACACCTGACGAGCTACACGCCTCCGAGTCCGCCGCAGTAAAACAGTTTATTCACGGTTTGCCTGATGGCCCCGTTGGTTTTCATTTTCCAGCCCCCCCACTGGCTGATGACATCTTGGCACCCGCAAAACCATGATTCTTGACCAACTACAACGCCTCGGCCAATGGGGTATCGCCTTTTTTGAACGGTTAGGGCGCGCCCATCTGCTGCTATTACAGATGTTATCGGGCACCTTTGGCCTGCTCCGCCGCCCGTCACTGCTCACCGCCCAGTTATTCAACCTTGGCGTGTTGTCGGTACTTATCATCACTGTCTCCGGCCTCTTTGTCGGCATGGTGCTGGCACTGCAAGGCTACTATGTGTTGGCCGATTTCGGGGCTGAAGAGAGCCTAGGTGCCACCGTTGCTGCTAGTCTAATCCGTGAATTGGGGCCGGTGGTCACTGGCCTACTCTTTGCGGGACGCGCGGGTTCTGCCCTCACCGCTGAGATCGGCCTAATGAAGGCGACTGAACAGTTCTCCGGCTTAGAGATGATGGCCGTTGATCCGGTTAAACGCATCCTCACACCGCGGCTTATCGCCGGTCTTATCTCCGTCCCTCTACTCGCCTCGATGTTTAGTGCGATTGGTGTATTGGGCGGCTCCTTTATCGGTGTTGGGCTGCAAGGGGTTGATGAAGGCGCATTCTGGAGCCATATGCAGTCGACCATCGACCTGCAAAAAGATATCTACAATAGCCTGATTAAGAGCTTTATCTTCGGTTTTGCCTGCACCTGGATCGCCCTGTTTCAGGGTTACGACTGCGTGCCAACCTCTGAAGGCGTCAGTCGCGCCACCACCCGGACAGTCGTACACTCGGCACTGGCCGTCCTGGGACTCGATTTTATGTTAACCGCCGTTATGTATGGGAGCTAATCTGTGAAAGCGATACGATTCATTGAGATTGCTGTGGGACTCTTTATGGCGGCAGGATTTGTTGCCATCTTCTTTCTGGCCATGCAGGTCAGCAATCTGAGCATTACCAGCAGCGATGAGACCTTTTCTGTCACCGCCAGTTTTGAAAACGTTGGCGGCTTAAAGGTGCGCGCCCCCATCACCATGGCCGGTGTGCGCATCGGGCGGGTCTCCAACATCATCGCCGACAAAACCACTTTTGAAGCAATTGTCACGCTGGATATCGACGCAGGATTTGACCAGATCCCCGACGACACCTTCGCAAAAATCTACACTGCCGGCCTGCTTGGTGAGCAATATATCGGGCTAGACCCAGGTGGTAGTGAAGAGTATCTCAGCGAAGGAGGCTTCCTTGAAATGACACAGTCCGCTCTGGTTCTGGAAGAACTTATCAGCAAATTCATGTTTGATAAAGCCGAGGATAACGCTTTTGAATAGACTACTTACCGCTCTCTTCGCACTACTGATCTCAGCACCTGCTTGGGCCGAGCATGACCCCCAGCATATTGTAAAAGTGACCTCAGAGAAGATGCTCAGCGAACTAAACGAGCGGCGCGAAGAGGTAGAGGACTCTTCTGAGCTGCTGATTCAGATAACCGATGAAATCATCTCGCCCTACTTTGATTTTGCCCGCATTTCACGTCTCGCCCTGGGTAAATATTGGCGTAAAGCAACACCCGAGCAGCGGAAGGTTTTCAGCACAGAATTCCACACTCTACTTCTCAGAACCTACTCCAAGGCGTTACTGACCCTTGGTTCAGAAGAGATCAAGTATCCAAACCCCAAACCCTCTAGACGGCCAGATAGAGTCACCATACCCACCCTGGTAAAAAAAGAGGGCAGCTCAAAACCCGTTGCCATCAACTACAAGCTCTACCAAAAAAAGGAGATTTGGAAGGTCTATGACATCGCCATCGACGGCGTCAGCCTAGTCGCCAATTACCGCAGCCAATTCGCCACCCAGATCAAACGGAAAGGCGTAGAGTCACTCATTCTAGCTCTACAGGAACGTAACCAAGCGGGCAGTAAATGAGCGCCTCAATAGAGCTTACAAAGAGCGGTGCATACTGCATCCAAGGCGAACTCACACTCGATACCGTGACCGCACTTTTGCAACAATCAAAAAAACTCTTCACCGGACAAAAAGAGATCACCATCAATCTAGCAGAGGTCACCCATAGCAATAGTGCCGGATTAGCCCTGTTATTGGAGTGGCTAAGTCAGTGCAAAGCATCTGGAACAACCATCCAGTTCAAAGATATTCCTGATGCACTCACCGCTATTGCCAGCCTTTACAATGTAAGGGGCCTTTTACCAAAAACAGGCCATCCACTATCACCAAAAAACAGTGGTGCTTGATGCCAATAGGTATTGAATAACCTATAATTCCTCTCCCGCTCTTTGATAATGGAGAAGTTAGGCACACGGCAATCAACCAAACCTGAACCCATTGGTTCCCATATATGCGTTTAACCTACACTGAAGCAAAAGCAATCATTAGCGAGACAAAAAAACACTTTGGCCGCAAGGCTCAAGTCTATCTGTTTGGCAGCCGGGTTGATGACACCAAAAAGGGAGGAGACATTGACCTTTACATCGTGCCTGAAAACAAAAAAGAGGGCAGCTCCAAAAAAAAAATAGCCTTTCTCTCCGACCTTAAACAACTGATTGGCGACCAGAAGATTGACCTTGTCATTGCAACAGATTCATCAAAAGCCATTGAGCAGATCGCAATAAAAGAGGGTATAGCATTGGATCTTGACAACTTGAGGGTCAAAAAAATTCTTAATGAGTGTGACAAGCACCGACTAAGAATTAATGATGCCTATCAGGATATGCAGTTATTTATGCCTTTGACGGCTGAAAAGTACCAGCAGCTATCAAAGGACGAAGTTCAGGATATTGACCAATACCTCTACCGTTTTTCTAAATTACAGGATGTCATGGGGGAAAAGCTCTTTAAGTTAATCATATCTATGTATGAAGAGTCGCATACACCACTGACATTTATCGATACATTAAACAAGATCGAAAGACTGGGCATAATCCATGGTGTCGGTGACTGGAAAGCACTTCGCGAAATAAGAAATGCACTATCACATGAATATGATGATGAACCAGAACAGATGTCTGAACTCATAAATAACATCTACTCAAAAAAAGAGCTTATTGAAACCATTTACGATAGAGCAAAAAAGATTGCAACCACCGGAGCCAGTTGAGGTGGGCAGACGTAACTGCCAAAATATTAAGTATTGGCACTCCAACCCAAAAGCCTCCGGCAATCTACCCCTCCAATGAAAATACCTCACACTATAATTGCCCCAATAATATGCCAGGTTTTATCAAGTTACAGCGATCTTGAGTTGGCTGTACTTGTCGGAAGTCGAGCAGAGGGACGGGCACAGCCTGATAGTGATTGGAATATCACCATACAGTGGAAACGCCAACTCAGCACACTTGAAAACCTAGCCAATACCGAAACCCTGCGGCATGCGTTAGCCGCTTCATTAAAAATTGAAGATAATAAGATCGACCTAATCGATCTACCAAGAGCCAAACTAGCCATGCGAGCCTTAGTTGCTGAAGCTGGCGTGCCGCTAAAAGGGGAAGAGTATTTGGTGTGGAACCACTTTTTAAGCCGGACATGGCGCGAACTAGAAGCCTACGAATGGGAGAAGCAGCATGCGGCTTGATCTCTATCAGATCGAAACAGCGCAAATCGCAAGAGAGCAAGGCTCTCTGCTTGATGAAGCGTGCCAAAGATTATCAGATGGTGAAAGGCTTTCACGCTTGGAACAGAACGGCGTATTGCATACACTGCAAATAATCATTGAAAATGCTATAGGCAAAGCTAAGCAGATTCTCAAAGCAAATGGGGAGCCTGTACCCGTATCTGCGTATGATGCCATTGCATCACTAACACGCATAGGGGTGATTTCAGAAACAGAGTTACCCGCATGGAACGCTGTTATTGGGCTGCAAAACAGAATAGTACACGAGTATATGAATGTTGATATAGAACGTGTGCTTGAGCTTATTCAAGCAGGGCAGCACGAACTTGTAACTGAATTTTTATTGGCGCCAATAGTCCTTCATTCCGACAAGCCTGACCACTCACCTTAAAGATTTAAACCATAAAATATGGCTTCAATATCAAAAAGACCTATCTTGCTTCTCTCCCATTTTTCTGGAGTAAAGGAGTATTTGAATCAACAACGAGCATGTTTTGAACGATCAATTTAAGTGCATACTAACAAATAGTGGAGCCAGTCATGAGTGAAAAACCTATTTTTGTGACCCAACCCTCCCTCCCACCGCTAGAAGAGTTTATTCCTTACCTGGAAGAGATCTGGTCAAATAAAATACTGACGAATGACGGCCCCTTCCATAAACAATTGGAGAAAGCACTCTGTGAATATCTAAGTGTTGACCATATATCCTTGTTTGCGAATGGCACTTTGGCACTAGTTACAGCGTTGCAGGCCTTGCGCGTGACGGGTGAGGTAATAACAACACCATATTCATTTATAGCAACATCACACTCTTTACTCTGGAACGGAATATCTCCAGTTTTTGTTGATATTAGCCCTCACAGCTTCAATTTAGATCCCCATAAAATCGAGGCTGCCATTACTCCTAAGACTACCGCCATCCTGCCTGTACATTGTTATGGGTACCCTTGTGAGGTTGACCACATTCAAAAAATAGCAGATACATACGGCCTCAAGGTGCTTTACGATGCTGCCCATACTTTTGGAGTAAGGGATAAGATAGGGGGAATTTCACGACATGGTGATTTATCAATATTAAGCTTTCATGCAACTAAGGTGTTTAATACTTTTGAAGGTGGAGCCATCATCTGCCCAGATGCGAAGACCAAGCAGCGGATTGACTACCTGAAGAACTTTGGAATTGTTGATGAAACAACAGTCATAGCTCCCGGCATCAATGGCAAGATGAATGAAATACAGGCGGCGATGGGGGTGTTGCAATTGGCGCATGTAGATAAAAGTATCGCTTGTCGTCAAGAGATTGATCGCCTCTACCGCCAAGATCTGGAAGGGGTGGATGGCATAACCATCCCCGAAAAGCCTAATACGGCTCAGCACAATTTTTCATACTTCCCTATCCTTATTGAGCCTAGTTTTTTACTATCGAGAGATGCCCTGTATGAGAACCTAAAAAGCCGAGGTATTTTTTCACGACGCTATTTCTATCCACTGATCACCGATTTCCCTATGTATAGAGGGCTGCCATCAGCAAACCTAAGCAACCTCCCTCAAGCCACTGACACAGCACAAAAAGTTTTATGTTTACCCATCTATCCTTCATTGAAGAGGGAAGAAATTGAGTCCATCATAAAAATGATCAAGGCACACACATGAAAGATATAATCATTGTTGGTGCCAGTGGTTTTGGAATGGAGGTTCTTTGGCTTGCACGCCGTCTTGGACGCAATATTATTGGGTTTCTTGATGATACTACTGAAAAACAAAATAAACTGATTCTTGGGGTTCCTGTTTTAGGAGCAATATCAGAATGTAGCAATCATAAAAATATTGAATTTATTGTTGCAATAGGGTCACCTCGAGCCAGGGAGCATGTTGTCTCTCGCTTGCTTGACTATGGAGTAAATGATTACGCAACATTGATTGACCCAACTGCCATCGTTGATCATGAGGTATCAATTGGTTCTGGCAGCATTGTATGCGCTGGTGTGATTTGCACAGTTAATGTGAGCATTGGAAAACATACGATTATAAACCTGAATAGTACGGTCGGGCATGAGGTGGATATTGGTGACTATGTAACCATAGCACCAAATGTATCGATATCAGGCAACATCAATTTGAAAAACCTAGTGGAAGTGGGGACTGGTGCCACTCTTCGTGAGAAACTGGAGGTGGGCTATGGGTCAGTTGTCGGGATGGGGAGTGTATTAACAAAGGATATAGCTAAAAATAAGGTTGTCGTTGGTAATCCTGCCCGAGTTATTAAAAGTTTAGACCAAAGTAATGAGGGGGGGAAATGACAACTGAGGAAACACACACTGACGATATTCTGAGTTCTCTTATGATTGGAATGTCGGAGAGTTACTCACAAACAATAACCGATGCAGATATCAAATCATTTTCCGGTGTATCTGGTGATAAAAACCCCGTGCATATGAGCGATGAGTATGCCAAAGAATCCAGATATAAAAAACGTATAGCCCACGGATTAATGCTAGCAAGTTATTTTTCTGCAATTTTTGGCACTAAACTACCCGGAGCAGGCTGTGTCTACGTTTCACAAAGCTTGAAATTTACTCGCCCGGTTTATATTGGGGATACGGTTACAGCTACTGTCACTATTAAGTCACTAGATATTAAAACACGTAGAATCTTTTTTGATACTGTCTGCACTGTAAAGGGCCGTACAGCACTCAAAGGTGAAGCAGAAATTTATTTACCGTAATTTATGCCAGATTAAAGACATTAACATCCTGTATTAAAATCACATTTGGAAACCTCAAAACAGCTTTTAATCCGGAATGTAACATGCTTTTAAGTTTTTTATATATATGCGTATCATCGCTTGACAGAACAACAGAACAACAGAACAACAGACTCAAAGTCTTTTCCATAGATTCTCGTAGATCCCCTCCAAATCGCTCCTTGCAACACCTATCCGCTGAACAAATAACCTCCTGTTTTCCGTGATATTGGTAATAGCCTCCTGTACCTCCTGGAGCGAGAAACACCCCGAGCTATCAACCTGAACCAGTAATTCGGCAAGCCCAAGATCAGTATATAACCCCTTAATCTTTGGTTGCCAACAGACGCAGAGTGCCGGCACAGCCTGTGACAGCGCCATGATGGCTCCGTGCATCCTCGTTGAGAAGACTATTGCTGCCGAACCGACCAGAGCTGCCATTTGATCAGGATTAGCCGGAATATCGACCTGCAATTGGACTCCAGTCTTGTCTCTAATCTTCGAGACAATTCCCTCGCTGACCGCCAGATCAACACCCGGGTCAGTGACCAGCACCCCCACTCTTTTTCCTTGACAGATCAAGTTGACTGCAAGCTCAATCAGGCACGACTTGAACTCTTTAGCCTTGTCTGCGTCTCCATCTGGAAAGATTGTTGGAGAGAACAGGGGCATAAAGGTAAACAGAATGTCATATTTTTGTTGCATTTTCTGAGCTTCAGGCCAGATCAGCACGGGGTCAGGTAAGACTTCAATATCAGTTATTGACGGACCAAATACCCCTTCAATCAAAACCTTGGAGCTGCTGTCCCGGCAAATGACTCTATCAGATAGGCTCAGTGCAAATCTAAGAATGGATTTGACACCTGGCGCTGTAAATGGACCAGCACCTACACAAAGAAAAGTCACTGGTTTGTTTAAAAGGCGACTAAAAACAACATAACTGAGAACCTGCATTGGAAAACCATATTCAATACCCATCAGAATATTGCCTCCACCGATAAAAACCTTTTCGCACCCTTTCACTTTACGCAGAAAAACAAAAAAAACGATAGGTGCAAAAAAGATAAAGCGACCCAACCTACTTACAACTCGTAGAAGCCTGTTGTTTGATATTTTTCTAATATGATCCTTTTGGCTCTCTCGCTCTTTATTGGCTCCTTTTGAGCTGAATTGAAAGCATTGAGCAACTACAACACTAAAGTTGAAATCCATATGCTCAACAGCGACCTCATTTCTAGCAAACAATGACAAGATCATTTTGGAGATAGCAACATCCCCAAGATTGTGAGTAGAACTGATACCGATATGAAGAACTTTCAACTAACTCCCCTGAACTACAAATCCACACTAAATTGACCTAATAGTTGTTCGCAATAACAACGCAAACTTATGCAAAATAGACCATCTAATCAGGCTAAACCATAACACTTTCCCCACCCAACCAATCTCACGACTATTTTTAGCGAAGTAGCTTTTTCTAGATGGCAGATCGATTGCCGGGTTATTCAATACACTTAGATGGTAGCGTCTAAGTGGAACTCGAAAATCCTTGGAGTATTTATAGTTAGTTTTAATATCAGCTTCACGGATCGAAGCCAAATAGCGATCACGCCATTTTTCATAAAAAACCGGGTTATTAGAAATGGTTTGTGTCCACGAACCCTCTGAAAAACTACGGTATGCCGACATCGGCTCGTCAATATAAAGTGCGCCACCAGATAGTGAACAGAAAGTCTGGTAAAAATAGCCCATCAGATACGTTTTATAAAATGAGCTCTTATCCTGAAAGACACGGTCAAAAAAAGACATTCTAATCAACATCGAGGCAGTTGGCATAAATGACCCACCACAACGGATAATTGGCCCAACTTGAAAAAGGCGTTGCTCTTTTGCCCGTCGGCAAAAAAGTTTTTTTACAGGGATATCACCACTCAACATAACTGCCGAATGAAAGCAGATTTCGCAATCAGGGAATGCTCTAATCGCATCAATTTGGGTTTGGAGCTTATTGTCGGCTATCCAAAAGTCATCCCCCTCACAAATTGCTATATATTGACCTGTGGCGTATGCCACTCCCAACAGTAGAACCTTTTCACCTTTTGAATATTGGTTCTCTTTTTGAAAAACAGCTCTGATGATAGTGGGGTATTTTCCAGCGTAATTGTTAATTATTTCTCGCGTGGCATCTGTTGAGACATCATCATGAATAACAATTTCAAACGGGAAATTGGTTCTCTGTGTAATAAAACCACGTATTGCCTCCTCAAGATAGGCTTCATGATTATAGGTAGTACAAACTATACTTACCTCTATTCTACTACCTAGCCAAGAGGCCATTACTGCCCGCTCATCTGGAAGTTTGCGTTCTCTAAAATCGGTTATACAAAAATTTTTCACCAACATACCCCTAAACCCACTTCAAATTACCTTCAAAAAATGTAGCTCTTCAAGCAAACTACATGAAAGGAGTGGTGGGTTTCCTATGATGATAAAAATGGGAAACCCTGGCTCAAGCATCTGTTTTTGGCACTGGGCATTTCTATAGAATACAGACAAGCTCTATCAGTTTGGTTTCTGAACTAGGAGATGTAGAGACCCATCATCTAAGCGGTAGGTTTTACTGGGTGAACAATTTTCTTGAACAACCTCAAAACCAATCTTTGTCAGTCTTGCTGTTAAGGAAGCAGCGTCATACATCCAGTAATGCTGTAAACCAAACCCACCAATAAACTCAAGGAATCTATACTTCATAGTCCCACGCTGCTCTCTACTCAACAATGTATCATTGATGAACTTATCTGCCGCAGTAACGCTCCCTGTCTCTTGCTTCTCAAGATATTCCTTAGCTACCAGAGCCAGATCCGGCACAATGACATGTAGGGTTGCACCTCTCTTTAATACACGATAGAAGTCGGCAACAATCAATTCCATCTCATCTGGAAATACATGTTCTAGAAAATGTGAGCAGAGGATATGGTCCACTGATTCCGTAGGAAATGGCAGATTTTTTCTGCAATCATGCTTGATCAATTGAGCCCTATTTCCAGCCTTAACATAAGCTTCGAACATCGCATGATATTTAGTTGGAATCAGGTTCTTTAATAAGGGATAGAGCTTTGAGAATCTAATAAATAGATGATTGTCAAGGTTAACGAAATACTCCAGAACATGGACCGAAGACGCGACATTTAACCAGATTTGATTATCTTCATTACGTAATTTTTCTATATTCATTGCTACTTGTTTACTCTGTAAAAGAAGCGCCAGCGGTCAAGGTGGCCAATGATACTTCTTATTTAACTGAAATCCGATCACTATCACCACTCACATCAAGATCTCAGAATCGTTCGGACCTTTCCCCAAACTAGCGATGAAACGGAGCTCCCAGCAACAAGCACTACCAATCCAAAGCCAGCAATCTGTACAACCTGCCACAATCTATGCTCGCTATACTGAAGCATAGAGTGCAACAGATAAGCAGCAAAAGTTGAACTTACGATAATCAGGAAAGTGTCTCGGCTGAACCAACCAAAATTCAGGCCAGGAGCAAACTTGTGATGCACAATCGGCACCCAAACCACAAAATAAATTAGGTTCACTACTAACCAAACATAACCAGCCCCGATCCCACCGTATTTTCCAACAGCCCAAATTAGCGCAGGGATTAACAGAACCACAAACCCTATGTGGCCTATCAGGTGTAAGCGTAGATCCCCCTTGGCATATTGCAAATAATAGGGAAAGGCGGAAACTGCCATAATTCCATTGCCTAAGGCATAAAGTGCCAGAATTGGCGCGGCTTGCTCCACCAAAATTTTATCGCCTGTCCACGCCCACAAAAGAGGCTCTGCACAAAAGGCGATTGTAAGTGAGGCTGCACTAACGATAACAGCAACCAGTTGTGTTGCCTGCCTGTAGATACGAATTAAACCAGCCTGATCACCTTGAGCTTCCAGTTTTGTTAAACGCGGCAAAATTGCACTACTGATTGACCCACTAATTACCATGATGCCACTGGCGACTAATACTGCCAGGGTAAAATAGCCATATTCAGCTAAGGGCAAAAGCTTGGAAAGTAGTAGCTTATCCATCTGAGTCACCACCACCCAAATTGATGTGACAGCAGCAATAGAAAGTGAAAATTTAAGCGTCGCCCGCAAAGGAGCCCATGTGAAAGTAACTCTTTCCCCATTTGGGGTCTGAGGTAACAAGCGATAAGCCATGATCATCAGACCAGCCAACTCAATGATAGCCGCACAAAGTTGGTATTTGAAAAACAGCGTGGGAGTCACGCCGATAAAATGTAGGACAGGTAGCACACCAACAAAACGCAGAGTGGCAATTGACGCGTTAAATCCACCCAGCCAGACCAATCTTTCGGCACCTGTGATGGCACCACGATAGAGTCCACACATCCAGCGAAACGCGACAATTACAGCAATCAGCTGAATAGATGATAGGAGCTCGGCACTAGACAGATGTGAAGATTGTAGCCAATCGTCTGCAATATACCCAGAGGCTGCATATATGCCCCCACCACCGACCAGCGCAACAAGAAAAAACAGACCTTCCAAACTTCTTACAAAGCGACGATAGTCAGTCGCCTCTGAACTGCCTCCGTGGAAACGGGCTGTTTCACGAGCCATCGTGGGAGTGAGTCCCATATCCAACAATAGAAACCATGCTTGAAGCATGGTGAAAAAGCCAACCAAACCATAGGCCTCAGCTCCCATATATTCAATATAAAGTGGCACGATAGCGATACAGATCAGCACCACATAGAGCTGGCTGGCTGTATTGACAACGATATTACGTTTTAGGCTCATGTTACGGGGCTTACCGTACATCAGCAGAAGAGTGAGTACTCTCCAGTGACGCAGTTAGATGAATCATAATCGTTTAGTAGCAAAATTTAGCTCAGAGAAACTCACATGAATATTAACGCTACACACTCTTTGACCAAACAACCCGATTCACATAATGCACGTAGCTATGTACGATTCTCAGTACCTTTTCAGAGACATTTTCTGACTGGTAGTCGCTAATAATCCGGGGTTTAAGTTTTGGCTCGAGGTTTTGCCGAGTGACAATCTCAATGGAGCGAATTAGATCATCGGGCTCTATTCCGCACATAATGACCACGGCTTCATCCATACCTTCTGGACGCTCATGTGCCTGGCGCATAGTAACTGCTGGAAAGCCTAATAGTGAGGCCTCTTCAGTAATAGTACCACTGTCAGACAACACACACATGGCATTCATCTGCAGTTTTATATAGTCAAAAAAGCCAAAAGGCTTGAGAAATTGAATGCCTGTTTCTTGCTCAATGCCTAACGCTTCAAGACGCTGCTGAGTGCGTGGATGGGTCGATACCACAATAGGCACATTAAAACGTTGGTGGGCTGATCTTAGCCCCTCCAGTAGACGTTGCAAATGGTGCTCCGTATCAACATTCTCTTCACGATGTACGCTCACCAGCAAAAACTCTTTTGGCGTAAGTGAGAGCTTATCTAAGATAGTTGACTGCTCAATGCTCGGGGCAAAATGGTTTAATACCTCCGGCATGTGGGAGCCGGTCTTCATCAAACGATCCGCGGGGAAGGCTTCATTAAGAAGGTAACGCCGCGCATGTTCTGACAACACAAGATTGACGTCACTTAGGTGGTCAATCACTTTGCGATTGATCTCCTCTGGAACACGTTGATCAAAGCAGCGATTGCCCGCCTCCATATGAAATATGGGGATCTTTCTGCGCTTGGCGCTCATCACACAGAGACATGAGTTGGTGTCGCCATAAAGCAGCAGTGCATCGGGTGACTCTTTGGCAAAGACCTCATCAGATTTGGCGATAACATTGGCAATTGAACCTGCTACCGTGTCCGCAGCAACACCTAAAAAGTAGTCTGGTTTACGAATACCTAGATCATCAAAGAAGACCTGATTGAGTTCATAATCATAATTTTGGCCGGTATGTACCAGGATATGGTTGGTATTCTCATCAAAGGCCGCGATGACCCTGGACATTTTTATCAGTTCAGGCCGCGTCCCGACCACGGTCATCACTTTAAGCATCGAGCTGCTCCTGGATGTAGCTGAGGTTTTTCAGCAGCGATATGGTTCCCTCTATATCGAGTCGTTCAGCGTTGTGTGAGGTGTAGTCCTCAAACTGAGCGATCTTGGTCTCCCCTTCACTGAAAAATTTGTTGTAGTTCAAGTCTCGAATATCTGCTGGCACACGGTAGTACCTGCCCATGTCAACTGCTTTTGCCATCTCCTCACGAGAGATCAGGGATTCGTATAGCTTCTCGCCATGACGTGTCCCAATCACTCGACTGCCTACATCTGATTTAAATAGAGCTAACAGCGCATCAGCCAACACCTGCACGGTTGATGCGGCTGCTTTTTGCACGAAAATATCTCCCGGCTCTGCATGCTCAAAAGCGTGCAAAACCAAGTCGACTGAGTCTTCAAGTGACATCAAAAAACGAGTCATCTCTGGCTCAGTCACTGTCAACGGCTTGCCAGACTTCAGCTGATTTACAAATAGCGGGATAACACTCCCCCTGGAGGCCATTACATTGCCATAACGTGTCACACAAATAACGGGGCCGTCTTGTGTATACAGACGAGACTTGGCGACCACAATCTTTTCGGCCATCGCTTTGGATATGCCCATGGCATTAATGGGATAGACCGCCTTGTCGGTACTTAGTACGACGACACGCTCAACACCGCATCGGGCAGCGGCTGAGAGGACATTATCAGTGCCAAGGATATTGGTCTTTACCGCTTCCATCGGGTAGAACTCACACGATGGCACCTGCTTCAGTGCCGCTGCATGAAAAATGCAGTCCACACCTTTGACCGCATCCTCTAAGCTAGAAAGGTCTCGTACATCACCAATAAAGAACTTAACCTTCGGATTGCTTAATTTGATTCGCAGATCTTCCTGCTTCTTCTCATCTCGGCTAAAAATGCGGATCTCTTTGATATCGGTGGCTAAGATCCGGTTCAATACCGTGGTACCAAATGAGCCAGTTCCACCTGTAATCAGTAACGTTTTATTTTCAAACATAATTTAGCGCTGTTCTTTGAAATTAAGCTGATCTTTGTGCATCTGCAACACTAATGCCTCCCAATCGGGTGGTGTGTAACCTGTAGATTCACGGAATTTTGTTGAATTGAGCGATCGATCAATAACCAGAGAATCATCTTGGTTAATCACCAAACCTGCATCATAAACCTGATTGACGATCTGTAGCAGTCTTAACTTATCAATTGGCTCAACGCTGACATGATAGAGGCCGCTCAACTCACTGCATTGCAATACATACCGATCAATGACATTGGCCAACTCTATTGTCGGCAGCCCTGAGAAAATTGCTTTGTTGAAGCCTCGAACTTGACCATTTTGAGAGAGGAACCAATCGATGAGTGATGGGTTTGGAGTCAATCCATGACCAATGATTGAGGTACGCAGGGTTACGGCGCACTCTCGATCACGCACCTCCCCCATATATTTTGACTGCCCATAGAGGTCAGTCGCATCTGAGAGGTCATCCTCAGTGTAGTTACCTTTGTCGCCTTTAAAAACGCAGTCTGTACTTATTTGCACCAATCGCACACCGGCTATATCACAGAGATCAGCCAGCTGATGCGGCAGTAGTGCATTGATCGGAAGCGCCTCTTGTGGATCATTGCTGCTTGAGAATTGCTTGATAAGCCCAATACAGTTGATCACGGCATGGGGTTTAACTTGTTGGAAGAGGCATATCAGCGTGTTCGCATTGAGCAGATCTAAATTGCTGATTAGATTGTTCTGGATTGAACTAGAGAAGTAATTTACTGATGATGAGGAGCGAACAGTGCCAGTAACCTCGTATCCACGCGCCATCAACAATCTGAAAACAGCACTGCCCAGCATGCCTGAGGCACCAAGTACCAACACTCTCATGGATATTAATCTCTACTCTGTCTGGTTAACCTAGAGAGCAATGATACCAAGCGCTGAGACAAAGTGCTGCGTTCAAAATGTTCAAGGTAGTAAGCTCGACCATTCTGCCCAAGTTGCTCTCGCTCCTCAGTACTTAAGTGATAAATTGAGAGGATGGCATCACTTAAACCTGAAACATCGTCAGCATCTACGGCGATACCCGCATCCGACTCTTTTACCACCTCCGCACCGACCCCTGTCATGCAGGCAATGATAGGTTTTGCGGCAGAGAAATAACCTTGAAGTTTGCTTGGAATGGTCAATCTAAATATCGGTTGATCCGACAAGCTGACGAGCAAGGCACCTGCCTTACCGTATAGATAGGGCAGTTCAGCGGGCGTTACACGACCTGGCAGAATAAGGTTATCCAAACCTTTGGCTGACGCTTCTGCCATGACTTGCGCTCTCATACTGCCTGCGCCAACCAATAAAATCTTGATCTGTGGATTTTGTTTCAGATGCACTGCTGCTGCTATCACAGACTCCAGGTTCTGAGCTGTACCAATATTTCCAGCAAAGACCACGCAAAAATGATCCGTTAATAGCGTATCAAGTTCACCATTTTTCAGCGGGACTTGCTGCTCTTGGATTAAATCCAAATGTGAATTTGGGTAGTATTGAATCTTATCGGCATGAGCTAATCGTTGAACCGGCTCAGAAAAAGCGGGGGATTGCACCAATAGTTGATCAGCGGCACTGTAGATGAGTTTGACCAGTTGCCTCACCAGATAGATAGCCAATCTATTCTTTATAAAACCTGTCGCGTCAATACTCTCTGGCCATAAATCCTGCACCCAAATTGATAGTGGCGCACCTGTTTTCCACTTGGCAAAAATAGCAGGTATTGCTGAGAGAATCGGTGAAGGTGCGTATACAAATATGGCATCAAACTCATCACGTTTAACAAGGCTACGAATATGGCGGCAGCCATTAAAAACAAAAGAGAGGTAGTTACGAACCAAGTTCAGCCCACCACCGTTATGGCGTGGTCTTAAAGGAAGTCGAAAAACAGTAATATTTTTGCCGAAAACCTCCTGATTTATACCTTGTTGGCTATAGCCATCAAAGATCTCACCTTTTGGGTAGTTCGGTTTACCCGTGATGACGGTGACTTCATGGCCATCAGCCTCCAACTGAAGAACAAGGTCATTAATACTAAAAACCTCGGGCCAAAAATATTGACTCACAAGCAAGATTCTCAAGTGCACACACTCTTTTTCTGTTGAAGCGCATGCTCAAAAAGCTTGTAATTATCTTCAATCTGTTCTGGTGTGCAGAGAAAATCGGCTGCTTGGCCTAAAACCCTTTGCCTAACTTGCTCTCTCTGGGGCAGAGTTAGCTGAGCGAAAGCCTCTATTTTCTCAGCAAAAACGTGTTGATGCTCTAGATTAAAATCCCAGCCAAACCCTTTGCTTTGTAGCTCTCTCCAGGGAGTGCAATCACTAATCAAAACTGATGTTCCAACGGATATTGACTCTGCAATCACATGCCCATAATTCTCACCAAGGGTTGGCAGAAACATTAGATCATGTGATGCCAAAATAGATTTCACACTCGATGGCTGAGCAATACCACAATATCGCCACTGCACATTTTCAGGCAGCTCATTTAACAGCGCCTCACACTGCTGCCAATAGCGTTGATCCTCCTGCGGGCCATAAATATTAAAAGTAGTAGGGGAGCTAACCAACTGAAGTGTTTGGATTGCAAACTGCAGGTTTTTCATTGGTGATATGCGAGAGAGAAAAATAACTTTCAGTTGGTCAGTATCCTCTTCCCTGGTGTCATGTTTCTGAATGGTTGTAGGCAGGTCACTGGCTATCTTGATGCAGTTATCAGAGATATTCAGTGCACGTTTTATATCCTCTTTTTCATGCACACTGGATGCTTGAAAGGTGATGCTTTTAGCGAGACCCAGCAACTTAAAGAGCCAAATGAAGGTGTGCTTACGGCGGCTATTCAGCGATAGCGCCCCACCTGAGAACTCACCTCTTGGTGCAAGAATAACAGGTCTGTTTGAGCAGAAAAATTTACGTATCAGATTCGGAATAAATGAAAGTTTAAGGTCAAAAAAGCTATTTAAATAGATGACGTCATATGGAATAGTCGTGAGCAATCTGTAAATAGAGAAGATGTCTGATCTTTTCCCCGGAAGATAGAGTACCTGTGTATTTTCCAGTGGGTTCCAATGATCTACCTGCACATCTTGATAAGGGGTTGGATCAGCATGATCATGGTTTCTGGTCACGATCATGAACTCATATTCTGCCCCCAATAGGGCCACTAGGTTTTGGATCGTGGTGACTGGCCCTCCCGCTTTGAAACCGGGCAGATAGTAGCTAACAAATGTGAGTATTTTCACTCTTTTGTCACGCACCTTAGACATCGTTATGCCTACCAAATGGTCTCAAGTATTGTTGCATCTCTGAGGTTTTGATCGGCAGTAATGATGGGGGCGTTTTTAAGAATTGAAGTGGCAGCAATAAGCCTATCAGCGGGGTCATTGTTTATCTCTGCTCCTAAATTAACGGATAGTTCAGCTATTTTAGGGGTTATCTGCTGAACCTGATAATTTTTAGATTGAATAATCAAATTTATAAACTCTGAAGCAGTATCCTCAACAATAAGACGTTTTCTTTTAGGGGGGTGGATACTTAGCTCCTCTACCCACTACATATAGTGTTGCTGCCAATCGTAGCCATGAGTGATCTTAGCTCTAATCACGGGCTCGGTTATAACTGATTGCTCCAGAAGTCTGCGAAAAA
>JAKITT010000033.1 GCA_021647945.1 Candidatus Polarisedimenticolaceae bacterium
CAGGAGTTGCAGCTGAGAAATGTCCGTTTGAAGTACAGTGATGGTGGCATGGGGCTGCCAGAATATGCCCCATTTGATGGCATTATGGTGACCGCTGCACCTGAAGAGATTCCTCAGCCATTACTACAGCAGTTGGCAGTGGGTGGACGAATGGTTCTACCAACGGGCAGTGATCGAGATCAGGAGTTGCTACTCATTGTGCGAACCCCTCATGGTTTTGAACAGACACGGCTGGAGCCAGTTATCTTCGTGCCACTAAAAAAAGGGCTCTCCTGATGCGTCTCTTCTCACCGCTCTATGAAAAAGCGATGCAGTGGGCGCGACATCGTTACGCCCCCGGTTATCTCGCAGGTCTCAGTTTTGCTGAGTCCTCCTTCTTTCCAATACCACCAGATGTCATGTTGGCACCGATGTCATTGGCAAAGCCCAAGCAAGCTTGGCGGTTGGCTGCCTTAACTACCATAGCGTCAGTATTGGGCGGTCTTCTCGGTTATGCCATTGGCCTATTTGCGTTCGAACAGGTGGCACCCCTGCTGCAAGATCGAGGCTATTGGCAGCACTATCTGACGGCAAAATCTTGGTTCGATGAGTGGGGTGTTTGGGCTATCTTCATCGCTGGTTTTTCGCCGATACCCTATAAAGTCTTCACGATCAGCGCCGGCGCTGTATCAATGGCACTGTTGCCGTTCGCAATCGCATCACTGATTGGGCGAGGCGGTCGCTTTTTTCTGGTGGCTGCCCTGATGGCTTGGGGTGGTGAGCGTATGGAGGAGGCACTTGGCCGCTATATGGATCTAATCGGTTGGTTGGTTGTCCTATTGGTTGTAATCCTACTTGTTATTTTTAAACTGTAAAACAACGATCATGCCCCAACAGCCGAAGCAGCGGCCATATTTTTTCCTCTATCTGTTGATGCTCACTATGCTACTGCTTATCGGCTGTAGTTCAACGCGCGCGCCTGTTGTGGACTACTCATCCGAGCTAAAGAGTGACCGCTTTAAACGTCATCACATTGTTCGCAAAGGTGAGACACTCTACTCGATAGCTTGGCGCGTCAATCTTGATTATCACAAACTTGCTAAATGGAACGGTATTGCTGGGCCTGAATATCGAATTCTGCCGGGACAGCAGCTGCGTTTGAAGCCACCTATAAAACCACTTAAAGCCATCGTTCAAGCTAAAAAAAGCAGACCCTCTGTGGTTAAAAGTAGAGCGTCGGTGGTTAAGAATAGGGCTAAAAAAATACCCAAGCAAACGGCGGCAGTTTCACCGAATAGACTAAAGTTACACTGGGATTGGCCGACCATAGGAGCAGTAGTACGTAAATACGCTAAAACAGATCATCGGCGTCAGGGTATTCGAATTGCAGGGATAGATGGACAGCGAGTGACTGCTGCGGAATCAGGCAAGGTGGTTTATAGCGGTAGTGGCCTGATTGGGTATGGGAATTTGGTTATTATTAAGCACAATTCCACCTACCTTAGTGCCTATGCACACAATAGGCGCATTTTTGTAAAAGAGGGGATGAGGGTTAGTAAAGGGGTTGTGATCTCAGAAATGGGAATAGTGCCAGATAGTAAAAAGCCGGCATTGCATTTTGAGATTAGGGAAAATGGAAAGCCCGTAGACCCGCAGAAATTATTGCCGAAACGAAGATAATGTAAGTTCTATTTAGGAGTCGTAGTAAATGGCTATAATCAAGGATAAAAAAGGTAATAGCGTGTGTGAAAAGAGCTCAACGGATGATGCGAAAAACGCTAACAAAGACTCAACAAAACCAGCAACCAAATCTCGTCGTGCTGATGCAACAGATGCGCAGATGGATGCCACTCGCCTCTACCTTAATGAGATTGGCATCTCAAAACTACTTACAGCAGAGGAGGAGGTCACTCTCTCTCGTCTAGCTCAGAAGGGCGACCAGGCTGCAAGGGCGCGCATGATTGAGAGCAACCTGCGCTTGGTTGTGAAGATTGCTCGTCGCTATATGAACCGAGGGTTAGCGCTGCTTGACCTGATCGAAGAGGGTAACTTAGGCCTCATTCGTGCGGTTGAAAAATTTGACCCTGAGCGCGGTTTTCGTTTCTCAACCTACGCCACCTGGTGGATTCGGCAAACCATAGAACGCGCCATCATGAATCAGACGCGTACCATTCGGTTGCCGATTCATGTGGTAAAAGAGATCAATGTCTATCTGCGAGCTACCCGTCAGTTATCCCAAAGTCTAGATCACGAACCCACCTCTGAAGAGATTGCAGAACTGCTTGATAAACCCATTAAAGAGGTGAAGCGTATGCTGGGCCTAAATGAGCGCATCGCTTCTGTTGATACGCCATATGGTAAAGATGCAGATAAACCATTGCTTGATACGATTGCAGATGAGCATGCATTAGATCCAACGGTAGATATCCAGAATGCTGGCCTAAATGCCAATATTGATAATTGGCTGGGAAAGCTTAATGATAAACAGCGAGAGGTTGTAGAGCGTCGCTTTGGTCTGCATGGCTATGAAAATTCAACACTTGAACAGGTGGCGAATGAGCTGGGTGTGACACGAGAGCGTGTACGCCAGATTCAGATGGATGCTTTACGACGGTTGCGCGAGATTCTTGAGCGCGATGGTTTTTCAGTGGATGCTATTTTTAAATAGATAGCACTCATCCTCAATCCTCAAACGCTGACCGCCATGGAGAGCAAAGCGAGGGCGGTTAGTCCCTGGTAGCTGTGAGGCCGCACCATATCCCCGTCGTGCGCGAGCGCCAGAGGGGATATGAAGTAGGCATCCGAACACAGCGTCGAGTCAGGTTGGGAGCTGGCACGGAGCAGCAACAAGCAGAGCGAAGTTGTAGCGTAGAGCCAGTGACCAGGACGTCCAGGGCATAAAAGCTGTCGAAGATCGATTGCAAAAGGGTGACTGGGATGTCCCGTTTTGTATCATGAGATCAAAGACTCACTTGCCAACGAAAATGCCCGCGTCAGCGGGCATTTTGCATATGGCTGGGGAACAAGGATTCGAACCTTGATTGACGGAGTCAGAGTCCGTTGTCCTGCCGTTAGACGATTCCCCAATAACGATTATATGATTAGGCTGCCAATGGCAGCCCAGCCATATTAACGTTTTGAGAATTGTGGGCGCTTACGTGCTTTATGCAAGCCCACTTTCTTACGTTCAACCTCACGGGCATCACGAGTAAGAAAGCCAGCTTTACGTAGGCTGCTACGCAGAGACTCATCATATGAGGTAAGTGCACGAGAAATGCCGTGGCGGATTGCGCCAGCCTGGCCTGTTGTGCCGCCACCTTTGACGGTGACTTTAACGTCGATCTTATCGCCGAGTTCAACGGCTTCGAGCGCTTGGCGTACGACCATGCGTGCGGTTTCGCGGCCGAAAAATTTATCCAGCGGACGATTATTAACAACGATATTTCCGCTGCCTGAAGTGAGGAAGACGCGAGCTGATGAGCTTTTGCGACGACCGGTTGCGTAATGAGTCTCTGACATCTTAAATGCTATCCGTTAAGTGATTGTCTAGATTTCCAGCTCTTTAGGCTGTTGTGCTTGGTGCTCGTGTTCAGGGCCTGCGTAAACACGCAGTTTCTTAAACATTGCTCGGCCAAGCGGGTTTTTAGGCAGCATGCCTTTTACGGCAGACTGAATAACGCGCTCGGGGGCCTTCTGTAGCAGTTTTTCAAGGCTGATAGACTTAAGATTACCCACATACCCTGTATGGTGGTGGTATATCTTGTCTTTCATCTTGTTGCCAGTAACGCGGATCTTCTCTGCGTTTACAACGACAATATAGTCGCCGGTATCAACATGCGGTGTGTATTCGGGCTTATGTTTGCCGCGCAAGCGTCGTGCGATTTCGGTGGCTAGGCGTCCAAGCGTTTTGTCTTCTGCGTTTACGAGAAGCCATTCGCGACGCACCTCAGCCGGTTTTGCGCTTACAGTAGTCATCTAGGTTGCTCCAAAGGGGAACGGTTCAAAAGAATTTCAAAAGAGCGCGGATTTTACAGGAGCGAGTCCGTATGATCAAGCGGCCTTGATGTGTTTTTTCATAATAAAAAATAAGGGCGTAGCAAGAGGCGCTACACCCTTTATATTAAAACCACCAAAGGAGGATGGAGGATAGCAAACTTGTCAAAAAACAAGTTTAGCAACCTAATTCTTACTGAAAGTGTGAACTATGTCAAGTTTTGCTTGTATCGGGGTGTGTTAATGGTGGTAAATTCTCTCGTTTTGGTGTTGGAGGTCGAGAAATGCTTTCTGATTGTTATGTTGTATGGTCTATTTTTGGATATTAAATCTAATAACTTGTTGGTCTCTCTGTCGTGCCGATTGCAGTTTTGGACAGTTCATTGACCATTATCCAACTCATTGAAGAGGCTGATCGCTGTGTAAAGTGTGCCCTCTGTCTGCCGCACTGCCCAACCTATCAGTTAGTGAAAAATGAAGCAGCCTCTCCGCGAGGTCGAATTGCCTTAATGCAGGCGTGGCTGCAGGATGAGCTGCCAAGCAATGCTCAGTTATACCAACACTTAGATAGCTGCCTGATGTGTCGTTCCTGTGAGGGTGCCTGCCCTTCTGGTGTGAAATATGGGGTTTTAATGGATGGTGTGCGTCGGCATCGCTGGCAATCATGGGGGCGATTGGCGCGACTCAGATCCCGTTTACTCTTAATGCTGTTATCTAACCGTCGTTTGCCGATAGTTGTTCGGCCGTTACTGCATCTCTATCAAATGAGTTCGGTATCGACCCTATTTCGCGGCTGGCTACCGAGTTGGTTAAAGCGGGTTGAATCGATGTTGCCACAACTGACTGCTATAAAAGCTATTCAGCCGAACTACCCCACCACGCAAACTCAGAAACGGCGGGTTATTCTATTCACCGGATGTATCAGTCAGCTCGTTGAACGAGAGGTACATCAGGCGGCGATAACTCTCTTGAATCATCTTGGTTGTGATGTGGTGATTCCCGATTCACAGTGCTGTTGTGGGGCGATGCATCGTCATGCGGGGGATAGCTCTGCGGCAGCGCGCCTGATGGTACAAAATAGAGCGCACCTTTCAGATGAATCATTTGATGCCTTGCTCTTTATGGCATCAGGCTGTGGTGCTGAGTTGGCGGAACAGGGTGGCTTTTCCCAGCCAGTACGAGATATTAGTGACTATCTGCTACAGCTTGATTGGCCTGATGATCTTGAGCTGCAACCGCTCAATGCTCGCGTTGTAATTCATGAGCCTTGCTCAATGTTTTATGGCCGCTTTGATCGACAGGCGGTGCCCCTGCTGTTGCAGAAGATTCCACAGTTACAGACGGTAATGTTTAATAATGCCCCGCTCTGTTGTGGTGCTGCGGGCAGTTACATGCTGACGCAGTCTGAAATGTCACACCAGTTACAGCGGTTGAAGGTAGAGGCAGTGAAAAAACTACAGCCCGATATCTTGGTGACGACAAACACAGGTTGTGCGTTGCAGTTAAGGTCAGGGCTGCGTGAGGCCGGTTTGAATGTTGAGGTGCTGCACCCTCTACAGTTGATTGCTCGTCAATTGTCGGTGACTTAGCTTACTTAGTGCCTTGCTCTTGAAGATTATGAATCTCAATCTGTTTCACCCAGAATTAATAGAGGTGCCCATATCGGTATTGTCATTAAATGAAGCCATGCAGATTGTGAGGTTCTCTTGCAATTGGCATGTGGACTCCGCTATATTTTCCATATGGAAAATAGAAATTACACGGCGCTAGACCGCCTGTTGGTTAATGCTGACCAAGCACTACGTACGATTATGGGGGCGCCGCTAGTCACGGAGCGCCCAGACCCTGCTGACGCATATGCAGAGGCGGAGTTGTCTGCCAAAGAGCGCGCTAAGGCCGCTGGTTTGATGCGTATCAACCATACAGGAGAAGTCTGTGCACAGGCGCTCTATCAGGGGCAGGCGCTGACGGCCAAGTTGCCACAGGTGCGTGAAAAAATGGAGCGCGCAGCGCAAGAGGAGAATGACCATCTTGCTTGGTGCGATGCCCGTCTTCGTGCGTTAGATAGTCATAAGAGCCTATTCAACCCTCTTTGGTATGCTGGCTCCTTTATAATAGGGGCGACGGCGGGCGTGGCTGGAGATAAGTGGAGTTTGGGTTTTGTTGCTGAGACGGAGCATCAGGTCGAAGCGCACTTGAAAGATCACCTCGGGCGCTGGCCATCTCAAGATCAGAAAAGTCGGGCCGTTCTAGAACAGATGAAGCTGGATGAGTTGCAGCATGCCAAAATGGCACTGGCTGCGGGCGGCGAAAAACTACCCGCACCCATTAAGTTAGCCATGAAAATAAGTGCCAAGGTGATGACCAGTACCGTTAGGTGGCTTTGAGGTTGATCACTCTTCGCGGCTGTCAATGATCTCGTAGTCGTGGGTAATCTCAGCGGTTTTACCCAGCATGATCGATGCAGAACAGTATTTTTCCGCACTCAAGCTAATCGCCCGGGCGACATGTTTCTCACTTAGACCGCGGCCGGTTATGATGAAGTGACAATGTATTCGGGTGAAGACCTTTGGCTCCTCATCTGAACGTTCAGCCTCAAGTTCAACGACACAGCCGGTGACGGGCTGACGGCTCTTTTTTAGAATATGCAGTACATCAAACTCGGTGCAGCCACCCATACCAAGCAGTAGCATCTCCATGGGGCGCGGCCCCATGTTTCGTCCGCCATGGTCGGGTGGGCCATCCATAACAATGGCATGACCACTGCCCGCTTCGGCGATCATCATGGCCCCGTCGAGCCATTTTATTCGTGCTTTCATCACAACCCCATTACTTTATTTTGCGCTGGAGACTAGCATAGATCGACAAGTGGTATAAGCTAGCCTAACATTAAGGGGATATAGGCCAATTATGCGACAACAGACATGACACTTATCCAACCACCCCAAGCAGAACCAGAGTATCTACAGCACTTTTTGACTTTTTGTCATCGACGTCGCTACCCCAAAAGTACAGAGATTATCCGCTATGGTGACCCCGCGGATGTGCTCTATTTTCTTGTTGAAGGTTCAGTGGCGGTATTTGCCGAGGATCCTGATGGGCGTGAGATCATTCTCTCCTACCTGAATAAGGGAGAGTTTATCGGTGAGATGGGGCTGTTTGTCACTGAGCCAACACGTACCGTGATGGTACGCACCCGCACCGACTGTCAGATTGCAGAGATTAGCTATAAACGTCTCGAGCAGCTTTTTAATACGGAGCTGAAAGAGTATGCCAAAGACATCCTCTTTGCCATTGGCAAGCAGCTGACCCAGCGCGTTTTTGCGACCAGCCGTAAGGTGCAAGATCTCGCTTTTCTCGATGTCGCTGGAAGAATTGCACACACCCTGCTCGACCTCTGTAAACAGCCCGATGCGATGACCCATCCCGATGGTATGCAGATCCGCATCACCCGGCAGGAGCTTGGTCGCATCGTCGGCTGCTCTCGTGAGATGGCTGGACGCGTCCTGAAAACGCTGGAAGAGGAGGGGATGGTGGGCGTAAAAGGTAAAACGATCGTGGTGTTTGGTACCCGTTAAGATCTCACTGGGCATCTTTTGACCATAAAAAACGGCGCTAAATGCGCCGTTTTTTATGGTCTGTTTTATGGGCGTGTCTAGGTCGTGATGCTAAACAGCTCAGCCAGTTTTTTACCTGGGTCATCGGCCCGCATAAAGGCTTCGCCAACGAGAAAAGCGTTGACGTTACTCAGGCGCATCAGAGCGACATCTTCAGTGCTATGAATGCCGCTCTCGGTTACCACAATGCGGTCTGGAGGAATCTCTTCCAATAGGTCGATTGTGGTCTGTAGGTTGACCTCAAAGGTGCGTAGGTTGCGATTGTTGATGCCAATCATCTTTCCACCTACCTCTAATGCGCGGTCTAGCTCTTCCGCATCATGTACTTCGGTCAGCACATCCAGTTCAAGATGATATGCCAGATCGGTCAACTCACGAAGTTGGGCATCCCCGAGGCAGGCGGCAATTAGCAGGATGCAGTCAGCTCCCATCGCCCGTGCCTCATAGACCTGGTAGGGGTCAATGATGAAATCTTTACGGATTACAGGCAGTGTGCAGGCGTTACGCGCCTCTATTAGGTAGGCGTCTGAGCCTTGGAAAAAATCGATGTCGGTCAAAACTGAGAGGCAGGCGGCGCCGCCTTGTTGGTAGCTCTTGGCGATCTCAGCAGGATAGAAGGGGTCGCGGATCACCCCTTTGCTGGGTGAGGCCTTCTTGATCTCGCTGATGACAGCGGCTTGGCCCTGTTCGATTTTTCGCTCAATGGCCTCAATAAAATCGCGCGGTTTATCCGCACTCTCCAGTGAGGCAGCGACCTCTCGTAACGGTTTTGCCTCAGCTCGGGCGGTCACCTCTTCTGCTTTTCGGCGGATGATCTTTTTCAGAATATCGGGTCTGTTACTCATGTTAGCTATCAAAACTCTGGCTTAGGATGGCGAGCTGGTCGAGTCGATTTCTCGCCTCACCGCTGGTGATTACCTCATCTGCTCGTTTGATGCCATCGGCCAGCGAAGCAGCCAGACCTGCCACGTAGATGGCGGCACCGGCATTGAGGCAGACAATATCACGGGCGGGGCCCGCTTGATCTTCAAGCAGCGCGCGGATGATCGCAAGGCTATCCGCCGCATCTTCAGCCTTAATCGCCTCAATGGGGGTACGAGTCATGCCAAACTGCTCGGGCGTGATGCTGTAGCGGCGTATCTGGCCATTCCTTAGCTCGGCCACCTCGGTGGCATCGCCGATGCTGATCTCATCCAACCCGTCACGGGCATGGACTACCAACACATGTCGACTGCCTAATCGCTGTAGCACGTTGGCCAGCGGCTCTAGTAGCTCTTCGCTGAAGACGCCCAGCACCTGATTGGGTGCGCCAGCTGGGTTGGTCAGCGGGCCAAGTACGTTAAAGATGGTGCGTACCCCCATCTCTTTGCGTGGGCCAATGGCGTGTTTCATTGCGCTGTGATGGGCGGGGGCGAACATAAAGCCGACGCCCACCTCTTCAATACATTGGGTGATTTGATCTGGGTTGAGGTCAAGTCGCACGCCAGCCGCCTCCAGCACATCGGCAGAACCCGATTTGCTGGAGATGGAACGATTACCGTGTTTGGCCACTTGAGCGCCGGCTGCTGCGGTGACAAACGCGCTGGCGGTGGAGATGTTAAAGCTGCCAGATGAGTCACCACCGGTGCCACAGGTATCCACCAGATGTTCGCCTTTGGCGGTCACCTTCGTGGCTAGCTCACGCATCACACCTGCGGCAGAGGTGATCTCAGCAACGGACTCCCCCTTCATGCGCAGACCAATGAGAAAACCACCGATCTGTGCGGGTGTGGCACCCCCGGTCATGATGGTTTGCATGACGCTGGTCATCTGTTCGGCGCTGAGGTCATGTCGAGCCAGTACCTGGTTGATCGCCTGCTGCATCTCCATCGTTTTCTCCTCTAATGGCCTTCGACAAAGTTTCGCAACATGTCGTGGCCGTGGTCGGTAAGAATTGATTCGGGGTGGAACTGCACCCCCTCTATCGGTAGCTCTTTGTGCCGGATGCCCATGATTTCAGCGACTGAGCCATTTTGGTTCAGTGTCCAAGCGGTCACCTCCAGGCAATCGGGCAGGCTCTCCCGCTCAATCACCAGTGAGTGGTAGCGGGTGGCGATCAGCGGGTTTTTCAGGCCACGAAAGACGCCACTATCTGAATGATAGATAGGCGAGGTTTTGCCGTGCATCACCTGCACTGCATGAATAATTTTACCGCCAAAGGCTTGGCCGATCGACTGATGACCAAGGCAGACGCCAAGGATCGGCAGTTTGCCGGCAAAGTGTTTGATCGCCGCCACGGAGATGCCTGCTTGATCGGGGGTGCAGGGGCCGGGTGAGATGACCAGTTGTTCGGGCTGTTTGGCCTCAATCTCCTCAATCGTAATCTCATCATTGCGGTGTACCTCAACCCCAATGCCAAGCTCGCCCAGATACTGCACCAAGTTGTAGGTGAAGGAGTCGTAGTTATCGATCATCAGTAACATTTGCCACCCCCTTCAATACCGGCTTCAGCCAGTGCCACCGCACGAAATATCGCCCGAGCTTTGTTCATCGTCTCCTTCCACTCCAACTCAGGAATAGAGTCGGCAACGATGCCGGCCCCCGCCTGGATATGGAGGGTTTTATCTTTGATCACGGCGGTACGGATTGCGATGGCGGTATCCATATTGCCATTCCAGGAGAGGTAACCCACCGCGCCGGAGTAGACGCCACGCTTGACCGGCTCCAGCTCATCAATGATCTCCATTGCGCGGATCTTTGGTGCGCCGCTAACGGTGCCTGCGGGGAAGGTGGCACGCAGCAGGTCGATGGCGCTCATCTCATCTTTTAGCTCGCCGGTGACGTTGGAGACGATGTGCATGACGTGTGAGTAGCGCTCAACATTCATCTTCTCTGTGAGCTTAACGGTGCCGGTTTTGGCCACACGTCCCGTATCATTGCGCCCCAGGTCGATCAGCATCAGATGCTCAGCCAGCTCTTTTGGATCGGCTAGCAGCTCCTTCTCCATTGCCAGATCCTCCTCTTCGGTATGGCCGCGTCGACGGGTCCCTGCGATGGGCCGCACAGTGACGATATCATCCTCCAAGCGGGTTAGAATCTCTGGTGATGAGCCGACCACATGGATCTCCTCCAGATTGAGGAAGTACATGTAGGGTGATGGGTTGAGGCCGCGCAGTGCCCGATAGAGATCAAGCGGAGGTGCTTCAAATGGGACAGATAGCCGTTGTGATAGCACCACCTGCATGCAATCACCGTCGACGATGTACTGTTTGACCTTGCCAACGGCTGCCTTGAAACCCTCCTCAGTAAAGCCAGACTTGAAGTCAGATTCAACCACCTCGTGCCCCTTTACCTTGGGTTGCTTGGGTACCGGGCCACGCATCTTTTTAATCAGCTTATTGATGCGTCGTTGTGCCGCATTGAGTGTGACCCCTTGGCTAGGGTCGGCATGTACGATCACATAGAGACGGCCGCGCAGATTATCGAACACCACCAGCTCATTAGAGACCATCAGTAGGATATCGTCACTGCCGAGTGGATCGGGGTTGGGGCATGTTTTTAGGCGTGGCTCAATATAACGGATGGTGTCATAACCGAAATAGCCGACCAGACCACCGGTGAAACGGGGCAGCCCCTCAACGTCAGCGGCTTTGTAGCGCGCCTGAAAGGCTTCAATTTCAGCCAGTGGATCATCACACTCATAGGTCTCAATCACCTTGCCATCTTGCTTTATGGTGATTTGATAGCCACGGATGCGGATCTGCATACGGCACGGCAGGCCGATGATCGAATAACGGCCCCACTTCTCGCCACCTTCAACAGATTCGAACAGATAGGAGTAGGGCGCATTGGCCAGTTTGAGATAGACACTGAGGGGTGTATCGAGGTCAGCCAGCACCTCACGCACAACAGGAATACGGTTATAACCCTGGTTAGCCAGGGAGTCGAACAGTTCGGGGGTCATTATTTTCTCCACACAACGGGTAGGTAGAACAGTATGGGAACCTCTGAACAGGTCTGGTTGGATGTAGATGAACCTAAAAAACAATCAATATCTGTTTAGAGCGTTCCGTGTAGCGGAAGCGAGTGATGCCAGCGCCCGTTTTGTGCCTGGTTGTGTGGTTGAAATTTCATTTGGACGTCACTTAACTTTGTAGAGGCCGAAACAATAATGCAAATCTGCTTTTGATGCCACTGCTAGTCAGCTACTTTTAAGGTGGTTCGATGGGGTGCCCTACTAATCAATAGTACCCTACCGTCTCCTCTGGTTTACTTGGTTTTTATAAATGAGAGTATAAGCTGCTGAATTAAGCTCTGTTGTTCTACAGAAAGCCTCTTATACGAATGCAATAACTTCAACTCATCAACCGAAATGCCAATTTCATTATTTTTATAGCTACTGGGCTTTTCTTCCTCAACATTTGCCCGCATTGGGTGCATTGGTTCTTCTCCATCCTGAAGCCATGCTCTACGCACACCAAGAACAGCTGCTACTTGTGTCATGCGTGCTGTCGTTGGCATCGACTGACTCTCCGCCCATTTTCTAACAGCCTGAGCCGAAACACTGAAAAGCCGGCGCATCTCTTTTTGCTCACTTGCTGAATAGCCATTAATGCAGTTTTTTAGCGCAACTATCACATACCAGCTTGTGGCTGGGTAATGGTTTGTTGCAGGCTTAAATGTGATTCAGTGTCCCTTGGTACCGACGTGATGCCTGATCCGTAGTACCGTGGCATGTGGCGGAATTCCATCGAACAGGGCCTTGAAGGTGGCCCGGTGCTGATGTTTGTTGGAGTAGTGGATTCTACGCAGTTTCGCGATTCCAGCTTTGAGAATCTTCCCGTCAGCATCGGCCAATTCGATATCCACGTGTCCACGGATGCGCCCGTTATGGAATCGGCTTCTGACAGCCCCCTTTACCTGGAAACCGTCGGCAGTTTTACCGTAGATGATGTCGGCAGGTCGGCCCCTGGCCGTTTTTTCAGTCATTACCGACAGTCCGTACCCCGGCTGCTCGCTCTGGGCGAAAGCTGGTGCGCTCAGAATTGTGGCAACAAAGGAAACGGTGAGTATGGTGATGTTAGAGAGTCGTTTGACCATGATAATTCCTCCTCAGTTTTCGGTAAGGGCCCCGAATGTTTCTTGGGAGCCTTATTCCAGCTATACGATTAGTTGACTGAGTGGGCTGATTTACAGTGCTCCAGCATCCAGCAGGATCAGATCCCCGCTTTCATGAGCTATCTGTTGGATACCATTAGAGGGGCCGGGGACAAACAACAAGCATTTGCATTAAATATCACCGGCCCCATGACTTACGCTCATAGATCCTGCATGTTACGTTCAATACCACGGTATACAAGAGTATTAAAGTCAGCATGACGCTTATTGCCAGCATGTGTGATTTCACTGGCTCTCAGGTCATCATTTGTGAGTGCTAATTGATTGTAGATAAGGGCATCATGACTGACAGCTTGATCTCCAGAATCACTCGCTACACTGGAAACAGCCCAATCACCTGAAGGCAGGCCATTGTAGACCTGATCATCAACATTATGTGCATTTGCAGCAGTTGCGATTGACAAAAGGCCGATTAGTGTAATGATTTTTTTCATGGTATTTCTCCTCAACATCAAGTTGGATTTGGTTAGGTAAGCCACCTTTCGTGATGGCTTACCCTTGATATTGCAGGTCGCGTGCCAACTTTTATATAACCATGATATTACAATGAAAACAGTTGGTTATGGTCAATTTATGGTTTGCTTGAGAAGGTGGTGACTGGCGAATGGTTCAACGAAGTGATAAGAAATTTCACACTTCGTTAAAGCTTATTCGAACTTAGGCTTGCGACAAGCCTTACCCCAAGCCATATTTGGCAATTTTTCGATCCAATGCAGGTCGGGAAATGCCGAGGATTTCACAGCTCCTACCTTTATGCCAGTGAGTATGCTCCAGAATCTGCCGGACATGGCGCTGCTCCAACTCTTCGAGGGTGATCAGCTCAGTCCCTTTCTCATCCCCCGTGTCGGATTCATGCTCAACCGTTGCCTCTGATTCTGAGCCAATTCCAAGCAGATCGGGGGTGATGGTGTCATTGCGGGCCAGCACGGCGGCGCGGGTGAGAATGTTCTCCAGCTCCCGGACGTTGCCGGGCCAGCAGTACTCATTCATACGCTTCCAGGCGGATTCGGTAATATGCACCACGGAGCTGTGCAGCTTGCGATTGATCTTCTTGAGGAGATGCTCCGTCAGCAACGGTAGATCCGTCATGCGTTCGCGTAGCGGAGGCAGGTGGATGTTAACCACGTTGAGGCGATAGTAGAGATCTTCCCGGAAACTGCCTTCGTGAACCATGGCGTTTAGATCGCGGTTGGTGGCGGCAATGATGCGCGCCGATGTGTGCAGTGTCTGGGTACCACCGACACGCTCGAAGCTGCCATCCTGGAGCACCCGCAGCAGCTTTGCCTGCAGGGGGAGGGGCATCTCTCCCAGTTCATCTAGGAACAAGGTACCGTCGGAGGCGACTTCGAATTTTCCCTCCTTGCGACTATCGGCACCGGTGAAACTCCCTTTCTCATGGCCGAAAAGCTCGCTCTCCAGCAGGTTCTCCACGATGGCAGAGCAGTTGATGGGCAGAAAAAGTCCGCTTCGTCCTGAGTGATGGTGCAGTGCGCGGGCAACCACCTCCTTGCCAGTGCCGCTCTCACCGGTGATCAGCACGACGGTATTGCTGGAGGCCACGCTGCCGATGGTCTTACAGAGGTTCAGGATAGCAGGGCTCTCTCCCACGATCTGGCTGACATCCACCTGATAATCATCACCGGAGGTGATGGCCGAGATCTTGCGGGAGAGGCGATGGGTACGCAGGGCATTTCCCAACGCCCTGTCCAGTTCCACGTCGTCCATAGGTTTGCGCACGAAATCATAGGCACCCTGTTTCATGGCTTCGATGGCCAGGGTGTTATCGGTTACGCCGGTGATCATGATGACGGGTGGTGAGGGGTTCTGCGCCTTGATTTCCTGTAGCAGTTCCAGCCCAAAACCATCGGGAAGTTGCTGGTCCAACAGCACGGCGTCCGGCTGGATGGAGGCAAGCAGCTTGCGCCCTTGCTCCAGGTTTTGCGCAAGCGACGGTTCATGACCAGACTCCTCCAGATGCATGATAAGCAGTTCGCCGAAGACCTCGTTATCTTCAATAATAAGAATAGTTGCCAAACCATTACCCCGATGTTGAACCAAGCCGTTATCCCTTAATCTATAAGAGCATATATATAGAATATATGACATCCTGGCCATGCTACTGGCCCCAATTATGTAGGATACCCATTTCCAATGACCCTTGATATTCACACCATGAAATGGAAGCCGGTTACTGTCTCCTTGGTGAGCTTTCTGCTGTTGGCGCTGATTGTGGCCGGTGCTGGCTGGCTAGGAGGTGATCATATTGTCGGTTATCTGCAAGAGCGGATAACTCAGCATGGGGTTGAACATAATGAAGAGATTGCCGAAGGGATACTGCCGTTATTGCAACAACCCTTGGAGGAGTCTGTAGAAGAGCAGCAGGTGGTAAAGGTGTTCCAGGCGTTCATTGAACATGCCACACCTTTTGGTGTTCAAATTTTCCTGATCGACAGAGAGACCCACAGCGTCATTGCCGGTAGTGAGAAAGGGAGGTTACGCCCAACAGCTTTCACCGATTTTCTGTCACAACCCATCACCCGCCTGAGCGGAGAACCGATAGCCGATATTACTGATTGGCAAGGCCCAGCTCGTTCACTATGGGAGGATGGTGCCCCATTACTGCTCCATTTTCAGAAGGTGCCAGGGAGCAGATGGAGTCTGGGACTAACTAGCGATTATCAGCAGCTTACGGAGTTCGTATCAGATCTTCGTTGGCATTTTGATTTAGTCCTGTTGCTGACAGGGGGCTTGATCGCCACCCTGGGTTTTGCCGCAGTTCGCTGGGTGGGGCGGGCCTACGAGTCTGATCTGGAGGCACAGGTAAAGGCCCGTACCCGCGATCTGGAGGCGACCCACAGAGAGATGCTGAGTGAGACACGTCTAGCCACTATCGGCCGAATGGCCACCGTACTTACTCATGAGATGCGCAATCCATTGGCATCGATCAAGTTAGCACTCTCTGGACTGCGTGGTAGCGATTATCTGCAGCAGCGGGACCGGCAGCGGGTCAATCTCGTATTGGGGGAAGTGGATCGCCTGAACGGCATGTTGTCGGAGACTCTGGACTACGCCCGTCCCATACAACTATCGGAAAAGCCGGGGCATCTGGATCATCTGTTGGATCGGGTGCTTGAATTGGAGGAACCGCTTCTGACTCAGAAAAAGATCCAAATATCACGGCAGGTCTGTTCCGACTCTCCGGCGATTCGGCTGGATGCTGGCAAGATGCAGCAGGTTTTGTTGAACCTGATCAAGAATGCTATCGAAGCGAGTCCGACAGGCGGTGAGATTTCAATCGTGCTACGGAGAGAGGGCCAAAAAGTGATCCTGGAATTGATCAATGGCGGCACCCCAATGGAGAGTGAAACAGTGGCGCGGGCCTTTGAGCCGTTTTTCACGACCAAGCCAAAGGGAACGGGACTCGGCCTGGGGCTGGTAAAGCGGATTGTTGAAGAGCATGGTGGAGAGGTGACCATACAGAGTGATTCCCGAACTGGAACCTGCGTTACCTTGGTACTACCGGTCATTACCCCTAACGGATAATCGCTTCAATTCATGCAATAGCCGGTGGTCCATTCCACATTTTGATTTAACATAGATCTGGCGTACCTTCTGCGGCATATAAGTCAAGCCGTCACATTGCCGGTGGAGAAGTGCTACTGAATCGGATCTGCTCTGAAGCAACGGTGAACGAATTTTGACAATCAAGGCGCACCCAAATGCCGGAAATCATCCCCAATCTGGCGCAACTTTCCGGTGCTGGGACGTTTCCTTTTAAATGCAGAAATCTCTCTATCCAGCAGGTTGAGGGATTTTAGCGGGAGCAGCTGTTGCGCTGCCTACAAAATTCTGCGGTAGCAAGTCGCTCATTACCAACGCACGCGCATGAACACCTATGGTGCCACAACACCCGCTGAGTTTTTTGCTGCTCCAGAGATCCTTGAACATCACTGCTCGGAGGTGTACCAACAATTGACACAATTTACTGCCAGGATCCTGTTGTTCGCAGGAGAGCAAATAGTTTGTCTTGAAATGGTTTTGCACACATTCCCTAATTCCTACATAGAAACATGCATGCTGCTCTGTTCTTCTCATTGTCCACACCTTTTTTTGGTTCCCACGATTCTCCGTGGGAACGCTAAGTCAACTTCAAGATGACCACTTCCAACTGCGGATCTCCGGCATATCCTGCCCATATTGAGTGATATAGGTTTTGTGTTCGATTAATTTATCGCGCATTTTCTGTTTTAGATAAACTACGCTTGAACTCAGTGAAGGGAGGCGATCGATCACATCCTGCACCAGATGAAAACGATCCATATCGTTAAGCACCACCATGTCGAAGGGGGTTGTGGTGGTGCCCTCCTCCTTATAACCGCGCACATGCAGATGGTGGTGACACATGCGGCGATAGGTGAGGCGATGGATCAGCCACGGGTAGCCGTGATAGGCAAATATGACTGGGGTGTTGGCCGGAAACAGCGCATCGAAATCCTTGTCTGCCAAACCGTGTGGATGTTCGCTCTGCGGTTGCAGTGTCATCAGATCCACCACGTTAATGACCCTGACTTTTAGCTCAGGCAGATGCTGCCGCAGCAACTGCACTGCGGCCAGCGTCTCCAGCGTAGGTGCATCTCCGGCACAAGCCATCACTACATCCGGCTCACCCCCTTGATCATTACTGGCCCACTCCCAGATACCAATGCCTGCACTACAGTGTTTAATCGCTGCATCCATGGTGAGCCATTGAAGCTGCGACTGTTTGCCCGCTACAATGACGTTGATGAGATTTTTTGAACGCAGACATTTGTCGGTGATATAGAGCAGGGTATTGGCATCGGGCGGCAGATAGACGCGGATGATGTCAGCTTTCTTGTTTACCACATGGTCGATAAAACCAGGATCCTGGTGGGAGAGGCCGTTGTGATCCTGACGCCAGACATGGGAGGTCAGCAGGTAGTTGAGTGAGGCAATAGGGCGCCGCCAGGGGATCTCCTTGCTGGTCACTTTGAGCCACTTGGCGTGCTGATTGAACATGGAGTCGATAATGTGGATAAAGGCCTCATAACAGGAGAAGAGACCGTGGCGACCCGTGAGCAGATAACCCTCCAGCCAGCCCTGGCAGGTGTGTTCACTGAGGATCTCCATAACACGGCCATCCGTTGCAAGATGGTCATCTTCCGGCAGAGTCTCTGCCTGCCATGCCCGATTAGTCACCTCAAACAACGCACCGAGTCGGTTGGATGCGGTCTCATCCGGACCAAAAACACGGAAGTTTTTCGCTGCACTGTTTAGCCTCATCACATCGCGCAGCAGCTCGCCCATCATGCGTGTTGCTTCACCCACGCTCTGCCCTGGCGTCACCTCCAGCGCATAATCATGAAAATCAGGCATGATCAGCTCTTTGAGCAACTGGCCGCCATTCGCCTGGGGAATAGCCCCCATGCGTCGTTCACCTTCAGGTGCCAATGCGGCAAGCTCCTTGCGCAACGTGCCGTTATTATCGAACAGCTCTTCTGGTCTGTAACTCTTCATCCACTGCTCAAGCAGTTCAAGATGTCCCGGTTCACTGGCAAGATTACCAAGCGGGACTTGATGAGAGCGCCAGTAGCCCTCGGCTTTTTTGCCATCCACCTCTTTTGGCCCTGTCCACCCCTTGGGTGAACGCAGTATGATCATCGGCCAGCGGGGTCGCGTCTTGTTGCCATGAACTCGGGCATTTTCCTGAATGGCCTTGATCTCGGTGATGATGGCATCCAGCGTTGCCGCCATCTTCTGGTGCATGATTTCTGGGTCAGCACCTTCGACAAAATAGGGTTTGTAGCCGTAACCAATGAAGAGCTTCTCCAGTTCATCATGGCTGATTCGTGCCAGCACCGTAGGATTGGCGATTTTATAACCATTGAGATGCAGTATCGGCAGCACGACACCATCGGTGGCCGGATTAAGGAATTTATTGGAGTGCCAGGCGGTGGCAAGCGGCCCAGTTTCCGCCTCGCCATCACCCACCACGCAGGCAGCGATCAAATCAGGATTATCCAGCACCGCACCATAGGCATGAGAGAGCACATAACCCAGCTCGCCCCCTTCATGAATCGACCCTGGCGTCTCCGGTGCAACATGGCTGGGGATGCCGCCGGGAAAAGAGAACTGCTTGAACAGCTTTTGCATCCCTTCGGCATCCTGGCTGATATTGGGATAGAACTCACTATAGGTTCCTTCAAGCCAGGTATTTGCCACTAGGCCAGGGCCGCCGTGTCCCGGCCCAGCAAGGTAGATCACGCTCAGATCATCCCGTTTGATCACACGGTTCAGATGGGCATAGATAAAATTCAACCCCGGTGTGGTGCCCCAGTGCCCCAGTAGCCTTGGTTTGGTATGTTCAAGCGTCAACGGCTCTTTGAGTAAGGGGTTATCCAGCAGGTAGATCTGCCCCACTGAGAGATAGTTGGCAGCGCGCCAGTAGGCGTTGATCTGAGCCAGCTCGTTGCTGGAAAGTGGTTGTTCCTCGGTTTTAGTTTTGGTGGTGTTTTTCATCTAGAATCCCCTCTGTTTTTCGTTATAACCAGTGCATCCTGCGCCATTATTTGTGCCTCATCCACGGGTATCACCCAGACTTCACATCGGCCTGCCGTGGCGCTGATACAGCCCTCTTTTCCGGTGGTGTTATCGTTACTGGCTAGATCCAGTTCCACTCCCAGCCACTCCATGCCCTGGAGAATTTTCATTCTCACCTGAGGGCTGTTCTCGCCCACACCGCCACCAAACAGAATGGCATCAACACCCCCCAAGACCGCCAGATAAGCACCAATGTATTTGCGCACACGATAGCAGTAGAGATCTACCGCCAACTGTGCGTCGGAACTATCTGAGTCCAGCAGCCGTCGCATATCGCCACTATCACCTGACAATCCGAGCAGACCACTCTGTTTGTTCAAAATCCGCTCTATCTCCTTTGCGCTCAACCCTGCCTCCTGCTGTAGATAGGTGATGATTGTGGGATCAAGGTCACCCGGGCGGGTCGCCATCACCAACCCTTCCAGCGGTGAAAAGCCCATAGAAGTATCGACAGGTTCACCATGATCGATGGCGGTAATGGAGCAACCCGAGCCAAGCTGCACGGAGATGACCTGGCCGCCATCCTTGATCTTGGAGCTGATTTTCTGCCAACGATTTAACATCGCACGGTGAGCAATGCCGTGAAATCCATAACGGCGAATATTGTATTGCTGACAGAGTACCTGCGGCAGTGCATAGGTCGCAGCGACTGCCGGCAGGGATTGGTAAAACGCCGTATCGAATACCGCCACTTGGGGCACCTGTTCACCCAACAGGCGGCGAGCCAGTCGAATCCAGGCCAGAGCGGATGGGTTATGCAGTGGTGCCAGCAGTATCAGACGTTCGATCTCTGCCTCTACCCTGGCATCGATCAGGCACGGTGTGGTAAGCCGTGTGCCACCGTGAACTACCCGATGCACAATCAGCGTGATCTCAGTGGTACCCACCAAAGTGATAAAATCACCCAACAACGACACTTCATGGTCGTTGATACCGTCATGGCGCACCTTGGCCAGCCGCACTAAACCGTTACTGGTTTGTTTGAACAGGCTCAAACGCAGAGAGGAGCTACCTGCATTAATGATCAAAAGTGACACTTAAGCACCTCCCGGTTTGCGCACCGGAGTGGCAGCACTGCGCAACACCAACAACCAGACTGCCGCCGAAATCAGTGAACCGATAATGATGGCAAAGCGCGCAGCCGCCAGCAGATCGGCATCGGCAAAAGCCAGGGAGGTGATAAAAAGGCTCATGGTGAAACCGATGCCGGCGAGCAGTGCAACGCCATACACATGCATCCAGGAGACACCTTCAGGTAATCGGCTGATCCCCAGCCGCACGGCCAACCAGGTCATCCCGAAAATCCCCACTTGCTTACCCAGGAACAGCCCCAGAACAACGCCAAAGGTCAGCGGTGTCAATAGAATATCAGTACTGAGTTCCGGCAGCGCGATCCCGGCGTTGAAGAAGGCGAACACCGGCACAATGCCCAGCACTACCCAGGGACGCAGGCCGCGCTCCATCTCACGCAGTGGTGAACAGGAAATATCTTTTCGCTTCCCATGCAAAGGGACAACGAGTGCCACCACCACGCCGGCCAAGGTGGCGTGGAGACCTGAATTCAATAACGCTGCCCAAAGAAACACGCCAGCCAGTACATAGGGTGCCGTCGCCACGACTTTATAACGGTTCAGTGCAACCAGTGCCGCCACACCCACCACCGCTGCCATCAATGCCGGAATATGGATTGTCTCAGGGTAAAACAGGGCAATCACCAAAATAGCCCCCACATCATCAAATACTGCCAGGGCGGCGAGAAAGATGAAGAGGCTCTCAGGAACACGCCCGCGCAACAGGGAGAGTGCAGCCAGGGCCAGCACGATATCGGTTGCCATCGGAATCGCCCAACCGCGCACGGCCACCGGATCATCTCCATTGATCAGCAGATAGATCGCCGCTGGCACCACCATCCCCCCCAAGGCCGCTAGCGCCGGCAAGGTAAACTGGCGCCGCCCCGCCAGTCGGCCCTCCAGCATCTCGCGCTTAATCTCCAGGCCGACCAGCAGGAAAAAGAACACCAGCAATCCCTCGTTGATCCAGGCGATCAGCGGTTTGTTGATGCCGAAATCACCAATCTGCACCGATACCGGCGTATGATGAATAAACCAATAGGCCTCGTAGAGCGGCGAATTAGCCATGGCAAAAGCGATGACCAATGCCCCAAGTGTCAGTGCACCGGCGAGTCGTTCCCGTGCGGCGTCGAATCCCTCGACGGAACCTTCTGTGTGGTGAGTCATTTTTTATGTGATTGCATGCGCACTTGATCAGGATAACCAGGCATATTGATCAGATACGATCTTTATCCCTCTCTTTTAGGATTTCTGCAGACGGATAGAGCTCATCCATTGGCCGGGACAGACCATCGCCACCTACAATTCGCACATGATGGCGACGCAGGGCGCGTGGCTCCGGCACACCGCAAGAGTGGCCAATCATCTCCACCTCATGCACAATATTCTGGCAATAGTTAGCGACCCGAACTGATTTAACCTTCGGATCAAGGCCTGCCTGAAGCCGGGCATTATGGGTAGTGACACCCGTCGGGCAGGTGTTTTTGTTACATTTGAGCGCCTGAATACAACCCAATGCAAACATGAAACCTCGTGCGGCGTTGATAAAATCTGCCCCGGCACACAGCGCCCAGGCAACATTGGTAGGCGTGATCAGTTTTCCTGAAGCGATCAGGCGTATTCGCTGTTTGAGCCCATGCTTGAGCAGCACATCGGCCACTAGGGGCAACGCCTCTCTCAGCGGCAGGCCGACACTGTCCATCAACGGCATAGGCGCAGCACCACTGCCCCCGTCACCACCGTCCACGGTGATGAAATCGGGCGCACTTTCGATTCCACGCCTGCCGATCTCCCGGCACAATTCATCCAGCCAATTACAGTCACCAATCACCGTTTTGAATCCTACCGGCTTACCCGTCACCTGACGAATGTGGATAACAAAATCCAGTAGTTGTTGTACGGAGCCAATCTCTGGATGCCGGTTGGGTGAGATGGAATCTTCACCCTGGCTAATGCCGCGTATTTCAGCCACTTCAGCGTTGATTTTGGCAGCGGGTAAAATACCGCCCTTGCCCGGTTTGGCTCCTTGGCTAAGTTTGATTTCGAACAACTTCACTTCTGGTTGAGCAGCGATGCCAAGCAGTTTTTCCTCATTTAGGCTGCCATCGGGGTTGCAGACACCATATTTGGCGGTACCTATCTGAAAAACCAGGTCACATCCTCCCTCCAAGTGGTAGGGAGAGAGGCCGCCTTCGCCAGTATTCAACCAGCATCCCGCCATTTTTGCACCGAGGGAGAGCGCTCGCACTGCGGGTGCTGAGATTGCACCAAAACTCATCCCTGAGATGTTGAAGATGGAGGAAGCGAGATAGGGATGGCGGCAATGAGGGCCGATCTCCATCGGCAGTGTGCTGACCGTATCGCTCTCTAGTGCAGGGAAAGGGCAGCCCATAAAAATTGACGTGCCCTCTATATTCATACTCTTTGTGGAACCAAAGGCAATGGTGTTGTCTGTGTCATCTGCGGCCCGTTCGACCCACTCCCGCTCGGCCCGGTTAAAGGGCATCTCCTCTCGATCCATGGCAAAGAAATATTGCCGGAAGAACTCTCCCGCCTTGCTGAAAAAATAACGAAAGCGCCCCAGCACGGGATAGTTATGCCGAATTGCATTACGGCGCTGAGTGATATCAATAATGAACAGAACAAGAACAATAAGTGTTGCAATCACGACGATGGAGACGAAAGCAACGGTTATAAACTCCATACCATGCGCCACCCATTCGGGGAAAATGAGGCCATCAGTTCTTGGCCCCAATAGATGTTGAACCCCTTTTTCCATCTCATTCATTTAATGAATCCCCGCTCTATGCTGCTTGCAGTGTACATAAGTGATAACCGATATCACACCAACCTCTATTGTGGCTATCCAGCCGGTAAGGTGTCGTGACAAAAGCATGAGGGATGTTGGTAATGCTCTGTGGTGTAGGCCTCTGCCAGCTTTGCCATCAACCGCTGTGGATCGGGGTCGTAAACCACCTGTGCACCGGTATCCTTATCTCCAAAGCTGGCAATAATATCGGGGATTTTTCCTGTAATGCCCCCGCTTCCCTCCAGTACGCCGATCAACTTGCCCTCATCGTAGGCGATGGCAAATTCACCCAATGTTCCGGAACGGCCACCAAGAATAATCACGATATCGCTGGAGCGGATATTGGTGACCTCCCGCCCCATCAAGCCGCTGCCAGTGTAGATAATCACATCAAAACTATCTGATGGTGAGTGATATTTGTGCAGATGCTCATCAAGGCTCAAGGCGGGCGAGATGCCGATAGAGAGACCGCTACTGTTTGTTACATCACGAGCACACTCGTACGGCAATCCGGGGCAGGCTCCCGTAATCAGTACAAATCCCCGTTTGGCGATCGTCTCTCCTAATGCATAGGCCATCTTCTCTATCTGCTGCGACTCCTGATTACCCGCTGAACCCATAACACCGACAGTCAGGCGCATACCGGATGCTTTGTCGAGGAATATCTCCGGTCGGGCCAGAAATTTCTCTCTGCACTGTGCCGAACAGAAGTAGTAGGTTCGACCCTTATATTCGGCCACGGCTTTTGCTTTGCGTGGGTCAAGCTCCATTAAACAGACGGGGTCATGAGCCATCCATATTCTCCTCACTGTAAATTAGAAATGGTAAATCTATAACCATCGCCGAACACTCCAGCCCAGCAGCTCAGCCAACCGTGGTACCCAGCGGCGTTGCCGCCAACGTGTGGCACATACTGCTGATGCCTCTGTTAAATCAGCCTCAAATTGTGTTTGTAAACGACAGCAGAGGTCAGGGTCTCGACTAACGAGATTTAACTCATAGTTCTGAAACAGGCTGCGGTAATCGAGATTGGCGGTTCCCAGCGTCGCCCACTTTCCATCCACAATGGCAACCTTGGCGTGTAGCATCCGGGGCAGGTATTCAAAGATTCTGACCCCGGCATCCAATAACCGGGCATAAACGGCGTTGGCTGCCCAGCGTGCCAGACGCACGTCACTAGTATGCGGCACTAACAGACGAACCTCTACACCCCGCTTTACCGCTGTAAGCAACACCTTTTGCGTACGGTGATCTGGCACAAAATAGGGTGTCGTCAAACAGACCTGCTCTTTGGCACTGCCTATAAAATCAGCATAGATACAGGCAAGTCGTTGTCGGCAGAGACGAGTCTGGTTAGGTACCAATACACTGTTTTTCTGCTCGTCATCTTTGGGTAACCACTGCCGGTCACCACGCCAAAATGCATCAAACAGTTCAGCCGCCTGCTGTGCCAAGCCGCCTTGAAAAGAGGCGTGGGTATCACGCCAGCGTGTTGCACCAAAATAGCGTTGTGAACTTTGACGGTGAATATTGAATCCACCCAGAAAGGCCTCATTGCTATCCACTACCAGTAGTTTGCGGTGATCACGTCGGTTGTAACGTAGCGGTTCACGCCACTGCCAGCGATGGAAGTGATGCACTTGCACCCCTGACCGTTCAAGCTCAGACCCCAGTGAGCGGTGAAACTGAAACAGTGAACCCAGTGCATCCACCAGCAGGCGTACCTCTAAACCCGCTTTTGCTCGCTCCGACAATGCGTGAGCAAAAGAGTGGCCCACCTCATCATCGGCAAAGATGTAGGTCTCCATACAGATTTGCTTTTGTGCGCCGGCGATGGCTTTGAGCATCGCCTCAAACAACTGATCCCCCTCCGTGTAGAGCTGAATGGCATCATGCCTCGTCTCTGGTTTCGGCAGCGGATTGCATGAGCATGATTCAATCACTACGCCCACAGCTCCAGCACAAAGTGGCGCATCACTGCACTCAACACATCGCTACGGGTAATGATGCCTGTTAATTTGTCATCAGTGACTATCGGCAGTGCGCCGACACGCTGCTCGACAAACAGGCGGGCGATGTAGCGAACATCAGTATCTCTGCTTGCCGTCAATACGGGTGATTTCATCAGCTGGTTAACCGGCTCAACTCGACTATGCAGAGCCTGCTGTTGATAGTTTTCCGTAACACCACTCAGATGGTGCAGAATAGCCCGCTCTGAAACAATTCCAACCAACAAGCCTGTGGAGGAAACGATAGGCAGATGACGAATATGCCTCGTTCGGAACAGGGCCAATGCTTCATCAACTGACGCTTGCGGCTCCAGCGTCACCACTGGTGAGACCATGATCTGTTCGGCAATCAGAACAACAGGAGCCTGTGGCAGCTGTTTGATGGATTGGTACGCCTCAGCAGCAGAGTGCTGCTGACCCTGTTTTCCCAAACTTTCATGCTGCTTTTTTTCATTAATAGCGTGCGTGGAAGCTGTTGCAGCTGTTTTTTCAACAACAGGCTCTTTAAAAATCTCCCCCAGAGGCATCCGCTCATGGCCACTCAGTCCTTGTACGTAAAAGGTCATGGTTTATCTCCCCAATTAGCCATGATCGCAACACCCCCAAAACGGTGACCGACCTCTTTGTGTGTTTCATGCACCACCGCCTGGCGCCCCGCATGAGCCAGGGTGATCGCCGCCGCCAAACCAGCGGGGCCGGCACCGGCAATCTCGACGGGGGCATCGGGGGAAGTGTGTGTTTTAGCATCAGACATCAGCGGTATCTCTCAATGATCTAACCCCGCATAGCCGGAGCCAATGTGGGCGGGCACGTATTTGTGCCCGCCATCTCCCTAAGAAAGAGTCGTTAGGCGTACTGCGGGATCTTTTTTCATCTTCTCGAATCTCCCGCAGCTTTCTCCAGGGTCATCAAAAATCCGAGAGCCGGATCCTTGAATTGAGCATGGTGCAACACCTCCCAGTGCTGGCGCAGGTATTCCTGAAGAAACTGCACCACATGACCGAGATCAATCACCTGATAATTACGTCCCTCTGCCGAGACTGCACCTGAACCAAACGCCACCAGGCGCACACGGTGACCCGAAGGCGTTGTTGCCTTTCCCTTGCGAATAAGCTGCTGTACCAGATGCCCAGAATCGTGCATTGAACAACAACCAAACCGTGCCAACATCGTGCGTAGTACAGATGGGTCAGTCGCAGCACGATTGAGCGCCGCATGCCCCTCCTTAACTTCGCCAACCAGCATATCCGCTTGATCATGGGGGCAACGCAGCACGGGGTCCGGCGCATACGGCATCTCATCGCCCTCTCTGCCGGGTATCAGACGGCCCGCGCCGGGGAAACGGAAAGCGAGAATATCGAGATCAGTTGCCATGCGATAATGCTTCCCTCTGCCCACTGCTTCAATCACCGGATACTCAGCCACAGAGAAATAGCCATTGATGTGCAGATAGGCCTGCACCAGAGCCACGGCGTTATCCATCGCTATGGCTCTCTTGTTCACCCCGAAGCGCAACAAAGTTGTAGATCGGCACCCAGATCAGGGCGAAAAACCAGCCGTAACCGTAGGCCTCGATCAGCCCCAGGAGAAAGCTTTTCCAACTGAGCCACTCGAATCCGGGCAGCAGTCTCTGCCAGGTTTCGTACATGGCATGGTCGGGAAAGAGCAGGTCAAACACGACACAGAGCGTGAAACTGATCGCCAAAGTCAGGCTGTTGGCATGGCCCACACCAACAAGTGAGATTCCCTGTTTCACCTTTCACCTCCGCTCTCTTCGGTAAGTTGTTTCAGATAGCGTTCGGGTTCTGTATCAAACTTATCCAGGCAGTTGCGGCTGCAAAAGCGATAGAGGGTTCCCTCATGCATCTTGCCGTAACCTTTATCCATCTTAACCTCCATGCCGCATACGGGATCATGGTGTTTTGCATCGGAGTTGTTGCCATGAGACTGCTTGTGACCGCCATGACCATGCATCATGTGTGCACCACAGCCGAAGCGCATCATGAAGTAGAAAAATGCTGCAAAGAGTAAAAACGAACCTAAGCCTTCCATATCTCACCTCCTGTTTGGGGTGCTTTACTGCAAGCGAGTCTTTGATCTCATGATACAAAACGGGACATCCCAGTCACCCTTTTGCAATCGATCTTCGACAGCCTATATGCCCCGGACGTCCTGGTCACTGGCTCTACGCTTCAATATCGCTTTGCTCATTGCAGCTTCGTGCCAGCTCCCAACCTGACTTGACGCTGTGTTCGGATGCCTACTTCGTATCCCCTCTGGCGCTCGCGCACGACGGGTATACGGTGCGGCCTCACAGCTACCGGGGTCTAACCGCCCTCGTTTCACTCTCCATGGCGGTCAGCGTAGGAGCGCGCCTCGCCGCAGATTGTTCTATCTACGGAGTAATCACGGCGAGGACGCCGCTCCTGCCGTTATTTATTGACCACCTCTACCGTTAGAAATGCCTTCCACTGATTGAAAGGCGGGAAAAAAGCCGGTGTTCTGCGTACATATTCATTGTAGGCTTCACCAAACTCCGCCTCGGCGCGCCGCTCTTCGACACGGGCCAGATGCACATAGGCGTAAAGCATAATGGGGGCCATCAATACCGTGAGCAGTGTGGGCCACTGCACCAGAAAACCGATGATCACGAGAAACAATCCGGTATATTGAGGATGACGGGCGTAGGCATAAATGCCGTCGGTGACCAGTCCACCTCGGGCAGCATGAATCTGCGTCCACCCTTTTGAGAGCAGCATGTAGCCCATGAGCATCAACACCAGACTCAGACCCATCACAGTGGCCCAAGCAAAGTCAGAACCGCCAAACACTACCACCCAGAGGTGGCCGAGCTTGTGGTTGAAGGGTTGCAGCGCCGGATAGGCGTCACCCAGCCAACCAGTGAGCAGGTAGATGGTCAATGGGAAACCGTACATCTCGGCAAACAGTGCCACCAGAAAAGCGGTCACCACGCCCATGCTGCGCCACTCATCACTGCCACGCGGTTTGAGAAAACTCAGGATGAAGAAGAGAAACAGGCCGACATTAAAGGCCGCTACAATCCACATACCATAGGCGTATTCATTTTCACCGTGCATAATCGACTCTCCTCAAAGATGGGTTGAGTTGCTTCGCAATACTTGGTGGGTTACGGCTATCGCCTAACCCACCCTACATTTTGACGCCTCTTAATCTGAGGGCATTGGTGATTACCGATACGGAGCTGAAACTCATCGCGGCGGCGGCGATCATCGGTGAGAGCAGCAGACCGAAGGCGGGATAGAGTATCCCCGCTGCAATTGGTACACCGGCTGCGTTATAGATAAAGGCAAAGAAGAGGTTCTGACGGATGTTGCGCATGGTGGCACGGGAGAGCCGTCTGGCTCTTACGATGCCACGCAGGTCGCCCTTGACCAACGTCACTCCGGCACTCTCCATGGCAACATCGGTGCCGGTACCCATGGCGATGCCCACATGTGCCTGAGCCAAGGCAGGGGCATCGTTGATGCCGTCACCGGCCATGGCCACAATGTGGCCTTCGGCCTGGAGCTGTTTCACCACTTCGGCTTTCTGTTCTGGCAGCACTTCAGCCTGTACCTGGTCGATATCAAGTTTGGAGGCCACCGCTTCGGCGGTTTTGCGGCTGTCACCCGTTAGCATGACCACTCGGATACCTTCTCTATGTAGGTCACGAATTGCCTCCGGGGTGGTGGATTTGATGG
>JAKITT010000154.1 GCA_021647945.1 Candidatus Polarisedimenticolaceae bacterium
CGCATATGAAAACCATCCCCCTCTTCCGACACTCTGGCGTAGTGGCCGGTAGCAATGTGCTCAGCACCCAGTGCTATGGCGTAGTCGAGGAAAGCTTTAAATTTAATTTCGCGGTTACAAAGTACATCGGGGTTGGGTGTGCGGCCTGCACGGTACTCTTCAAGGAAATGGGCAAATACCCGATCCCAGTACTCCGCGGAAAAGTTGATGCTGTGCAGTTTGATACCAAGTAGATTGGCTACATCCTCAGCATCTTTAAAGTCTTCAGTAGCGGTGCAGTAGGCCTCGGCGTCACTCTCCTGCCAATTTTTCATGAACAGCCCCTCGACCTGATACCCCTGTTGCAATAACAGATGGGCAGTGACAGATGAGTCAACACCACCGGACATGCCAACGATGACTTTGCCTTTAATTGAGGGGTTCATAATCGCTACTTTAGATGGGCTGATGGAGGGTTGCTAGCGGCTTGGATTAGGCGAGGAGCCTACCATATTGGAGGGCATGTAACATCCTAAGGACTTGATCAAGTCCTCATGGAAAGGGGGGGAGAAATGCCCGTTTAAAACTGCAAACGGACGAAGTGCCTGATTATTGTTCGATGATCTGCTGGATATTACTTGCGTGAAGTCCTTTGGGGCCTTCGGTAATATCAAACTCTACCTTTTGTCCCTCTTTCAGAGACTTGTATCCATCCATTCCATTGATAGAAGAGAAGTGAACGAAAATGTCGATAGCCCCTTCATCAGGTGTGACAAAACCGTAGCCTTTTGCATTATTGAACCACTTAACGACCCCTGTAGACATGTCGTAACTCCTTATATTCAGTTAGCTGAAGCAGTTGGCTTCTATATGACCTAGATCCTGCAAATGTTTGCACACATGACGCAAGCTCTTGATCCATAGAGTGAATATAAAGTTTTGTGGAATCATAATAAGGATTCCGTTCAAATTTTTATATGCTCTACAAATCAATATCTTACCCCCGTGCACGCACGATCACTTACAGGATCTAGGTATGACTTAAAAACTGAATCACCCGTCAGACAAAGATCAAGCCATTCCCCCGCAGGGTCGATTCAGCTTAAAATAGAGATTACGTGTTCATTATTTAACGGTCAAATCTTATCCGTACAGAATGATAGGGTATTCCCGAGTGGATTTTGTGGGTGGTTACGTAATTACCCTGTGAGGGTGATTATTTAATTAACAATATTGCTTATTGGTGTTGTTGATTGCCTCATAAAATGTCCCCCTCTTAATGTGTGGGCTTGAGTGAAAAAAGGTCATATAGAATGGTGGGTTTATTGCATTTTGCTTTGAAGTTGGAAGGCGATATTGTGTGTAATAAGCAGGTTTTCTTTGGGTGGATTAATCAACTATGGTCATTGATGGATAGTGAATCACTCTCTTAACAACTTAATTATTTGGACTAAAATTAATAGATATGAGTAATCAGGAGCAGACAGATCATGATGGCGGATTGGCGGTTCAAGAGAGTCGGCCAAAGCTGGCAAAGCCACCAATGTATAAAGTTCTCATTATGAATGACGACTATACACCTATGGACTTTGTCATTGAGATCCTAGAGTCATTTTTCAAGAAGAGCAGGGAAGAGGCGACAGAGATCATGTTTCTTGTCCACAATACAGGTAAGGGGTTGTGTGGTATCTATACCCGTGATGTTGCCGAGACCAAAGTGATGCAAGTGAATGATTATTCGAGAGGCAGCGAACATCCGCTGCTATGTACATTAGAGCAGGTTTAGTAGAGATGATGAGGCAATAACTATGTTAAGCAAAGAGTTAGAACAGGCGCTTAACCGGGCTTTCAAAGAGGCGCGGGAACGAGACCATGAATTTCTGACAGTAGAACATCTGTTGTTGGCCCTGCTTGATATTAAAACAACCAATAGCATTCTTCGCTCCTGTGGAGCCGATACAGAGCGTCTCAAAAAAGATGTTAATCAGTTTGTTGAGGATACGACGCCACTCCTGTTAGAGGGCGACGAGAGGGAGACCCAGCCCACGCTTGGCTTCCAGCGTGTATTGCAACGTGCGGTATTCCATATTCAATCATCCGGCCGAAAAGAGGTGACGGGTGCAAATGTTTTAGTGGCTATTTTCAGTGAGCAGGAGTCGCATGCGGTCTATCTGCTCAACCTCCATGAGGTTGAACGCCTTGATGTTGTTAACTACATCTCTCATGGCATCACCAAAGTACATGGTGAGCCCAGTGAGAGTGAAGAGAATCCGGGTGTTGAGCAGGGGGGGGAAGAGGAGACTAAGCCATCTCCGCTGGAGACCTATGCCAGCAACCTCAATGAACGGGCTGAGATGGGTAAGATTGATCCACTGATTGGTCGTAAGGATGAGGTTGAACGCATTATCCAGATTCTCTGCCGGCGTCGGAAGAATAACCCACTGCTGGTGGGTGAAGCGGGTGTTGGTAAAACGGCAATTGCTGAGGGCTTGGCCAGACTCATTGTAGAGAAAGATGTGCCAGCAGTACTTGATGAGTGCGTTGTCTACTCATTGGATTTAGGCGGGCTGGTCGCGGGTACTAAGTATCGAGGTGACTTTGAAAAACGCCTAAAAGCCGTTTTGTCACAGCTTAAAGAGGAGCCTAAGTCAATTCTCTTTATAGATGAGATCCATACTATTATTGGTGCGGGAGCGGCATCGGGTGGTGTCATGGATGCCTCAAATCTGATTAAACCTGCGCTTTCTTCAGGTGATCTACGCTGTATCGGCTCAACCACTTACCAAGAGTTTAGAGGTATTTTTGAGAAGGATCGGGCGCTGGCGCGTCGTTTTCAGAAGATTGATGTACCTGAACCCAGCATTGATGAGACGATTGAGATCCTCAAAGGGCTGAAACCCTATTTTGAAGAGCATCATGGTGTTACCTACACCGATGCGGCGGTGAAGAGTGCCGCTGAATTGGCAGCAAAATATATCAATGATCGGCATCTGCCCGATAAGGCAATCGATATTATTGATGAGGCGGGAGCCAATGTTCAGCTTCAGCCAGAAGATCAACGCCCTGATACGATTGATGTTGAAGATATCGAAGCGATTGTGGCCAAGGTGGCCAGAATTCCACCCAAAACAGTCTCCGCCTCAGATACGGATGCGTTGAAAAATCTTAAACGTGATCTTCAGATGGTTGTCTATGGTCAAGATGAGGCGATTGATACGTTGGTAGCAGCCATGCGTATGAATCGCTCAGGGTTGGTGGCTGCCCAACGACCTGTAGGCTCCTTCCTATTTGCTGGCCCTACCGGTGTGGGTAAGACAGAGGTGACACGTCAGCTTGCTCGAATCATGGGCATGAAGTTAATTCGTTTTGACATGTCAGAGTATATGGAGCGGCACACGGTTTCTCGCTTGATTGGTGCGCCTCCCGGTTATGTGGGTTTTGATCAAGGTGGTCTGCTGACCGAAGAGATCAATAAACATCCGCACTCCGTGCTGTTGCTGGATGAGATTGAGAAGGCGCATCCTGATGTGTATAACATACTGCTACAGGTGATGGATCACGGTACGCTAACAGATAACAATGGCCGCAAAGCTGATTTCAGGAATGTGGTGCTGGTGATGACGACCAATGCAGGTGCGGAGGAGATGAACCGAAGCTCAATTGGTTTCACCTCACAAGATCACTCCAGTGATGGAAAAGAGGCATTGAAAAAGTTCTTCTCACCAGAATTTAGAAACCGGCTTGATAGCACCATTCAGTTTCAGCCGCTGGCACGTGATTCAATTAAGAACGTGGTCAATAAATTCCTCTTTGAACTTGAGGAGCAATTGCTGGAGAAAGGGGTATCACTTGTGGTTGAGAGTGATGCGCGTGAGTGGTTGGCTAAGCATGGTTATGACCCAAAAATGGGCGCACGGCCAATGGCGCGTGTGATTCGAGAAGAGATCAAGCGGCCCATGGCGGATGAGCTGCTGTTTGGCAGATTGGCCGGTGGTGGGCTGATCAGAATCTTTGTTGAAGATGAAAAGCTAGCCTTCGATATCGAAGGCGAAGCCGTTCATTGATACTCTTGCAGAGCTTCGGGTGCGCTGATTTAGCGTGCCCGATAGGTGATGCGCCCCTTGCTCAAATCATACGGGGTAAGTTGAACGGTAACTTTATCGCCAGTAAGAATGCGGATGTAATGTTTACGCATTTTCCCTGAGATGTGGGCAGTCACAACATGGCCATTTTCCAGCTCTACGCGGAACATGGTATTGGGTAGAGTCTCAATAACAGTACCCTCCATTTCAATGAAATCTTCTTTCGCCATACCTTTAAAAATCTCTATAATTTATTTGACCCGAAATCGGGTTTTACTGGAGCAGGTCGCCCTAGTCGCGGCGGAGTATAACACAAGCAGCCTGAAACGAACCTGTAAAATCAAGGAAACTGTAGGTAGGTTTGGTGGTGTTGGAATGATTATCTTAGGCTATGTCATCGTTAATTGTTGGTCTATATTTAAAGTAGAGCAATCAATGAGATAGGTGATGTAATGAAAATCAATGAGTTTCATGCCTTATCCACCGCGCTAGAAAGCTTAACGCCTCATCAA
>JAKITT010000034.1 GCA_021647945.1 Candidatus Polarisedimenticolaceae bacterium
TGCAATAGAGTGACTATTCCAGCTCACTTTGAAACAAATTGGAACAGTTTTATTCCAGCCTAAATCCGACCAGACATAATCAGAGGTTCCCTAGCGAAATGCATCCACACTACGCCCACCATTGCGTGAAAGTCCGTTCTAGTTTAATCTTGCGCCTGCAAAATGGGTCGGCAAACACCGGCTGTTGCAGAGAAGGAACGTAGCATTTAAGGATGATGAAAATTTGGAGAGGTGTCCGAGCGGCTGAAGGAGCACGCCTGGAAAGCGTGTATGGGTTAACACCCATCGAGGGTTCGAATCCCTCTCTCTCCGCCATAAAGCAACATAACCCGTTGAAATTCATAATGATGTTTCAACGGGTTTTTTGTTACCCACAAAATAGTTTTCAACGCCGTCTGTTTTGGCTCATTCCTCAAAAAAATGATTAGCTAAGGTTATCCCTAGATTCCCTTCATATCATCTAGCGTTTTAAAGAAAAAATATTTTTTCCTGCGTCATTTGTAGCTGGTTTGAGCATAACAGTGCTGCCATCGCGGGCTTTAAATCTAGATTTCACTGGGTTTTGGTAATAGTAGGGTGGGTTAGCGATAGCGTAACCCACCATTACGCTTTTATTCGGTGCAATACGCTATGCTATTGCACCCTACGGCCCTGAGTTATGTGGTGAGGGTATCCGGGTAAAACAACTCTTGCTAGCCTTGCCATGATGAAAGCCGACCATAATTGAGTATTGTGTCCCCAGAACTCGTGCCCAGAACTCAATGGGGGCAGACACGATTATTTGAATGGAATTCAAAGGTGGGTAGTCGGGACACAATACTTAACTACCAACCTTTTCTTGTTCCCACGCTCCTGCATGGTAATCCATACCTTGCTCAACTCATCACCACCGATATGCGTTCCCACGCGGGAGCGTGGGAACGATGACCAAATGACAAGTATGTGCCCGAAGCGGTAGTTCGGAGATTATTCATCACGTTACTGGTTCCACATAAGCAGACATCCATCTGTAGATAGAGTCGTGTCTCGTTTTACAGGAAGGCTCGAAGGCTGGGAATTCGCCTATCTCATTGATGTACTGTTAAAAATGATGCTATAACGAGACAAGGGGTCTTGTTAATACAGCTGTTAGGCAAAAAGATGAATTGCGCGCATGATAAAATTGATGCTGCATTGGACAGATTGCAAGAAAGCCACTGGTATCTTCATCAAATTGAACTCCATTATCATGATGCAGATGCTCTTAGATACTCAATGAATGCGTTCATAAGATCACTAAGAGAAATACCAGATATGGTGACTATGTCGCTCCAGAATCAAGATGGCTTTAGAAAATGGCACAAGCCATTAAGGTGTGAGTTAGAGCTAGAGGATCATCTTTATTCACAGGTAATAAGGCATCGCCGCCACATTGTTCACAAGTCAATGCTAAAACCTGAAAGTAAGGCATGTGTAGCTACAATCAGAGGTCATACTATAAAAATGCAGTTTGGGTTTTACGTAGACCCTTTTGAAGATAGTGATGCCGCCATTCAAAGGTTCCTCACAATGTCAAAAGATGATCCTATTTTATTACAGGCATTAGCACCAGATGAAGTTCAATCGTTGGCTTTAATCCGCGAGTGGCATATAGATGGCTTTGATGAAGAGATAATAGAGGCTTTTCGCAATAGTTGGTTAAGAGTGACAGCCTATCTTTCCGATATTTTAATAAAGCTTGGTGGTGAGCCATTCCCAGAGTATTTCCCTGAGTGCTTCAAAGATTCGAGAGTTTACAGATATAAAAAATACCATGGTTTGCATGATGGCGAGTAAATATTTACCTATAATGGCGTTCCAGCTGACATACAAAGCTACGCGCTTTGCATGCTGCTGAACTTAAGCGTTATAAGTAAAAGTTATGGATAGATACGTATACCTTGATCAAAATATCTTGAGTGATTTGCGTTCAAGAAAGCTTGAAGCACCGGATAAATCAAATTACGCAAGAATCAAGGAACTATGTTTAAGAGACGATGTTCTTGTGGTTTATTCAGATACTCATTTAGATGAAATCAATCAAATCACTGTGCAAGCATATAAAGATGAGCATATTGTCTTACTCAAAGAGCTTGGAGCAACATACATAATCCCGATTTCAACTGAATTAAGTGCAAAATGCCCTGAGTTAGTTTGGGAAGATTATTTGGGTAATATACAAGATAATGAACGAATGGGGGTCAATACCGTTCTTGAGTTACAAGACCTTATAAATAGGAAATTTGCTGGTCTTCCAGTGGAACAAAGCTTTCATGAGCTAAACGATCAACTAAAGAATGCATTAACCAATATGCTAGAAAACAGTGTGGAGCAGTTTGAAAGATTAGATCCTGAAGACATTAAGCCGGATGGTGAAGAAATTATGAAACAGACCCTTGCTCATGTTCAAAGCCAAATTAATGATATATCTGAAATGGTTGCATTTGAAGTGCCAGAAGATCAACAGCTAGGTCCAGCGCCACTGAAAGAGCTTGATAGACTCCAAGAGCTAGATATTGAGAACAAACCTCCAAATGATGTTGTTCCGTTACTAGATGAGCTTTTTAGTGTAGAAAACCCAGATTATTCATGGTCTGACTATTTTGATAATACAGTACACAATCAAATTGCTAGGTGCTATTCATTGATGAATTGGGCTGGGTACTATTCAGATGATTTCACAAGAACCACAAATCGTGGAGATCGCTTTAGGGCCTCAAACAATGATTTAATGCATGTTCGGAATGCTGCTGGTGCAACCTTTCTCGTTTCAAATGATGGAGCTTTCATAAAAAAGGCTGAAGCATGCTATAGCCACCTTAAAGTCCCAACGGTTGTATGCAATGGAGCGCAACTCATTGAATACTTATAAAAATTGATAACGAGACGTGAGTTCTCGTTTATCTAACTGTTATGTGTCATGAGCCAATGACTGATACCGACAGAAACTCAATTCTTGATGCCATCTACGTTCTAAACGATATATTCGACTACTTGGTTGCCGGAACTATGGTTTTTGATAGGTATCAAATGAAGTACGAATCAGGGGAGTTCTCTCAACCAGGTATTGTAGCTGTTCAGAAAATGTGTGTTTCACACCTTATCTTAGGTCTAAGTAAGCTAGTTGAGTTCTGGGAGTACTATCATCACCTCGTGCCGGATGAACTAAGGCCCGAAGTAAAGGCTACGGTTTCAAAGCTTCGAAGCCGAGACCTGAAACACTTCAGGAATACAGTAGTTGCTCATATCTGGGATAAAAAACTCAAACGCACTCGGTCACAATTTGAGGCAATTGACCAACTTAATCGTATTTCCGATGATAACCCTAAAGCCTTTCTCTCATGGTTAAACAATCCAAGCGGTAATGTCTATCCAAAAAACTTGGTCAGTATTGTTGAAACCTTGAGAGATCGTTTGCGCGAGGAACATAATATTTCTGCTGAGGAAGTCTTCAACAGATGACACATAACATGCAATTCACTCGGACAGAAAAAAGTGGCATTGAACGGCTGCTCAGGGTCGGTTCCAGCTGGTTAGTCACATGCCAATGAAAGGCCGCTTCTGGCACGCTGCTGTCGATTAGAAGGCTTTGGCGGGCTAGCGACCACTGTAGGAGTTGCCAGGGAGCAGACGATTAAAACTGTAGCCTGCCTCCTATTATTTGGCGTTGGATGCGCTGGCGTAGCGGGGGAGGTGCGATCTCACGGGCCAGCACCGATGAGGTCAACCCGCTTCGGGGGTCGAAAACCTTATTCAACAAACCTTTGTGCACGAAACAGAGATCGGTTTTGTCCCCAACCATAGTGTCCCTTTGACGCAGTTGAGCACAAAACCGATCAAACCCAAACGACCGAAAAAACCAAAGAAGCCGAAGCAACGCTGATTGAGTCAGGGGCTAGGCGGCGCAGATTCCATAACGTGGCATAATGTCATGCACCACATGGAAACGGTGTGCCTGAATAGCATCGTGAAACATCTTCCAATTGCACTGTAGAAATGCGGGTTGATAGCGATGCACCGGCAGGTCATGGCTGCTACCCAGCGCCTCTGCTTTCCATGATTTGCGGCCGCGTGGATAGTAATCAGAGAGTTCAGCAGCACCAAAACTAAATGCCCCACCCCTGATCGCTTGTAGCCACGCGTCATGGCGCTCGTCGCCCTCCTCTTTGGTCAGACCGACAAACATCTCATGCAGTTTGCCTTTGGTTTCAGCATCCAGACCGGCGACGTTGGCGTCAGGGTCACCCACAATATAACGCTGCATCGCAATGCACATATTTTCAGCCGCCTCCAGGGCATCGCTAGTGTTGTTTCGCACAATCAAATCACCCCGGCCATTCTCGTACTGCCACTGCAGGAAGGGGATATCGGGAAAAATATAGGCTCGGGCATGCCCCAACGGCGGCACAAGATCATCGATATGTTCACGCAACTGCTTCTTGAACCAGGCTCCAACACCGCCAGTAAATACACCTGAATCACCCGTTTCAATGCTATCTTCTACCTCATTGATATCATGGATCACCCCGGCAAAACCCTGATGGGCCCAGGTATCTGCATAGACATGCATCGCTACACCAAGGCGGTGCAGACCGTAGAGCCGCTCCTTGTCCAGGATCACACCACGCACCATATCCTGTGCGATTGGGCTATTGGGTCTACAGATAATCTTGTTGATGAAGCTGCCTGCAGGGTTCTCACCCGCCTGTCTGCCGCCATTGCCCGGCAGAAAGTGGAAAGCCAGCCAGACCTGATGATTCGCTAGCGCCTGCGTATTTCGCAGATCAAGAATTTTATGCGCGGAGCTGATTCGGTTATAAACCGCCTGATTATCAAACTGAACGGCACCGCAGCTGGTCGCATCATCTACATACTGAGATGCATAGGCGATGATTTCTGCTTCCTGATGCACAAAACCGGCTGCACGGGCGATGACATAGGTGGCGGTGTGGTGAAAATCAATTTGCATGACTGACTCCCCTCTCTATTTGGTGAGATGTTTGAAATGAAGTGACACACCGCCTCTTCTCCAGCGGTGTCATAAATGTTGTACGTGGGTATTTCACTGCTATGCCAAGCTTGTCCGCTTTGTCTCCCCATAGCGGGTTGTAGGGCAGCAATGTGGCACTATCAATGCCGTGATCAGCAAGGAAACCGGCAATGCCGCTCAGGTTCTTTTCGCTGGTGGTGATACCGGGAATTAAGGGGACCCGAGGGATCACCGGTACCTCAGACCGCTCAACAAGCGTGCTGAAGTTATCCAAAACCTGCTGGTTTGAGTGGCCGGTATAACGACGGCTCTCTGCATCATCGATCAGCTTTAGATCAAAATAGATCAGATCAAGCCAGGGCATCAGCAGCGTTTCAAAACGGGAGTAGTTGAAAAACCCACTGGTCTCGATGGCGGTGTGAACGCCCTCTGCTTTCAGCGCCTTTAACAGCTGATGAGCAAACACCATCTGCTGCGTCACCTCTCCACCAGAGAGGGTCACGCCACCACCACTGGAGCTATAAAAGGGTTTATCAATCAGCAGACGATATAACAGCGCCTCAAGGCCAATTGAGTAACCTGTCAGCTCTAATGCAGCGGTAGGACACGCCTCACTGCATTTGTTGCACACTCTGCAGCTATCACGGTTGATCGCTATCTTGGCCCCACTCAAGGCGATAGAGTTCTCGCCGCATGAGACCAAACAGGGCGCTCCACACTGCAACGGATGGCAGGCACGGCTAGTGTATGAGAGCTCTACTGCACGCTCTTTACCTTCTGGATTTTGGCACCACACACATGAGAGTGGACACCCTTTGAAGAAAACGGTGGTGCGGATACCCGGCCCATCCTCGCTACAGTCACGCTTTATATCGAAGATTTGTGCAGTGGGTTCGCAATCACGCTGCATCAGTTAGCCCCAATTCAATCTCAATATTTTTGGCGATGGCACCCAGCTTGAACAGATGCCCCGTATTACCGGTGAGCTGCACCACATTTTCCAGCAGCAGACCGATGATATCCACCTCTTCACGCCCCACCAAGCCGATGATGGCCTCAATATCTTTAAAGCTGATCACCAGATCGACGCTATTTGGGTCTTGTGCCAGCGTGGCGGCCTCATCCTCATCAACCACTTCGGTCTCAACCACCTTGAGTGAGTTGATTGTTCGACCAAAGGGGGTATCGACAAAAAGCTCATCCGGCTCAGAACAGAAGCGTAACCAGACATTCATGTTGTCCCCCGGCTTGCGGGTGCGCAGTAAAAAGCCGCCCTGATAATAACGCTGACCACTCGGCGCATTGGGGTCGTCAAAGATGAAGTTCTCTTCAAAAAAGGCCAGTGCCTTTTCTGATTGCTCCCTGTTCAGCAGACAGTCACGCATCACATAGCCAAAACCGAGTTTAAGCAGTACCGCAATACCCGAGGCCAACACCGGCCCGGCAATGACATCTACCAGCTCTGGCACTTCACTATCACCCAGCCCAAGGCGCATCACCTTTTGAATGTCTTTTGATAAAGATGGAAAGCCTGCGTGCATAATTATTTCCTCCTTAAGAGCGCGTTAGATGGCAACTAGGGTGTGCTGCTCAACACCATTTTCCAGCGCAAAATTGGAACGTGCGATGATCTCTGTACGCATCTGCGGACTGAGCGTGACAAAGTAGGCCGAATAACCGGCAACACGAATCATCAGATCTTTGTATGGGATCAGCGCCTCCTGTTCTGTTTTACCCGAGCTTGGTGCTGCCGCAGCGGTCGCCGCCTTGTCGGCAGCAGTCAGCTCTTTGATGGTTGAGACACAGAGCTGTACCAGCACGCCATCGTTATCCATAAAGGCCTTCATATAGCGGGCAAATAGCTCCGTATCCTCTGCAAGAAATGTATTATCACGCGTGGTGAGGCTCAGATTGTAGGTGTAACCATTCTGCACACAGTCACCCTCTACCTCAGCCACCGATAGAATATGATCCAGCGCCATCACCGGGTCACCGTTACGTTTCACCACGCCGGGGCATGGCGTGATACCGCTGGCAAAAGCCTCTCCCGCTTGACGGCCATTAGGCGTTGCCTTGGTCAGCATGCCGAAACCGGCATGGTTGGTCATGCTCCAGTAACCGACCAGATAACGGCCACCGCGATGGGTGCGGTATTTGTAAAACACCTCCTGAATCATCTTTGTCAGCAGATGGGTGTAGTGCACAGCCAGTCGGTTGTCATAGAGGCCCCCTTTAGTCTGGTCGACACCCGCACCATATTTCTGCGCATGCTTGATCAAGCTCTTGATCTCCTGCATACGCTGAGGTGATAGGCTAGGCAGTTGGTCACTCTCTTGCTGCATACCAAATAGTCGGCGTAAAAAGTTGAGCAGTGTTGCCAGTAGGCCGGGCTCTTGCTCCGCTTTAAAACCAGCATCATCAAAATTGGCCTGCAGCGCAGCCAGCAACTCCAAAGCGGTCATCTTGCCCGCGAAGAGCAGTGAGTCGAGCACACAAAATGAGTCGATCACATCAGCCACGCCAATGATCGCCACCCCGGCAGAGTTGTATTTGGCACCACCGGCAGTGAGGTCACTGAAATTTGCCCCCTGACCACCGGGTAGATTGGTGGGGCCGTAATAGATACCAGAGAGGAAAGGCACCTGTCGCATCTGCTCCATCGCCCGGCCGAGATAGTTGTTACACATCACCGTTTGGCGCGCCATCTCATCGAGTTGAAAGCGGAACGCTTCGATAAACTCATCCATAGAGGCCATTTCGAGCAGTGGTTTTGTGGTGTAGGCAGGCTGCTCATTAAAGAGATTCAGATCATCTTTGCCAATACCATCACTGCGGTGTTTGCCACCAAACAGCGCCAACTCCAGCACCGCAGGCAGCACCATCAAGGTTGAACCGGTATTTCCATAATGTTTGCCTGCGGAATTCTGCTCAATGCAGCCGATAGAGGCGTAGTCATAGGCATCAGCCAGTGCCTCTGCCTCACTCACCCCCTCATGGGCCGCGTAGTAGTTGGCCATTGCCTGCACCACAGGCGCATCACCGTGGATCGCCGGTGTTGCTCGGGTGAGGATATTCACCTGACTGATACGTTTCAGATAGGGGTCATAAACACCATCAGCCAAGGCATTACCTGCGGCATCACGGTGGTGCACCACTTTGTGGTAACGGGCATGGACATTGGGGTCACGAATACTGAGAATTTCGGTCGCTTTAAGAATGATGTAGGTCATATCATTGACCGCATCGACCGCCTCTCCGTTCTCAAAACGGGTGCCACCCACCGTCAACGCCTGATTGGAGCCACTACCCGCAAACAGCGTCTCTGAACCCTCCGTTGATAGCGGCACGTGATCAGAACAACGCAGAAAGAAGTGGCTGACCAACTCGACCGCTTTTTCAACAAAAGCATCGCGCTCTGTGTCAGAGCTCAGCTTTTGCCAATCACTGATGTAGTACTCATTTAGCAGCTGATCGAGCCGCCCAATGGAGAAGCCAAAATTGGTATTCTCCTGCAATAACAGATGATAACAAATCCAGATTGTGGTGAGTGCTTCGTGCAGGGTCTCGGCGGGCTGGGCGGGTACTTTTCTACAGATACGCGCCAGCTCGGTGTTACCCACCGCTTCTGCCTCATCGGCCAGATGCGCGGCATAGACCATCGCCCCCTCAAAAACAGTAACCACCCCTTCAAGAAACTCGCGCTGCTGTTGATCGATGGCGGGGCTACTCTCCAGATCTGACAGCGCCTGCTCGATGAGTGTTTCAAAGCCGTAGGTCAGTACCCGCTCAAAATCTGGCACCGTATGGGAGACGCAGGTGTACTTATCGGAGAGAAAGAAGGCGACGCGCTCAACCAGCTCCAGTGCCCGAGGTGTATTACCGGCTGCACTGATTAAAATGGGATCAACCGACGCGCCACAAACCCGATCACGATTGGGGTGTTGCTGGCTATCGTAATCACTATATCGTGCCACCTCTGTCACCGGGCGACGCTCAAGCCAGAAAGGGAAGATCTCTCTGTTGAGTCGCTGGGCCACTTCAGGCCTTATTTTAAAAGGGTTCTGTGCCCGTGTGGTCACACTCTTCAACTCGGGCCAGATGCAGTAACCAATGGTATCCGCATAGACCACAGGACCCACAAAACTGGTTGTGGTCTGTCCTGGCAGGAGATCACTCTGCCGCACCAGCGCACTTTTGTTGGTGAAGATGTGGTGCAGCGCCCTGGCACGCCGTCTGTAGGGCGACATCGCCTCGGCCTCTGCACTACGCAAAAACTGCGTCAGTAGCCGCGGTAGCTCATCACAGATCTCAGGCTGCCCCTCTGCTGAGAAGAGCTTCTCTCGCCACGCTTTGACGACGGGATATTGCCCCAATGTGATCTGACTCAGAGCCAGATCTTTTATTGTTTTAATGCGTTGTGGCATCTCATTGCGGATTGGAGTGATCCGCGAGCTACTCTCATCAGCAGGCTGAGAATCTGTCGTTTTATTGAGAGTGACGTGGATGCCACCCGTGTGTAGCCGAGGGTCGGTCATTGTTGAATCTCCTCGCTCCCGTTTAATTTAATAGTGAAGGTTTGTCGTGCAGCGTATCGAGCTTGATCGCCTGACGATGGTGCTCCCATTCATCATCCAGCAACAGAAAGTAACCAAAGAGCTGGTATTTATACTCACTGGGATCAACGGATGAATGAAATGGCACATTCAGTGCGGTGGAGTAGATCAGCTGCCCGAGGAATAGGCCGTCGGCAATCTCAACCAGCTCATCGAGACAGAAACCGATCGGTATCGCCCCACCAATCATGGGGAACCGGTAGTGGAACTGAAAGACCTTTTTGCTCACGCCAGCGCCACTATTCATCGGCAGAATAGAGGTCTGATCGGCAACACCAAGAAAGGCATACCCCTGACGCAGAAAGGGTGAACCACTCGCCTCAGATACCTGTTGCAGCACGGGCTCAGGCACCCGGTAGTTCATATCGACCATCTGCATCAGCGCATCGGCAACCACAACCCGCTGATCCTGTAGGTTATAACCCATCACCCAACGCTCAGCCGCCTCTTGTGTCCAGAAATTTTTATCCTCATGACTCATCCCGGCATCCCAACTACCGCTGGCCAGATGCTCAGCAAAGCGACCGTCACAAGCCCAGTAATTTTGCTGGTTTTTCTTCACCAGTGCATAGTGGGGGGCACTCGCCAGATGGCGTTTCAACTCCGCCACCCTCTGCGGATAACGTTCGGAGAGTCGACCACCTTCATCCAGCAACATGCTCAACTTACGCGGTGAGATTCGCTCAAACGACTTGCCTGCCCAGGGAAAGATATATTTACCGATGTTGTGCCAGACAATATTCATCACATTGGGGGCAGGGGCAGGCGTGATCTGGTCGGCTGATTTGCCAAACAGGGAGAAGATTTGATCACAAAGGGCACGCCAAACTCTGACCAGAAAACGGGCATCAGGCGGCACCTCACCATTCAACGCATTGGCCAGAACTGTAGGGATAAGCGAGGCATCTTGTGGCAAATTGTCTCGATCAGGGCAGAAGGTTTCACTAAAACCCCAGTGTAGATTTAGCGTAGCACCGTGGTAGTAGTCAAAGCCCTCGGTGCTCTCCTCTCCACCATACCAATCACGAACCTCGCGCCCATCAATGCGTACGTTGTAACCTTTTTTACCGCCACCCTGAAACAGACCACTGTTTACCTTCGGTGCTACACCACTGCGAAAGAGTCGATTCAGTTGCTCAAAATGTTTCAGGTGATCTTCATGTTTGGTTTGTGCTGAGATGTCGTGACTGATGCGTTGCAACATCTGCAGTACAGACTCATCGTCACCCCGCATCTCTGTCACATCACCATCACTAGCTTGCGGAGAAGGCTCGGTGATCAGGGTAGTGAACTTCTCTTTTAGAGCCTCATCCTCACGCCAGCCTTTGACCCAATCGCGCGCTTCACTTTTCGCAGCCGTTGGTGCCTCACCATAACCGAGCATTTCATAACCCATCTCACCGGGACGTGGCCGCAACTGTGGAAAGGCGTCATCCGCATAGACCTGTTTGGCGTAGGCGGGGTCCATCATCAGAAAATAGCCATTGTTTTGGTAGCCATAATCTGGCGCTTCATCCTTACTTCGGCCGCTAAAGATATTGCGAATCCAATCAAAGATGGAGTGCTTATTTGGCTCATAGGGTTCACCCAGCTCAATATCCCGTTTACCGGGAATAAAGGGCAGATCAATTGCACCCAGACTAAAACGTTTAGTGGCAAAAACCAGTTGGCCAAGATAGATACCCTCACCCACCTGTACCAGCTCATCGACCAGGCAGCTCATCGGGAAGCTTGGGTTGAGCTTGGGCCAGCGGTAGTTCAACTGATAGACCGCCTTGCCATTCATCTCCGGCGTTGCAGAACGTCCCATATCTGCCAGATAGACACCCCCCGTCATGCTATAGGGAATGGCCTGCTCTTTTTCAAGATGGGCCGCCTGCAACTCACCATCAAAACCTTTGGCGGAGATGGAGGTGGGCCTATCTTGTAAACGCCACACCTGCTCCAGGACAGGAAGCCCCATATTTTGCAGCAGATTGGGATCACCCGGCTCACGAAAAAAGTTACGCCCTATACGGGTGATGGCAGGGTCATACGCGGCAACTAATTCAGGGTCACCATCGCACTTATCTTGAATCACCACTTTGCTGACCGGCTCGAAGGTCTTACCCATCCATAGGCCGGTGTCTGCAAAGGTGGCATTCCACGCCGTCGCCATCAACTCTATTGATGCCAATAACGAGCGGTCCTGGCTAAACAGATTTGCGGTGTCACGGAAGAGGTCACTGTCACGAATAGAGACCGGGATACCAATCATCGGCCCATCAAGAGGTACAGCCTTGCCACACATGAAGAGTGTCTGCAGTTTTTCATGCACCCGTGGCCACTGCTCACGTTGATGATTATCCGCTAGAACCCGCTGGTAATCTGCCAACATGACATGCAGGTTACCCTTGTAATCAGATTGCAAGATGGCCTGCAAACTAGACTCCAGCGCAACTGCATCACTCACTGAAACGGAGGGAAAGTTTTTACCTGTAAGCGTTAGTCCACCCATGCCGCACCTCAATCTAAACTAGGCTTTCAAGGATGATAAAGAAGCTATGAGCCCCTTTTCAGGCTCAATCAGAACTAAAGCTATATGGCTTTAGTTCCTATTAGAGAGTATAGCATCATGCCATGATTGTAAGCCTTCAAAGAGCCACTAACATCGAACTTCTCTCAACAGCCACTCAGGCACAACCCATGAATTGAGAGGCTCTGACACCTTTTTGTCCACACAACACAATTCATACAGCTTGTCTCTGTTGAAATCAGCATAAATGGCATGTGATATCTCTTTGATGGCAGAAGAAAAATTAGCCCCTAGAATTTAAATTCACAGATATGGCCATGCTTTTCTAATGGTTTGGCTGAAAATGATGATTTTAAATTGGCTGGCTGGGTATACTGAGGCTTGATTGTTAACTGCGGAGTTTGGCTGATGCTTTTTTTTGAATCGGGCTTTCCTCAATTTGGCTCCTTTAATGAGTCGAATAACCTCCCGTTGATCGATGACTTCGGTCGTGGTCTGCTGGTGCATATGGTTGAGATCGATACGCTGCATGGCGAGTTTGTTGATCTGGTGAATGCATTGGGCCGTGCGACTGATGAGACGTTTCCTGAACTGTTCCAAGAGCTAGTGACGCACACTGAGGGTCACTTCGATTTTGAGAACAAGCAGATGCGGCGCAAACGATACCCTCAAGTATCAACACATCGTGCAGAGCATGATCGTGTGTTGGGTGAGATGAGACAGATCAATGTCTGTGTGAAACGGGGCGAATTTGAGGTGGCGCGGACTTATGTCGCTGAACTTCCCGCTTGGTTTCGCCTGCATGTGCTCTCTATGGATGGTGCGCTATCGACCTTTCTTACGCAGAAGAGCTGACGGCTCTCTGAAAATGGGCGCTATTCAGTCGCCGGTGTGAAAAATATACGCTCCTATAACAATCTCTTATAGCGTCTCAATATAGCGCTGGATCTCATCCCGAACCCGCCGGTAGTGGTCTAGGCGCTCCTTCTCATTTTGTGCCATTGCCGCCAATTTTGGCGGATCATCAAACCCTTTATGAATCACTTTAGTCTGGCTGGGTAGGGTTGGACAGTGTGTATCGGCATGGCTACAGACGGTGATAATGGTGTCGAAGATCAGGCCGTTCAGATCCCCTAACGTTTTACTCTGCTGTTGTGATATATCAATGCCACGCTCGGCCATCACCTCCACCGCATAGGGGTTGATGCCGTGCGTTTCGATACCGGCTGAATAGGCCTTAATTTGATCCCCCTTTAATGCGTTGGTGAAACCCTCGGCCATTTGACTGCGACAGCTGTTGCCGGTGCAGAGGAAGAGTATTTTGCGGCGGGTGACATTTTTTGTGTGGCTGTTCATTGTGTCACTCTGTTCTATTGCTGCGGACATCAAGCTTATCTCTGAGGCGGTCACCGAGTAGATTGAGGCTAAAGACGATCAGCATGATGGCGAATCCCGGCACCATCACCATATGTGGAGCGACCAGCATATAACGTGCGCCATCGCGGATCATGCTGCCCCAGGAGGCATCCGGGGGCTGCACACCCAGACCAAGAAATGAGAGTCCCGCTTCGGCGATCACCATGCTGGCGATGCCGAAGGTGGCTTCAATGATCAGTGGGGCGGCGATCAGTGGCAGTAGATGACGAGTGACAATTATCCACTCACTGCTGCCGAGGGCGATGGCGGCGGTGATATGGTCGCGCTGTTTGAGTGATAGCACTTGTGAGCGGGCCAATCGGGCATAACCGACCCAACCGACCACGGAGAGGGCGATCACCAAGTTGTCGATCCCCGGCCCCATCACGCCGGCCAGGGCAATGGCGAGCAGGATGCCTGGGAAGGCGAGGAAGATGTCGATGATGCGCATGATGAGCAGGTCGAAGAGGCCGCCAAAATAGCCGGAGAGGGTGCCAACCACAACGCCGAAGCTGCCAGCGATCAGCACGACACCAAAGGCGACGCTGAATGAGATACGGGCACCGACCAGTAAGCGGTCGAGTAGTGGTCGACCAAGGTCATCATAACCGAGGAGTTCACTGCCGCTGGGCGGGGTGAGAATCTGAGCCAACTCGATCTGGTTGGGTGCCAGTGGCAGTAGCGGGCCGAAGAGTGCGGCCAAAGCCCATGCCAACAGGATAGCAAGAGAGAGGCGAAACCCCATTAGGTTTCACCGATGCGGATGCGTGGGTCGACCCAGCTATAGAGGAGGTCGGTCAGCATATTGACCACCACATAGGTGACGCTGATCAGCAGTACACACCCCTGTACCGCGGGGTAGTCCCGTTTCTGGATCGACTCCACCAGCAGTGAGCCGAGACCGGGCCAGTCGAAGATGGTTTCGGTGATCACTGCACCATCCAGTAGCGCGCCGAGCTGTAGGCCGAGTAGGGTGATGATGGGCAGCCAGGCATTGCCCAATGCATGCCGCCAGATGACCTGGGATCGAGCTAGCCCTTTGGCTTGGGCGGTGCGGATGTAATCTTCATGTAGCACCTCCAACAGGGTGCTGCGCACCATGCGGGCCAGGATCGCGGCGAGTGCGGTGCCGAGGGTGATGGCTGGTAGAATTAACGCGCCTGGCGCATCGCGACCGCTGACCGGGGTCCAGCCGAGCCAGAGTGAGAAGAGCAGAATCAGCATTGGGCCGAGCCAGAAGTTGGGAATTGAGATGCCGAGCAGAGAGAAGAGCATCGCGCCGCTATCTTGTTTTTTACCTTGGTATAGCGCCGCCATCACCCCCAGAGGCAGGGCGGTGATCACTGCAATGGCCAGAGCGGCACCGGTCAGCTCCAGGGTGGCAGGCAGACGTTGCATCAGTAGCTCGGTGATGGGTTGTCTGCTGTGCAGTGACTGGCCGAGGTCAAAATGGAGCAGGCCGTTCAGGTAACTAAACAGCTGTTCCAATATGGGGCGATCTAACCCCAACGCGAGTCGTAGTGCGGCTCGATCGGCAGGGCGTGCCGACTCACCCAGCATCACCTCAACCGGGTCGCCAGGCACCATGTGCAGAAGAAGGAAGACCAGACATATGACGCCAAAGATGACCAGCAGGGCGCTGATGAGTCGGCTGAGCAGGAGGTTAATAGTCATTGATGCTCAGGTCTAAGCAGCGCTCTTTTACCGCGAGGATCAATTCGGCGATGGCTAGGTCGTGGGGTTTGTTGGCTTTAAGTTGCAGGCGTCTCTCGGTGACCGAGTTGAGGTAGGCGGCTAATGGGGCCGGTTGGTCATTTGCCAGTGCCAGCTTGAAGAGTTTCGGTACGTAGGGGTGGTACTCATCACGCGACCAGTCGGTATCTGAGATGCTGATGGGATCCCATTTGTAGAAGAGAATCTCATCAATTCGGCTGAAGAGCTCCCTCTTCTCTGGTGAGAGTCGGTTAAGCATCAATGATCTCGACCACGGTTCCCCGGCCGACCTGGTCAAAGAGGGTGATTAGGTCACTATTGCGCATGCGGATACAGCCGTGAGAACGGGGCTGCCCCATCGGCTCACTGTCGGGTGTGCCATGGATGTAGATGTAACGGCGCAGTGAATCGACTTGGTCACCGCGATTAATGCCCGGCTCACAACCGGTTAGCCAGAGAATGCGGCTGAGCACCCAATCGCGCTCTGGGTGTTGGGCAGCCAGCGTTTTAGAGTAGATCTCGCCAGTTTCTCGTCGGCCGATAAAAACGGTGTTGTTCGCACAACCATCACCGATGGCGATGCGGATGCGGTGCCTGCCTCTCGGCGTACAGCCACTGCCCATCGCTTCACCGGGGCCATTGAGCGCGCTGGAGATGGCATAACTGGCCAGCACCCTCTCCGCATCCAATAGGCGGAGTTGCTGTTGAGCGAGGTTGATCTCAATTCTTGCTGGCATGCTTGACTCGTTTGACCTGTTTCAGCCCATCATAGTTACCATCTTCTGCCAGATGATAGCCCGTTATATCTGCTCTGCTGACGAAGAGTTGATCCTCATACCAGAGCGGCACATAGGGGAGCTGCTCCAGCAGGCGCTGTTGCAGTTGATGATATACCACCGCTTGCGCCTCTGGCGATGGTAGATGCGCCGCTTCAGTGATTAGCCGGTCTGATACGGGATCGTTGAAACGGCCACGGTTGGCCCCGTTGGGGGGGATTGATTCACTGGCGAAGATGTAGCGGAAAACATCGGGGGTCTTGATGCCTACCCAGGCGAGCGAGTAGAGCTGGAAACGGCCCGCCTTGATATCACCGTAGAAGGTGCCCCAGTCGAATGAGCGTACATCCAGCTCAATACCCACCTCGGCCAGTTGCTGTTGGATGATGGTGGCGATGCGGATGCGGAAGGGGTCGCTGGATGTTTTATAGGTGAGCTTGAGGGGATTTGCTGGATTGTAGCCTGCCGCTGCCAGAAGTGTTTTGGCGCGTGTAGGGTCGTGAGGGATCGCCGGTAGTGATGTGCCTGCCCAGTGCCACGGGGGGAACAGCGCTTGGGCAGGGGTGGCGGCACCGTCAAAGAGGTGGTGGATGATCGCCTGCCGATCCACCGCATGGGCCACCGCTTGGCGGATCAGGAGATTGCCGGTGGCGGGGTCCTGCATATTGAAGCCGAGGTAGAGGAAGTTGGAGCCTCTCCCTTGGCTGATGGTGATATCAGGTTCTGCTTTGAGGTAACCAAGTAGTTCAGTGGGCAGGTCATTCTGGAGCAGATCAATCTCACCACGCAGCAGTTTAAGCACCCGCACGGTGGGGTCTTTGACGGTGATGAAGCTGATCTTCTGTTGATCACTAAGACGCTCTAGTTGCAGCTTTCCCTCACTCGGCCAGGCGATAAACTTGAAGGCACCGCTGCCGAGCGGTTGGCGGTGGAAGGGGTGGTTTTGCCTGATCGCATCGGCCGGTAGGATGCCGATGCTGAGATAGGCGGGCAGCAGCGGGTCGGGGTGGTTGAGCCTGAAATCGATGGTTTTTGCATCAATCACTTCGATCTGCTGCACCATGTTGAGCGTGGTTCGGTGGGGTGAAACGGTGGCCGGGTTGAGGATTGACTGGAAGGTGGCAGCGACATCGCTGGCGGTGAGTGGTTGGCCATTGCTGAAATGGTTTCCACCTTGCAGTGTGAAACGGTAGTGGGTTGGGGTGAGTTGTTGCCAGCGGGCCAGTGAGGGTATCGGCAGGCTGCTTTGGTCAAACTCCACCAGCCGCTGGTAGAGCAAGCGATTGATGCGTGTGGAGGTGGCGTCAGTAGCAAAACGGGGGTCGAGGTTGACGGCCGAACTGCTTAGCCCCATGCGAATGGCATCGGAGGGTGGCTGGCTGTAGGCGCTCAGCAGGGTGAGCAGTAACAGTAAGAGACTATTTTGAAAGGTTTTTTTTACCACAGAGAGCACAGAGGACACAGAGTTATTAAGTTTTTCTCTGTGTCCTCTGTGCTCTCTGTGGTGATTCAAAATCTTATTGAGCAGGGGCTTACCCCGCTACGCCTTCTCAAATAGGGCGATCGACTCCACATGACCAGTGTGTGGGAACATATCCATCACACCCGCCGCCTTCAGTTGATAGCCGTGTTGATTGACCAGAATGCCTGCATCCCGCGCCAGGGTTCCAGGATAACAGGAGACGTAGACGATGCGTTTGGCCCCCATCTTTGGCAGATGCTCAAGAATCTCAGCGGCGCCGGAGCGGGGTGGGTCGAGCAGCACTTTGTCGAATGACTCATTGAGCCAACCGACCCCCTCCAGTGACTCATAGAGGTTGGCAACATGGAAATTAACGTTGTTCAGACCATTGCGCTCGGCATTCTCACGGGCGCGGGCGACCAACCCTGCATCACCTTCGACGCCCGTTACCTGTTTGGCAAGGCGGGCCAGGGGTAGAGTGAAGTTGCCGACACCGCAGAAGAGGTCGAGTACCCGCTCATCCGCTTTTGGCTCGAGTAGCTGCATGGTGAGGTTGAGCATCTTACGGTTGATGTCGGAGTTGACCTGGGTGAAGTCGCTGGGCAGGAACTCCAGCTCCAGATCAAAATCGGGCAGCTTGTAGCTGAGTCGAGCGGGGATTCCCTCCAGGGGGCGAACACTCTCTGGGCCGCTCTCTTGCAGATAGATGTTGAGATCATGCTGCTGGCCAAACGCCCCCAGCTTCTGCCGGTCGCTCTCGGTGATCGGCTCCATGATGCGAAAGATCAACACGCAGACCTCATCGCCCATGCTCATCTCAACCTGTGGCACCTTGTTGTTGATCGATAGGCCATCGATAAGTGACGCTAGCTCACTGAGTAGCGTGCCGACTTTGGGGTGTAGGATGGCGCAGTGAGCGGTATCGGTGATGAATGAGGTGCCGCGCTCACGAAAACCAACAAACACCTTGCCATGTTTGGTGACGAACTTGGCACCGAGACGTGCCTTGCGTCGATAGCCCCACGCCTCGCCGGTCAATGGGGGCAATATGTGCTCTGCGGCCACCTTGCCGATGTGTTCCAGGTTCTCTAGCAGCACCTGCTGTTTGGCCTCAATCTGAGACTGGCTATCCATATGTTGCAGGCTACAACCGCCGCAGATGCCAAATTGTTCGCAGCGTGGTTCAACTCGTTTTGGGGAGGCGCTGAGCACCTCAACCACGGTGCCTTCGTCGTAGCTGCGTTTGCGTTTCAGGTAGCGAAAGCGCACCTTTTCACCCGGCAATCCGCCATAGATGAAGACGGCCTTCTCATCGACATGGGCGACACCCCGGCCATCGTGGTTGAGGGATTCAATTTCAGCTTCTATCGGTTCGGCGGGCAGCCTGTTTTTACGACGTTTTCGGGACATTATTAAGATTACTCAGCGGGGAAAATGCCGGTGGAGAGGTAACGATCCCCCCGGTCACAGATGATACTTACGATGATGGCGTTTTCGACTTCAGCGGAAATTTTTAATGCTGCGGCCACTGCGCCACCGGATGATACTCCTGCCAGAATACCCTCTCGGGCGGCTAGGTCACGGGTGGTCTGTTCTGCTTCGTGCTGGTTGATGTCAATTAGGCGGTCAACCCGCTTGGCGTCAAAGATTGACGGCATGTAGGCCTCGGGCCAACGGCGGATGCCGGGGATGTGTGACCCTTCAGCAGGCTGTACACCGATGATCTGCACATCAGGATTTTGCGATTTCAGGTAGGTTGAGACCCCCATGATGGTGCCAGTGGTCCCCATGGCGCTGACGAAGTGGGTGATCTTACCTTCGGTCTGTTGCCAGATCTCTGGGCCGGTTCCCTCAAAATGGGCCAGTGGATTATCGGGGTTGGAGAACTGGTCGAGAATCTTACCCTCACCGGCGGCCTGCATCGCATTGGCCTTGTCGATGGCCCCCTCCATACTCGCTTTGGCCGGGGTCTGGATGATTTTTGCGCCATAGGCGCACATCACTGCGCGGCGCTCTTCGCTCATATTATCGGGCATCACCAGAATCATGCGGTAGCCCTTGATCGCGGCAGCCATCGCCAGTGCAATGCCGGTATTGCCACTGGTGGCCTCAATCAGCGCGTCGCCTGGTTTGATCTCCCCGCGTGCTTCAGCGGCGTTGATCATACTCAATGCCGGACGGTCTTTGACCGATCCTGCTGGGTTGTCGCCTTCCAGTTTAACCAGCAGTAGATTACTGCTGTCACCCGGTAGCCGCTGTAGGCGAACGAGCGGTGTATGGCCTATTTTCTGTTCAATTGTTGGGAAATTCATGGGGTAGAGTCTACTTGACTGAATGGCTAAAAACGATGCTAAGCTGAGCGATTGCTGATGCTTGTTGAGTCGTGAATAGACGATGTTAAAATTTTTCCACCGGAGTGACAACGCTATACTGATTAGGAGACTCTACACCCCTATAAGTATTGCGGTTATAAATGGCGTGATTATCCCAGTAAATTATCTAAGAACTTCTCTGCTCACTCTTCTCCTTCTGAGTTTGTCACCGGTTGCGTCTGCCCAGGACGATCTCTGGGGCGCTTTAAGTGAGGAGGATTTCCTCGCCGATATGCCGGTGGTGCTCTCTGCCACCCGTCTTGCACAGCCACTCACAGATGTGCCCGTAGCCATGACGATCATTGATCGAGATACGATTGATGCACTCGGTGCGACCACTATTCCTGATGTGTTACGGCTGGTACCCGGCTTTCAGGTTGGGCGGGTCACGGGGAGCAAATTGACGGTGACCTACCACGGTATCTCGGATGAGTACGCCCGGAATATGCAGGTGCTGATTGATGGGCGCTCTGTCTATGATGCCGGTTTTGGCGGGGTGAACTGGGCAAGTTTTCCGGTGCTGCTGGAGGATATTCAGCGTATTGAGGTGATTCGTGGGCCCAATTCGGTCACTTTTGGTGCCAATGCCTTTAGTGCGACGATCAATATTATCACTACCCATCCGGCTGAGCAGAGTGGAACCCTGCTGAAAATGATGGGCGGCTCGCTCTCAAAGCGGCGCTATCTCGTTCGTCATGCGATGACGACTCAAAATTTTGAATTTCGTCTAAGCGCTATGCAGGAACAGAGTGATGGACTGGAGAATCACCAAGATGATTTTAGTACTCAAATGGTCAATTTTCGGGGTGACTACCATCTGAATGCGACGAGTGACCTGCTGTTTGAGGCGGGTTTTTCAGCCGGTGAGCGTGATGATAAATTTGAAGCACTTTTTTCCGGTGATTTTAACCCCTATCAGCCTGATCGTACGATCAATGATCGCCAAAGTTTTCAGCAGATTCGCTTTAGCCGAACAGAGAGTGCAGAGAGTGAATGGTCACTACAGCTCTACCATAACTATCAAGAGATTGATGATGATTATGAGACGATGCTCTTCTCTGAATATCTGTCAAGAATGACAGGCGGTACTGTGCCACCTGCTGCGGTGCCTGCAATACTGGGCTGGTCTGATCAGCGTCTGAAGATGGGCTATCACGATCTAAATAGTGAGCGCTATGATCTGGAGTTGCAGCATTCATTGCGCTTAGCCGATGAGTGGCGGCTTGTCTGGGGCGCTGGTGCGCGGCGTGATTCGGCTTGGAGTCTGGCTAGATTTGAGGATGATCGCAAAGTGATACGTTCTCAGGTGCGTGCGTTTGGTAACGCGGAGTGGTATGCCACGGAGCAACTGGTGCTCAATTTTGGCTTGATGGCTGAGTCGTATGAGGATTACCAGCCCTACTACTCTCCCCGTATTGCCTTCAATTTCCATGTCGACAATTTGCAGACACTGAGATTGAGTTACAGCAAGGCGATACGTATGCCGACGCTGGTGGAGAATAACTCAATGCTACGGGCCCGTTTTCAAGATGAGTCCACTTTTGATGTGGTCTATCTTGGCGGGGGCAGGCTGAAACCAGAAGAGATCGCATCGGTTGAATTGGGGTATGTAGGTAATGTTCCAACGCTCGGTTTAACACTTGATGCCAAGCTCTATCGGGATGAGATTCGGGATTTTATTGGACAACCTCGGCTCCATGATTGTAGTGAACCGGTGGAGATGTGCGCTCAACCTGATGTGGGTCCAATACTGCGAGGTGCCTGGTACTACAGCAATGCGGGTGATGCCACTATCTCGGGTTATGAGCTGGGTATCTCCGCTAATCCGTCGGATAAAACACTGGTGCGTTTTAGTTATGCCTTTGCAAAAGCATCGGGCAGGTTTATTCGAGCCATCAATGAACCCGGGGACCCCAACCCCATTGGCTACACTGATTTTTCCCCGCTGATCCCGAGAAATACCATGAGTCTGTTGCTGGCCCATCGCTTCCTACATGGCATTGATGGCAGTCTCGCCTACTATCGTCTTGATGGCTTTGAGTGGTTTGGTGATGGTGAAGAGGTGCCGGGTTACGACAAGGTTGATGTCAAACTCTCATATAGCCGCGAATATTTTGGTGCCGAAGGTAAACTCTCATTGATGCTGAAAAATATCGGCGCTCACTACACCGATTTTCGGGATACGAATGAGGTCGGCCCTGAGAGTTATATTGAATTCGAGGTTTTTTTTGATTAGTTGCTGTGTGTAGAAATGGTTAGTTCTCTCCAGAAAGAGATGCTCATTAATGCCACCTTAGAGACACTGGGGCGGCTTGCTATGGTCTCTTTTCTTCTCGGTTGCTCTGTTATTTCATCGCTTGTTGTCTCCAATATGGCAGTGGCATCTGAGCGGCCTAAAATTATTGCCGTCACCAGTGGCACGACACCTGTCTATGATGAGGTGCTTGATCATCTGAATAAAAAACTTTTAGCCAGCTGTGTGGAGAGTGCCTCTCTCTGTTTGAGTGTGAGTCAAGTTGTTAGGGTCTCGGATAAGAGTGAAGATATTGCACCACTGATTGTCAAAGCCGCGCCTGATCTCATCATTACGCTGGGAACAAGAGCGGCAAAAAGTGTTGCAGATTCTGTAATAAAAACGCCCACCCTATACGCACTGTTGCCTGAGTCTGCATTTAATGATTTGCCAAAATGCTGCCAAGTTAAAATTGGTGCTCTTTTTCTTGATCAGCCGTTGGAACGACAGATTCGTCTGATTGACTCTGCGCTACCCGGCCATAAACGACTGGGTGTGTTGTATGGCCCCTCCAGTAAATATGAGCAAAATAGAGTGGCTCAGTTAGCCAAACAGGCAGGCTTTCAGTTAGAGAGTGTGGTGGTGGAGAACCGAGCCGGTGTGGGTGTTGCGCTGAAGCGTCTGTTGCAACGGATTGATGTGTTACTGGCATTGCCAGACCCCGTGGTTTATAGCAAACAGACTGTTTTTAACGTGTTGCTGTCGAGCTACCACAATGGGGTGCCAGTGATTGGTTTCTCAAAAGGTTATGTCAAAGCGGGGGCGCTGTTGGCGCTCCACTCGACCCCGATGCAGATTGGTGAACAGTTGGCGGATGTGTTGGGGGAATATTTTGCATCAGAACAGCGGTATCTGCCAAGTCAGCAATACCCCGCCAATTTTAGTGTGCTAATGAATGGGAGTGTCGCTCGCTCTCTTAAAATTACGTTGCCAGATAAAGAAAAATTACATAAATCTGTGGCAGGTGCGCAATTATGACATGGTATTCATCCCCCAATATTAGAACAAAAGTGCTCTGTATTGGTTTGGCTCCAGCTATTCTGATCAGCGTTACATTGGGTTGGTACTTCATCTCAACGCGGCTCTCTGATCTTGAACGCTCATTTCATGAGCAAGGAGTCTCTATTGCTCAGGAGTTGGCCGCATTAAGTCTTTACGGGATTTTTACGGTAAATAGTGACGTACTACAGGCTTCTGCAAATAAGGTGATGGCTAAGCCCGAAGTGGTTTTCGTGAAAATTTATGGCCTTCATGGTGATCTTCTGTTGCATCTATCGACCGCAGATTCAGACGATGAGAGCTTGCAGGATGAGGGGCTCTTGGCCGATTTCACCGAGCCAGTTTATGCCTTGACCTCTACCACCCGTCTGTTTGATTTTCCAGATCAGGGTGATGTGAGTAACAAAGCAGTCAATGAGCAGGTCGGTGCTGTAACGGTGCAGCTCACTCGTGCAGGTATCTGGCAGCAGCAGTTTGATATGGTACGAGATAGTGCCGCTATTATGCTATTTGGCTTGCTGATTACGCTATTCATCGCACTCAGTATGAGCCGACGATTTGCCATGCCTGTTGAGCGTTTGACCCATGCGATTAAACGACTTGAACAGGGGGACCATGGTGTCCAGATTGATGTGATCTCTGAGGGGGAGCTGCGTAGTTTGGAAGAGGGCTTTAACGCCATGGCCCACAGAATCAGAGCGGGCCGGTATGATCTTCAGCGACGTGTAGATCAGGCAACCGTTGATCTGGTGCAGACCATGGAGGTGATGGAGATACAGAATATTAAGTTGGATCTTGCCCGTAAACGCGCACAAGAGGCCAATAAATCAAAGTCTGAGTTCCTGGCCAATATGAGTCATGAGATTAGGACGCCGATGAATGCCATTATCGGTTTTGCCAATCTGCTGTTGAAGACAGACCTAGATATGACGCAGCAGGACTATATCCAAACAGTCAATAAATCTGCCGCCAGTTTGATGACTATCATCAATGACATTCTTGATTTCTCCAAGCTTGAGGCGGGGCACTTTACCTTAGAGCGTACCTCTTTTAGCCTGCGTGAATGCTTTGAAGATGGTATCTCTCTGTTGGCACCAACAGCACATGCCAAGGGTTTGGAGCTGGTGGTGCTGATCTATAGCGATGTGCCCGACCAACTGATCGGGGATGCCTCCCGAATTAGGCAGATTTTGATCAATTTGGTGAGTAATGCGATTAAATTTACTGAGTCGGGTGAGATTATTGTTCGCGTTATGCTGGAAGAGGTGACGGAACGACAATGTACCTTCAGCTTTTCTGTCAGTGACACGGGTATAGGCATCCCAAAAAATCTACAGCCAGCCCTATTTGATGCCTTTAATCAAGGTGAGTACTCCATATTAAAAACCTATGGCGGTACTGGATTAGGTTTGAGTATATCGAAAAAATTGGTTGAGGCGATGAATAGCCATATCATCCTGAATAGTGAAGAGGGGGAGGGGGCCTGTTTTAGTGTGGAGCTTGTGTTGGAGCGTCTGATTGAGCCGGGGGGCAAACAGATGCCTCAGCTAGCGGGTGTTCGAGTGCTTCTTTTTGATACCCACAAACTCTCTGGTTTAGCCACATATCATCGTCTGAGCAGCTGGGGGGCTGAAGTTGAATGCTGCCTGCAACCCGGTGAGTTTTTATCACGTCTAGAAATGCGGGCCGAGGATATGGATCTGCTGGTTCTTGGATTTACAGGTACTGATTTAAAAGATGGGTCGGCCTTTGAGTTGATAAAGGCCTGTCGTAAAGTGAGTAAACAAGCCATCTTTGCCATGCTGAGCTCATCAGAACAGTTGTTGTTTGATCAATGTCGTGCGCTGGGCGTGGCCTACTGTGTTACCAAGCCGGTGCCGAGTGTAGTGATGCACCGCAATCTCCTGAGAATGCTCAATATTGAACAAGTGAGTGTGGATGATCCTCCCCCATTAACTGAATTTCAGCAAAATCAATTGATGACGGTGCCAGATTATAAGGGGCTTCGTTTCCTGATTGCGGATGATAATAGTGTCAATCAACGCCTTATTAGTGAGTTGTTGAAGAGGGCCGGTGGTGATGTTACTGCCGTTGATGATGGCCTGCAGGCATTGACGCAGATGATGGAAAATAGCTTTGATTTGGTGTTGATGGATATCCACATGCCCAATATGGATGGTATTGATTCGACTCGAAAATACCGTTGTGCTGAGCCTGAAGGTCATCACCTGCCCATTGTGGCATTAACGGCTGATGTTGTTGGTGGCAGCCGGGAGAGGGCTCTGAAAGCGGGTATGGATGACTGCATGTCCAAGCCGATTGATGAACCGCATCTCTGGTGGATTATTGATAATGTTAAACAGGGCAGCTGGCCTGTGGCTGATCGTCGATCAGTGCCGCGAAAGGAGGTGTTGCCTCCGCCATCACAAGAGAATCTCTTGCCGATTAGAGATCGAGCACAAGCCTTGCGGATAGCGGGTGGCAATGAGGCGTTTGTTGATGATACCTATCAGGCGTTATTAAAAGAGATGCCCAGCCAATACGCTGAAATTGCTAAGTTGCACGATGTGCAGGCGTGGACGAGGATGCGTGATAAGGTTCACCATCTGCGTGGTTCAACCAGTTACTGCGCGATGCCAGCGATTGATGTCGTGCTGAAACAGCTTGAACATGCCGCTGCAAATAGAGATATCCCTCTATTAAAGAGGGAGATGAAACATTTTGCTACTGAACTCAGACGCTTAATAGGCGTCAGTTAGAACGCTCTATTATGATGGCAGCTTGATGGGGTCTCTCTTCTTCTTTGGGTTGGCTCTGAAGTAGAGCGCCGTGTTACCAATACGTTGCACAAGTGTGGCATTTGTTGTTTCACTGATTTCAGCAACAACCGCATCTCGTTCAGCATGCTCACCAATGTTGATTTTTACTTTGACCAGCTCATGGCTAAGCAATGCGATCTCCATCTCATCCATGATCGCTGCACGCATCCCTTTTTGGCCGATGGTGACGATGGGGTGAAGTTGATGGCCGAGGCCGCGTAGGTATCTTTTCTGTTTTTCAGACAGCTGCATGGTTAAACTTTGAACCGATTGATTAAAAGAGGTTATTCTAACCTATTTACCCCGTGATCAAACTGATAATTACACATGAGTAAGAGTAAAAGTAGTCGCCAATGGCTCGATCGTCACGTTAATGATGAGTATGTAAAAAAGGCGCAACAGGCGGGGTACCGTTCACGCGCCGCTTTCAAGTTGTTAGAGATACAGGCGCAGGATAGGCTGCTTAAACCTGGCATGTGTGTGGTTGATCTGGGTGCGGCACCGGGTGGCTGGTCGCAGATAGCGAAAAAGCTCGTCGGTCACCGTGGGCAGGTGATTGCGCTTGATATTTTGCCGATGGAGGTGATCTCTGGTGTTGAGATTATCGAGGGTGATTTTCGAGAAGAGGGGCCATTAAAGCGTCTACATGAGATATTGGCTGAGCGGTCTGTTGACCTTGTAATTTCAGATATGGCCCCCAATGTAAGCGGCAATACGGCAGTTGATCAGCCAAGAGCGATCTACCTGTGTGAGTTAACCCTTGAATTTGCGCGTGAATCTCTGAAACCTGGCGGCGTCATGTTGGTCAAACTCTTTCAAGGGGCCGGCTCTGATCAGTATATAAAGGATGTCAGGTCGTCGTTCAAAAAGGTGGTAATACGTAAGCCGAAAGCATCACGACCCCGCAGTCGCGAGGTCTATCTGGTGGCAGAGGGCTATAATCTGTAGTAACGTTTAGTAATTAGTTACTAAAATTTTGCATTTGCCTTAGTGGTTGAATGGAAATCAATATTTGAGGGTTAATGTCTTGAATGACATGGCGAAAAATCTAATTTTGTGGGTCATCATTGCTGTTGTGTTGATGACCGTGTTTAACAACTTTACTTCATCACAGAAGCGAGTTGAGGCGATGACCTACTCAGAGTTCATCAATGAGGTGAAATCTGGACAGGTTAAACATGTCACGATCACTGGGCGTACCATTGAAGGCATCACCAACGCAGGGCTAGCTTTTACGACGCATAGTCCAGGTGATGGTGGTCTGGTCGGCGACCTGCTGAATAATAATGTTGAAATTGTTGCCTCTCCGCCAGAGAAGCCATCCATTTTAATGTCGATTCTGATCAATTGGTTTCCACTCTTTATCCTGATCGGTCTTTGGGTCTTTTTTATGCGCCAGATGCAGGGCGGCGGCGGTGGTCGAGGTGCGATGTCATTTGGTAAGAGCAAAGCGCGTCTGCTGAATGAAGATCAAATCAAAGTGACCTTCAAAGATGTTGCCGGTGTTGATGAGGCAAAAGATGAGGTGGCCGAGATGGTCGACTTCCTACGTGAACCCGCCAAATTCCAAAAGCTTGGAGGAAAAATCCCGAGGGGCGCTCTTATGGTTGGTCCGCCAGGTACGGGTAAAACTCTGTTGGCCAGAGCGATTGCCGGTGAGGCCAAGGTGCCTTTCTTCACTATCTCCGGCTCAGACTTTGTTGAGATGTTCGTCGGCGTCGGCGCCTCTCGCGTGCGCGATATGTTTGAACAGGCGAAAAAACATGCGCCTTGCATCATCTTTATCGATGAGATTGATGCAGTGGGCCGTCATCGTGGTGCCGGGCTTGGTGGTGGTCACGATGAACGTGAACAGACCCTGAATCAGCTGCTTGTTGAAATGGATGGCTTTGAGGGTAATGAGGGGGTCATTGTCATCGCCGCTACCAATAGACCGGATGTGCTTGATCCCGCACTGCTCCGTCCAGGGCGTTTTGATCGTCAAGTGGTGGTTGGTCTGCCAGATGTGCGTGGCAGAGAGCAGATTCTCAAGGTGCATCTGCGCAAAGTGGCGGCGTCAGATGATGTGAATGCCTCGATAATTGCCCGTGGTACGCCTGGTTTTTCTGGTGCTGATTTAGCTAACTTAGTTAATGAGGCCGCTCTCTTTTCCGCACGGTCAAATAAAACATTTGTCGATATGGCAGAGATGGAACGTGCTAAAGATAAGATTATGATGGGTGCTGAAAGACGCTCCATGGTGATGAATGAAAAAGAAAAAAAGCTCACGGCCTATCATGAGGCTGGACACGCCATCATAGGGCGTCTGGTGCCATCACATGACCCCGTCTACAAGGTCAGTATTATCCCGCGCGGACGCGCCTTGGGTGTCACGATGTTCCTGCCCGAAGAGGATCGTTACAGCCTCTCTAAGGAGCAGCTGAATAGCCAGATATCGAGCCTGTTTGGTGGTCGAATTGCTGAAGAGTTGATCTTTGGCGCAGACCATATAACAACGGGTGCATCCAATGATATTCAGCGGGCTACTGAGTTGGCGCGCAATATGGTGACAAAGTGGGGGATGTCGGCCCGCCTTGGGCCGCTTGCCTACGGCGAAGATGAGCAGGAGATTTTTCTTGGTCGTTCAGTGACGCAGCATAAAAGTGTATCGGATGGTACATCACACGTGATTGATGAAGAAATCCGCAACTGTATTGATAATAATTACCAGCGTTCTGAGCAGATATTGGAGGAACATAGGGATGTTTTGCACTTGATGGCTG